>NZ_JBEZGX010000013.1:0-149523 GCF_040650235.1 Kitasatospora sp. NPDC048722
AGTCGGCAGTCGGAAAATCACCCAGCCCCCGGAGCGGCCACCCCCGCAGCCACCCCCGGCGAACCCCACCCACCCGAAAGCCCACAACCACACCCCAAGCCCCGCACCCCAAGCCCCGCGCAGCGGCCCCCCAGTACGCTAACCACCACCCCGCCTCCCCCCACCCCCAGGAGCCGTCCCCGATGCCCGCCGCCCCCGCCAACACCCCCGCCCCCCTGTTCGCCGCCATCGACATCGGCGGCACGAAGATCGCCGGGGCGCTGGTCGACGACCTCGGGCGGCTCCACCACCGGGTCCAGCTGCCGACCCCCGCTCAGGAGCCGGCCGGGGCCGTGTTCGCTGTCGTCCACAAGGTGCTGGACCAGTTGGCCGGGACACCGGACTGGGCGGCAGTGACCGCCCTCGGCATCGGCAGCGCCGGCCCGGTGGACCTCGTCGAGGGCACGGTGAGTCCGGTCAACATCCCCGGCTGGCGCGGCTTCCCGCTCGTCGCCGAGGTCGCCGCGCACCCGGCCCTGGCGGCCCGCGAAATGCCGGTGCACCTGGCCGGGGACGGTGTCGCGATGGCCGCCGCCGAGCACTGGCGGGGTGCCGCGAGGGGTGCCGCGAACGCGTTGTGCCTGGTGGTGTCGACGGGCGTCGGCGCGGGCCTGGTCCTGGACGGCTCCGTCCGCCCCGGCCCGAGCGGCAACGCAGGCCACCTCGGCCACATCACGGTCGACCTGGACGGCGCGGCCTGCCCGTGCGGTTCGCGGGGCTGTCTGGAGGGCATCGCCAGCGGAACGGCGATCGCCCGCCGGGCACTCGCCGAGGGCTGGCAGCCGGCCGGCGAGGACCGTTCGGCCCGCGCCGTCGCCGAAGCCGCCACCGCCGGCGACCGGATCGCGCTGGCCTCCTTCGACCGTGCCGCCAGGGCTCTGGCGGCCGGCATCGCCGCCACCGCCACGCTCGTGGACCTCGACCGGGTGGTGATCGGCGGCGGAGTCGCCACCGCCGGGGAGCTGCTGTTCACCCCGCTCGCCCGCCACCTCGACGAGTACGCCGCCCTGCCGTACGTCCGGGGCCTCGACGTCCGCCACGCCGAACTCGGCACCGATGCAGGCCTGATCGGCGCCGCCGCCCTCTGCCGCTGACCTTGCGCCCTTAGCCCCGGGAGACCCGTCATGCACCTTCTCCCTCCCTTCGCCCTGCTGCACAACCCCGTCCGCACCTACGCCTGGGGCTCCCCCACCGCGATCCCCGAGCTGACCGGCACGGCACCGACCGGCGAGCCGCAGGCCGAGCTGTGGATGGGCGCACATCCGTCCGCCCCCTCCCTCCTGGAGGGCCCCACCGCCCCGCGCCCACTCGACGAACTGATCGCCACGGACCCGGACACCCTGCTCGGCCCCGCCACCGTCCGCCGCTTCGGCCCGGCGCTCCCGTTCCTCCTCAAGGTGCTCGCCGCCGACCGGCCGCTGTCCATCCAGGTGCACCCCACCCGCGCGCAGGCGGCCGCCGGGTACGACGACGAGGAGGCGCGCGGCATCCCGCTCAACGCACCCGATCGGACGTACAGGGATCGCGAGCACAAGCCCGAACTGCTCTGTGCCCTCACCGACTTCGAGGCCCTGTGCGGCTTCAGGCCGACCGCCGCCACCGCCGACCTCCTGGACACCCTCGGCGTCCCGCTGCTCACCCCCTGGGCCGGCGCTCTCCGCCGCCGTCCCGCCACCGAGGTCCTCCGCGACCTGCTCTACGACGTCCTCGCCGGAACGCGCCCAACCCACTCCGAACTCGCCACCGTCACTGCACACTTGCGCCGAGTCGCCGCAACCGGGAGCCCACACGCCGAGGCCTGCGCCGCCTACGCCCGCGCCGCTGACGAGTACCCCGGCGACCCCGGCCTCGTCGCCGCCCTGCTCCTCAACCACGTCCGACTGGCCCCCGGCCAGGCGCTCCACCTCGGAGCCGGAGTCCCCCACGCGTATCTGCGAGGCATGGGCGTGGAGTTGATGGCGAACTCGGACAACGTGCTGCGCTGCGGCCTCACTCCGAAGCACGTCGACGTCGACGGTCTCCTCGCCGTGACGTCCTTCCACCCGTCCGAAGCAGACGTCCTCGACCCCACCGACGAGGGAGAATTCCCGACTCCCAGCGGAGAATTCAGTCTCTCCAGACTCCACCCCACCGAGTCCCCCGCCCGCGCGGACCTCCCCACCCCCCAGATCCTCCTCTGCACCGAAGCCGAAGCCCGCCTCCGGTCCCTCGACGGAGCCGTCCTCGACCTCCCCCGCGGAGCCGCCGCCTACCTGCGCCCGGGCGCCGGGCCGGTGTGGCTGACCGGCCCGGACGCCGAGGTGTTCCGCGCCACCACCGGCGCGCCGGCTCAGGCGGGCAGCGGGTGGCCGAAGAGCAGGTCGTAGCCGTCGGGGAGCTGGTCGAGCACGCGGTCGACGAGGCCGCCGGGCGCGAGGTCGGCGGTGGTGCTCAGGACGGCCCCGATGTCCCACTTCGCGGTCGCCGGCGTGGCTCCGTCGATCCAGCCGACGACGGCCTCGACGAAGCGCTCGGCGGTCAGCGGTGCGCAGGTCGGTGCGGCGTCGCGCAGGATGGTGGCGTAGGCGCCGGGCAGGGCCTCGGCGAGCTCGGCCCGTTCGCCGCCGACCAGGTGCTCGCCGAGCAGGGCGAGCACGACGCGGGTGGCGTGGTCGGCTTCCGCGCGGCCCCCGTACTCCCCGCGTTCGACGACGCGGTCGAGGAAGTCCTCCGAGGAAATGGTCATCGCGTCCTCCTTCCGCCCGGTGGGTGCCGGCGGGGATCGGCGGCGCCCACGACTGCTGCGGAGGCCAGGAACGGACTGCGACCTGCAGCGTGCGGGGGACCGTCGCAGCACGTGACCGTCGCAGCACATGGCCGACGCCGAACGTGACCGGTGCCCGTGCTGCTCAGCGTACTGCGGGAGGGCGGGCGGGCGGATCGACGCCGTTGTCGATCACACCCGGACCGGGCCCGGTCCGCGCGGCCGTCAGGCCGCGGAGGCGCGGCACCGCCGACGCGTGCGGCGCGCCGTGGCGGGCCCGCCGGCCCTGGCCGGAACCCACTGCGGGGACCCGGACGGCGGCGCCGTCGGCGCGACCGCGTCGACCCGCGGGGACTCCGGCATAAACCCGGAGAGAAAACGCCGTTCACTCTGGCTGAGTTTCCGCGATCGCCCGGATTCGCGGTCCCTGGCGACCACCACGGTACGGGCCCGCATAAAGATCAGCGGTTCCCGGCACACATTCACCTCGACGTGCGCGGAACTGCGCCCGATCCGTTCGACGGAGAGCCTCACGGACAATGGCTCGGGCCGGTGGTGCACCTGTTCCAGGTAATCGATCTCGTGCCGCGCGATGATGAATCCGGACGGGAAGAGCGATTCCCGCACGGCGGTCGCGTGGTGGCGGAACAGGTCGTAAATCCCCTCCTGGACGTAGCCGACCAGCCGGGCGTTGTTGATGTGCCCGTTCTCGTCGACGTCGCTCCATCGGGTGGGGCAGGCCAGCACGTGCGCGCCCGGGTGCAGGGCGCTCACTGCTGCGTCAGCCCGGCGCCGGCCTCGGCGGGGAGCAGCGCCCGCTGCAACCTGGCATAGTAGGCGGACTGTTCGCTCGCCATGCGGGCCGCGGTCCAGCCCTCCTCGGCGGCCTCGGCGGCGGCCTGCACGACCAGGCTGTCGAGTACCGCGTCGACCGAGTGGCAGAGTTCGGCCACGGCGGCCAGGCGCTCGGTGACGTCGGAGCCGCCGGCCGCGCTGCGGGCCGGGAAGGCGGCCAGCGAGTCGACCGCGAGGCGCAGATCGTCGACCGCGGCGGGCTGCTGTTCGGAAACGCAATTGCGCATGTTTTCTCCCGGATAAGTCGCGGCAGGGCAGGGTCCGGCCCTGGTCGAATGCGTCGGATTACGCCGGGGGAACGGTCGGATCACCCCCGGGTGAAACGGACGCTATCCCAGCCCGCACGGCCCGCGACAGGTTTGCGGACGCTCCCGGGAAACTCACTTCCATTGGAGTAGTTTGGCGGGGCACAAAATATGCCACATCAGCCGAATGCCCCGGCGCGGGGCGTGTATTCGCCACCCTCCGCCACCCCTGGTGCGGTTGCCGCCGTCACCAACCCCCGCCCCACCAGCGCGCCTTGTAGAGGTGGGTACCGCGCAGGACGCGGGTGCCGCCGGGCCGGTGGAAGGTCAGGACGGAGGTGCACCAGTCGCACGGCGCGGTGTGCTCGGGGGCGACGGTGAGGAGGCGTCCGGTGCCGGGTTCGTCGCCGACGCTCTTGAGGTCCCGCTCGGCCGCGCGGGAGGCCAGCCGGACGGGGGTGAAGCGGCCGGCGGCGGTGTCGAACTGCCAGAGCGCGCCCAGCGTGCTCACCCAGAACCGTCCCGGCGCGGCGAGGACCGGCGCGAGGTCGTGCCCGCCGCGGCCGGGCAGCGGGACGGCGCGGACGGCGGTCAACGTGGGCGCGGCCGGGGTGCCGCCGACGCGGAGGGCGTCCAGTTCGTCGTCGCCGAGCGCCCAGAGCAGGCCGGTGCGCCGGTCCCACTGGACGCCGTGCGCCCCGGGGAGCGGGTACTCGGCGTGCGCGGTGGCCCGCGGCCCCTGCGAGGCGGTGTAGACGCGCACCCAGCCGCCGTCGCTCGCGGCGACGGCGACGTTGCCGTCGGGGAGCAGCTCGATGCTGTGCGGGTTGGCGGCCGCCCCGGCGTCGGTCGCCCAGCGGGTCGCGCCGGTGGTGGTGTCGATGACGGCGGCGAGGCCGCCGGAGGCGGTGACGAGCAGGAAGCGCCGGCCGCCGCGTATTCGGCTCTTGACCTCGTCCGGAGAGGTCCACGTCGTGGCGGGCGTGAGGTCGGCGAGGTCTGGTGCCCGATCGGCGCTCCAGCTCCAGACGACGGGCAGCCGATCGGGGCCCTGGTAGGCCATCAGCTCCTCGGCGCTCTGCAGGACGAGCACGCGCCGCGACGCCTGGTCGACGACGGCCACCGCCCAGCCGGGCTCGACCGCGTACGCCCCGGCGGCGGGTGCGCAGAGCAGCAGGGCGCACAGGCCCACGAGCGTCGTCCTCGGCACAGCACCACCGTGCCGGGCCCGCGCGCCCGCCGCACCGCGCGCGCCGCCGAACGGGCGTGCGAACACCCTCCCGCATCCTCGCCGACCCGCCCGGATGCTCCTCCCCGACCCCAGGGCGGAACACCGCCACGGCGCCAGGAACGGCAGGCCGGATCGATCACCGTGCCGGCAGGTTCTGCCCCGGCGTCCCGGGAGGTCCGGCGCCCGCGTCCTGCCCGGCTCCACGCCGGTCAAGCCTTGGTAAAGTCCGGCCAGGCCCCTGGCAGTACCATTTCACGTATCACATCATGCTCCCCATGAGAAAAGTCATCGCCCTCCTCTCGGCCGCCGCAGCCGTCGCCGCCCTGGGCGGAGCCGCCTCCGCCGCCGAGCCCGACACCGCCTCCCCGGAGGACACCGGCCAGGGCAGCCTCGTCTGGAGCTCCTGCAACGACACCACCACGCCGGCGCTCCAGTGCGCGATGCTCGACGTGCCCGTGAACTACGCCGACCCGCACGGCCGGAAGATCAAGATCAAGCTGAACCGGCTGCCCGCCACGGCCCCCAAGGACAAGCAGCAGGGTCCGATCCTGCTCAACCCCGGCGGCCCCGGCGACTCCGGCCTCTGGATGCCCGCCTACATCTCCGGGCAGATCCCGCAGGACGTCGCCTCCACCTACGACTGGATCGGCTTCGACCCGCGCGGCACCAACGCCAGCGACCCCCATGTCGTCTGCGACGCCCACTACTTCGACGGCGAGCGGCCCGACTACCAGGTGAGCCAGGGCACGACGAAGGCGTGGCTGAAGAAGGCCGCCGGATACGCCGCCGACTGCGCGGCCGACTGGTCCTGGCTGCTGCCGCACATGACGACGGTCGACAACGCGCGCGACATGGACAGCATCCGCCGCGCCCTGGGCGTCCAGAAGATCAACTTCTACGGCGGCTCGTGGGGCACGTCACTGGGCTCGACGTACGGCCAGCTCTTCCCGAAGCACGTCCGCCGGATGGTGCTCGACAGCATCGTCGGACCGACCATCAGCTGGTACGACCACAACATCCTGCAGGACAAGGAGCACCAGCGCCGCTTCGACGCCTTCGCCGACTGGGCCGCCAAGGCCGACTCCGTCTACCACCTCGGCACCGACCGGGCCGCCGTCGAGAGGGCGTACGCCCAGGTCGAGGACGCCCTGCGGAAGGACCCGGTCGACGCCGCACCGGCACCCGGCAAGATCGGCCCGGCCGAGTTCGAGGACACCTTCTACGGCGGCGGCTACAACTTCCTGCGCTGGCCGCGGATGGCGACCGTCCTGTCCTCCTACCTCGTCCAGCACGACCCCCGGCCGCTGAACATCGCCTACAACAAGTACGCCGCGCCCGGCTCCGACGACGGCACCTTCCCCGCCTACAACGCCGCCCAGTGCACGGAGAACGCGTGGCCGCGCGACTGGGAGACCTGGAAGAAGGACCAGGCCAAGGTCGACGCCGAAGCGCCCTTCTACACGTATAACAACATGTGGTACAACGCCGCCTGCATGTTCTGGCCCTACCAGGGCAACCAGGCCGGCCGGCTGAGGATCACCGGCAAGGGCCTGCCCCCCGTCCTCCTCTTCCAGGCCACCGAGGACGCCGCCACCCCGTACGAGGGCGGCCTCGCGATGCACGACGCGCTTCCGGGCAGCAAGCTGGTCGTGCAGGACGGCGGCAGCTTCCACGAGATACTGTTCCACGGCAACGCGTGCCTGGACGACACCTTCACCGCCTACCTGCGCGACGGCAGCCTCCCCGACGGCAAGGGCCGCATCGCCAAGACCTGCGCCCCGGAGGCCGATCCGACCCCCGTCCTGGTGACGCCGCCGCCCGCCTTCACCGCCAAGACCGCGGCCCCGGCGGCGCCGCTGTCGCCCACCGACCCGGAAGCCGTGCACGGCGTCCTGCGGTGACTCCCGTCCGTGCGCCGTCACCCGGCACCGGGTGGCGGCGCACGGACCGGCCCCGGTTCCTCAGACGAAGTTCTTGTCGATCAGCAGCCGGAGGATCGCCGGGTACTGGTCGGGGAAGTCCATCGGGACGATGCCGAACCGGGCCCGTTGGGTCTTCCGTGCGTCGAGGTAGGCGAACACCTCCGGCATGATGAACCGGGCGTTGTGGCGCGGGAAGTTGAGGCCGCCGGAGAAGCTCGTGAAGTTCGCGAACATCCGTGCCGCGCCCGGATCGAGGAAGGCCTTGTCGAACTGGGCCGTGACGAGTCGCGCCTTCTGGGAGTTCTCGATGCCGTCCCAGCGGTCCTGGGTGTCGAACCAGTCGTTGGTGCCGCTGGACCACTGGATGACGGGCCACGGATTGTCGAAGTCGGCCGCCAGCACGATCCTCCCGCGTGCCTCGCCCAGGGCGGGCCAGCGGCCGTCCGTCCAGAACCAGCGCCGGAAGCCGAAGTCGTCCAGGTAGTAGTCGATCCGGCGCCGGAACTCGGCCCCGTCGAGCCTGTTGCCGCCCGCGTACTCGTTCTTGATCCGCATCACCACGACCTCTCCCGAATGCGCGCTCAGGAACGAGGTGCACTGGTTGAGCACGTCCTGGAGCCGGATGTACTGGTAGTTGTCGCTGTGGTAGATCCCCAACTCGCTGGCGGTGCCCTCGAGTCCGTTGCAGCGGATGTCCAGGAACCGGATGCCGCGCTGGAGTTGGTCGGGGATGCCCCAGTTCTGGGTGTGCGACCACTCCGTGCCGTGCAGGGGGTCGGTGCAACAGGAGTCGTGGGTGCCCGGGACGGTCAGGCCGGTCAGCGGGACGCCGTCGTCGAGGCGGCCCATCCACTCCCGGTCGTCGACCTCCGCGGCGCGCGGCACGCGGTCCGCCGCGACCGCGGGGGTGGTCACCGCGCCGGCGGCGAGCGCGACGGCACCGGCCTTCAGGGCTGTGCGACGGGGCATGAGGCTCATCCGTACTCCCGGACTCGGGGGCGCCCACCGGGTGCCCGCAGGAAGTGGTGCTCTCACTATGCTCCAACGCGCCTAGGGGGCACGGTGGTTCATGCGCGCACGGTCCTCACCGAACCGCCTCCGTACGGCCATGAACACAAGTCGGGAATCATGACGAATACGGCCGAAGGGGCGAAGCCGCGTGACCGCGCCGCCCCCGCCGGTGTTGTCAGGCCATCACGCCAGCCTCCGGAGGCCCGCCATGCGCACCGCCCTGCTCAGCGCCTTGCTCCTCGGCGCCCTCGCCGTCCCCGCCGCTGCGACCGCCGCGCCCCAGGCCCGCGAAGTGAACCAGGGCTACAGCATCCCCGTGGGCGGCGTCACCGACCTCGGCGCACTGCCGGTGCTCGGCAGCCTCGGGCTGGACTTCGCCCGGCTCCTGGGGCAGTAGTCCGAGCGGCGGCGGCCGCCTTCGAGTGACCGCCGCCGAGATCGCCAAGTCCCGGTTCCCGCAGCCCCCGGCGCGTTAGGCTCGACACCGTGCGGCGAGGCCCGCGCGGTCGACCCAGGGGAGGGCGCATTGATCGGGGACCTGCTGCCGGACGTCGTGGCGGCCGAAGTCGCGTACGACGACCCGCCGGAGGCCCGACTCGAACCCGCCGAGGCCGCCGTCGTCGCCAAGGCCGTCGACAAGCGCCGCCGCGAGTTCACCACCGCCCGCCACTGCGCCCGCGCCGCGCTCGCCCGCCTCGGCGTCGCCTACCGGCCCATCGTCCCCGGCCACCTGGGCGCGCCGAGCTGGCCGGACGGCGTCGTCGGCAGCCTCACCCACTGCGACGGGTTCCGCGCCGCCGTCGTCGCCCACGCCGACGACCTCGCCTCCGTCGGCATCGACGCCGAACCCGCGCTGCCGCTCCCGGACGACGTGCTGGAGATCATCGCCCTCCCCGACGAGCGGAAGCGGATCGCCTCGCTGCTGCTCCTGCGCCCCGACATCCCGTGGGACCGCATCCTGTTCAGCGCCAAGGAGTCCGTCTACAAGGCGTGGTTCCCGCTGACCGGCAAGTTCCTGGACACCAGCGAGGCCGACCTCGTCCTCTCCCCCGACGGCACCTTCACAGCCCGCCTCCTCGTCCCCGGCCCGACCGTCGGCACCCGCCGGATCGACGGCTTCGAGGGCCGCTGGATGGTCCGCGACGGCCTCCTCGCCACCGCCATAGCCGTCACCCCCTGACCGGACGCCCCACCCCAAAACCCCCACGCCCTCCCCCGCACCCTCCCAGCCACCTCAACCACCCCCTCCCCCGCACCCTCCCCCCTTCCCCTCCCCCCAGCGAGAGGGTGCGCTGCGGGAGGGGGTGGCGGAGGGGGTGGCCGCGGAGAGGGGCGTGACGGGTGATTTTCAGACTGCCAACGGCGAGAACACCCCACCCACAGAGTCGGCAGTCTGAAAATCACCCAGCCCCCGGAGCGGCCACCCCCGCAGCCACCCCCGGCGAACCCCACCCACCCGAAAGCCCACAACCACACCCCAAGCCCCGCGCAGCGGAACCCGCAGCGGCCCCGCACTATCCTCGCCGTGTGACCGTGACTTATGTGATCGATGGCTCCCTGGTCGGCAACCTCGACGACTTCTGGAAGGTCGTGGGCGAATCCATCGGCTGCGGCGGCTACTTCGGGCGGAACCTCGACGCCTTCGCCGACTGCCTGCGCGGCGGCTTCGGCACCCCCGACGACGGCGACTACGCGATCGAGTGGCAGCACCACGAGGTGTCGCGGCGCAACCTCGGCTACCCCGAGACGGTCCGCCAGCTGGAGCATCGCCTCACCCGCTGCCACCCCACCAACCGGGAACGCGTGGCCGCCGACCTCGCCGAGGCCCGGGCCGGCCGCGGCCCGACGGTGTTCGACTGGCTGGTGCGGATCATCGAGGAGGAGCTCCCCGGCGGCCTGCGCCTCACCTGAGGCCGGGGCACCCTTCAGAACACGTCCGACAGCCGCACGAACCGCCGCCCCGCCGCCAGCAGCCCGGGCAGCGCCGCCGCGAAACCGCGGGCGGTGCCGCCGCCCGGTTGGTTCATGTGGGCGATGACGATCGACCCCGGCGGGGCCGCCGCCACCTCCTGCCGGACCTCGGCGGCGGTGAGGGTGGCCCCGCCGTCGCCGTTGACGGTGAAGCCCGCGACGCGCTCCCCGAGGTCGGCGACCACCCGGGTGGCGACGTCGTCGTAGTGGGCGGTGCCGGACCGGAAGAAGCGGGGCGGGTGACCGAGCAGGTCGGTGAGCTTGTGGGCGTTGCCGGCGACCTCGTCGTACACCTCGCCGACGTCCCGGGTGCCGGCGATGCCGTAGGCGGAACGGCCGGTGACGGAGAGCGGGCGGTGGACGGTGCCGTGGTTGCCGATCTCGAAGAGCGGGTCGGCGGCCAGGCGCTCGAACTCGGCGGGGTTGGCGTCGATCCAGCGGGCGTTGAGGAAGAGCGTGGCGGGCACCGCGTGCGCACGCAGGAAGTCGATCAGGTCGGCGTCGTACCCGCTGCCGCCGGAGCCGCCGCAGGCGTCGAACGTGAGCGCGGTCGCCTGCTGCCCGGCGGGCAGCTCGCCCGTCACCCCGGCGACGTCCAGCCCCCACTCGGTCGGCACCGCGCCGCCGTACCGGGCGACGGCCTCCGCCCTGGTGAGCTCGTGCGGCGCGGCGGAGGCGGTGGCCGTCGGTGAGACGGCGACGGACGCAGACGCAGATGCAGACGGCGAACCCGGAACCGAGGGCGAAGCCACCCCCACCGAAGCCACGCCCACCGAGCCCACCCCCACCGAAGCGGACGCCGCCCCCACGCCCCCCTTCGCCGTCCCGCACCCCGTCAGCGCGCTCCCGGCCACCGCCGCCAGCAGGGCCCGCCGACTGAGTGACACACCGACCTCCACGATGATCCGACTGCCCGACCGTCTGCTTCTATGAACCGGTCGATCCTCGCCCGCCGCAACCCGCCGCCGCCGTAGCGACACGGCCCGCCGACCGCGGCCGAGCCCGCTTTCACCGGCCCGCCCCGCCGCCGTGGGGCCCGGCTCACCCGGGGTTCACCGCCGCGGGTAGGGGCGTGGGCGAAGCCGCACCCCGCCCGACACCGGAGACCCCGATGCCCGCCACCCCCGAGCAGCCCCAGCGCCCCGAGCAGCCCCAGCACCCCGAACAGCCCCAGCACCCCGAGCTCCCCGAGACCGACCGCCACCCCGCCCGCCGCAACGTCCTCCGCAGCGGCCTCGCCACCGGCCTCGCCACCGCCCTCGGCTCGACCACCGCGGCCGCGGTCGCCACCCCCGCCGCAGCAGCAGCGCCCCGGAGCACCGACCGGACCCTCACCCTCACCGGCCACCTCCCCACCGGCTCCCCCGACTTCGTCCACCTCCCCGTCGAAGTGCCGGACGGCGTCCGCGAGATCGCCGTGTCCTACGCCTACGACAAACCCCCGGTGCCGGCCGGCACCCCGGGCAACTCCTGCGACATCGGCGTCTTCGACGAGCGCGGCACGGACCTCGGCGGCCCGGGCTTCCGCGGCTGGTCCGGCGGCTTCCGCACGGAGTTCCGCATCGCGCGCGACTCCGCGACCCCGGGCTACCTGCCGGGCCCGGTCGGCGCGGGCACCTGGCACGTGGTGCTCGGCCCGTACCAGGTGGCACCGCAGGGCCTCGACTACCGGGTCGACGTCACCCTCCGGTTCGGCGAACCGGGCCCGGAGTTCACGCCGTCGTACCCGGCCGAGCGGGCCCGGGGCCGCGGCCGCGCCTGGTACCGGGGCGACTGCCATCTGCACACCGTGCACTCGGACGGCCGGCGGCTGCCGGAGGAGGTGGCGGCGGGAGCCCGCGCCGCCGGCCTGGACTTCATCGTCTCCACCGACCACAACACCAGCTCCTCGCACGCCGTGTGGGGCCCGCTGGCCGGCCCCGACCTGCTGATCGTCCCGGGCGAGGAGATCACCACCCGCAACGGCCACTGGCTGGCGCTCGGCCTCCCCGCGGGCGAGTTCGTCGACTGGCGCTACCGCTCGCGCGACGATGTCCTCCCGCGCTTCGTCCGCCAGGTGCACCGCTCCGGCGGCCTGGTGGTACCCGCGCACCCGTACTGCCCGTACGTCGCGTGCCAGTGGAAGTTCGGCTACGAGCAGGCGGACGCGGTCGAGGTGTGGAACGGGCCCTGGACGTACGACGACGAGTCGGCCGTGGACACGTGGGACGCGCGGCTCGCGGTCGCCCTGCGGGACGGCCGGTCGTGGCTGCCGGCGATGGGCAACAGCGACGCGCACAGCGCCCCGCAGGTGATCGGCCTGCCGCACAACGTGGTGCTGGCCGAGGACCTCACCCGGGACGCGGTCCTCGACGGGCTGCGCGCCGGGCGCAGCTGGCTGGCCGAATCGGCCGCCGTGCACCTGGACTTCACCGTCACCGGGGACGGCCGCCGGGCCGGCATCGGCGAGGAGCTGGCCGTCCCGGCGGACGCGCCGCTGGACGTGCGGCTCGCCGTGTCCGGAGTGCCGGGCGGGACGGTGCGGTTCCTGACCGACGAGGGCCAGATGCACCAGGAGTCGCTGCCCGCGGGCGGCGCGGGCACGGTCGTGTGGCGGACGACGGCCTCGCTCGCCGCGTACGTCCGGGCCGAGGTGCGCCACCCGCGGGCGGACGGCTCGCCGGGCCGGGGCAACACGATGGGCGAGGACCTGCCGTGGGGCCCGATGGCGGCCCTGACCAACCCGATCGTGCTGCGCGCCGAGGACCGGTAGGCATGCGCACCGGCGACGGCCGAGAGCGGTCCAGGACCGGACGGGGGACGACTCGGGGCACCCGGGTGGACTAGGTTGATCCCCGAAAGCATCAGTCGTAGGGACGAGGCGGTCGGCTGTCCGCATCCGGGCCGACCGGCCCGCTCGCACTCCGACCGCCTCGCCCCGGCTACCCGACCGTCCCCGGCCCGCGAAGGGATCAGCAGCTGTGAACCGTACGACCGTAGGTGGGCCGGAGCTCGGGGGCGGCCGGGGCGCCGGCGGTGTCGTCGTCCTCGTCGACCCGTCGGGCGCCGGACAGAGCCGGGTGGCCGCGCTGCTCGCCGAGGAGCTGCACCCGAGCGTCCACCTGCGGACGGACGACTTCCTGCGCGTCATCCGCCGGGGCCGGCTCGCCCCCGGCGTGCCGGGGGCCGAGCGCCAGGGCGCGACGGCGCTGGCGGCCGCCGCACAGGCGGCGTTCGCGTACGCGACCGGCGGTTACCAGGTCGTCGTGGAGTGCCCGGCCGCACCGCCTGCCCTCGACACCTTCCGCCGCGAGAGCCGCACGACCGGCGCCGCCCTGCACTACGTGGCCCTCGAAGCCGACGCCCCCGGCACCCCCGAGGCCGCCGCCGAGACGATCCTGACCGCACTGCGCGAGGGCGCCCACCTCCTCGGCTGGTGAGCTCCACGCGCACGAGGCCCCGACCGCGCGGGCGGTCGGGGCCTCGTGCACTGCCGGGAAGGTCAGCTGAGCGTGCGGACCGCGGCGGCGTCGTAGGAGCGGAGGTCGTCGAAGCGGCCGGCGAGGACCTTGGCGGCCCACTCCGGGTCCTGGAGGAGGGCGCGGCCCACGGCGACCAGGTCGAACTCGTCGCGCTCCAGGCGGTCGAGCAGGTCGTCGATGCCCTGGACGGGGGCTCCCTCGCCCATGAAGGCGCGGACGAAGTCGCCGTCGAGGCCGACCGAGCCGACGGTGACGGCCGGGCGGCCGGTGAGCTTGCGGCTCCAGCCGGCCAGGTTGAGGTCGGAGCCCTCGAACTCGGGGACCCAGTAGCGGCGGGTCGAGGCGTGGAAGGCGTCCACGCCGGCCTCGGCGAGCGGGGCGAGGATCGCCTCCAGCTCCTCCGGCGTCCCGGCGAGACGGGCGTCGTAGTTCTCCGACTTCCACTGCGAGTAGCGGAAGATCACCGGGAACTCCGCCGAGACGGCCTCGCGGACCGCCGCGACGATCTCGGCGGCGAACTTCGTCCGGGCGACCGGGTCGCCGCCGTAGGCGTCGGTGCGGCGGTTCGTCCCGGCCCACAGGAACTGGTCGATCAGGTAGCCGTGGGCACCGTGCAGCTCGACGCCGTCGAAGCCGATGCGCTCGGCGGCCGCGGCGGCCTCGGCGAAGGCACCGATCACGTCGTCGAGGTCGGCGCGGGTCATCGCCCGGCCGGTGCCCTCGGTGCCGTCCAGGCGGATGCCGGAGGGGCCGACGGCGGGGGCGCCGGCGACCGGCGGGTCGCCCTGCTTGCGGACCATGCCGATGTGCCAGAGCTGCGGCACGATCGTGCCGCCCGCCGCGTGGACGTCCTCGGCGACCCGGGCCCACCCGGCCAGCTGCTCCTCGCCGTGGAAGCGCGGGACGTCGTCGGCCTGGCCGGCCGACTCGTGGCCGACGTACGTGCCCTCGGTGACGATCAGGCCGACGCCCGCGGCGGCGCGCCGGGCGTAGTACGACCGCACGTCCTCGCCGGGCACGCCGCCCGGGGAGAACCTGCGCGTCATGGGCGCCATCACGATGCGGTTGGGCACGGTCAGCCCGTTGATCGTGACGGGCCGGGACAGGATCCCGGCGGCGCGGGCGGCGGGGTCGGCGGACGCGGCGGGCTCGGTGACGGTCATGGGGTTCCTCGTGGGTACCGGGGGTGTGCACGGAATCGTGAACGGTTGCCCGTGCCAACCGTCCCGACGGCCGGCGCATTTCGCCGCGCACGCGAAGGCCGCTGTGATCCCCGACACTCCGGCGAACCGCCCCCTACGCCCCCACGGTGCCGTCGATGCCCTCGCGCAGGAAGTCGGCGTGCCCGTTGTGCCGGGCGTACTCGTGGACGAGGTGCAGCATCACGAGGCGCAGCGAGACCGTCTCCCCCCAGCGCGGCTGGTAGCCCGTCACGTCCAGGGACTGCGCCTCGCGCTCGATCCGGCGCGCGTGCTCGACCTCGGTCCGCCAGGCGGTGAAGGCCTCCTCGCGGGTGGCGCCGGTGGCGTCGTACGCGGCCTGGTAGTCGCCCTCCGGCGACCAGACGAAGGGGACGTCCTCGCCGCCGATGACCCGCCGGAACCACGTGCGCTCGACCTCGGCCATGTGCCGCACCAGCCCGAGCAGGCTGAGGGTGGACGGCGGGCTGGACTGGAGGCGCAGCTGTTCGTCGGTCAGGCCCTCGCACTTCATGGCGAGCGTCGCGCGGTGGAAGTCGAGGAACGCGCGCAGCGTCTCGCGTTCGCCGCCGACCAGCGGGGGCTTGGGGCGGTTGCCGGTGTCCATGTCGTCGCTCTCTCCTCGGTCCGCGAGATCAGGGCGGACTGTAACCGACGGCGGCCCCCACGGGCACCGCATTTCCCCGACACCTCTGCGTGATCGTTCGACTCCACTGTGTTCACATCCGCACCGGTTTGGGTACGTACCGCGGCGCGCCGGGCAAGCGGCGCGCGCAACGACCCTGCGGACCGACGACACCCCGAAGGCAGGACCCCATGAACCAGAGCCGGATCCCTCCCACCGTCCACCGGACGTACGGCACGGACGACCTGAGCCGGGCCGCCGTCTTCGCGGGCGGCTTCATCAACTTCGGCGACTGGCACGGGATCGACCTCGCCGCGCCGACGCCGGAGGAACGGGTGCACAGCCAGGAGCAGCTGTACCGGAGGGTGCTGCGCGCCTTCCCCGAACCCCGCGACCAGCTGCGGCTGGCGGAGGTCGGCTGCGGGCGCGGACTGGGCGCGGCGCTCGCGCTGCGCGAGTTCAGATTCGCGGCCGTGACGGGCGTCGACATCCACCCGGACCAGATCGAGCGCGCCCGAACGGTGAACGCCAAGGCGCTCGCCACGTACCCGGACCGGCTCGCCTACACCCTCGGCGCTGCCGAGGAACTTCCTTTCCCTGCAGGCGCGTTGGACGGACTCTACTCCGTCGAGGCGGCCCAGCACTTCCGCGAGCTGACGGGCTTCGCCCACGAGGCGGCCCGGGTGCTGCGACCGGGCGGGCGGCTGGTGGTGACGACGTTCTTCGCCGCCGCCGGCCCGGAGGCCGCCGAGCGGCTGAGCCTCCTGCTGAGCAGCTTCGCCGACGGGCTGGACGTGGCCCACCCGCTCGACGGCTTCACGGCGGACCTCGCGGCGGCCGGGTTCACCGGTGTCACCGCGGAGTCGATCGGCGCGGACGTGTGGCCGGGATTCGACCGCTACCTGGCGGACGCCGTCCCGGCCGGGCACTGGTCGCGCAACTTCGTCGGCGCCTGGCGGGACGGCCTGCTCGACTACCACGTCGTGACCGCCGACCGTTCCTGAGCACCGGCCGGCGCGGCCCGGCCACCCGGGTCGCGCCGGCCGGGTCGCGCGTACCACCACCACCTGGTCCCGCACGGCAAGGAGCCCCCCGTCCGTCGCGCCCTCGACGACCTGAACCACGGTTGACGGTGCCGCGGAGAGCACCGTCATCACCTCCAACGGGCCCACCGGGCAAGCAGGTTCAGGCCGGCGTCCGGCCCGCCTCGACCGCCATCCGCCGCGCGAGGTGCACGATGCCGGGCACCGGGAAGAGCAGCAGGAACAGGTTCGGCAGCCACCAGGTCACCGAGAAGTCCCCGCGCAACGCCCAGAACGCGACCGCCTGCAGCCCGGCCGTGCTGGTGAGCGCGAGCGACACCAGCATGAGCGGCCGGGCCCCGCCCGCCGCGCCGCAGCGGCCGAGCCGCAGTGCGGTCAGGCCGGTGGCGCTCGCGAGCACGTCCAGCAGCACGAACGAGTAGTTCCAGTCGCTCAGGACCGGGTTGTCGTAGTCCTTGTACGCGTACTCGGCCGGGACGAGGGCCAGCAATGTGGCCGCCCAGTAGACCAGGAAGCCGACGTCCGTGACGAGCATCGACGCCTTCGTGAAGCGCAGCACCGGGCTCGGGGCGGGCGTGGCACGCATGGGGCCTCCTCCGTCGCGGGTCGTACCGTCATTCGTGACTCATTCCCCCGCCGAGGTACATCACCGCGACGCCGGCCACGACCAGCACCGCCCCGGCCACCGACGCGGGCTTGACCGGCTCGCCGAACGCGACCACCCCGCCGACGAGCGCGCCGACCGTGCCCAGGCCGGACCAGACCGCGTACACCGGGCCCACGTTCAGCGACTTGAGCGCCTGCGCGAGCAGCACGAACGCCGCGACGTAGCCGATCGCGACGACCACGCTGGGCATCAGCCGGGTGAGACCGTGCGAGGCGCGCAGCGCCAGGGTGGCCGTGACCTCGGCGCAGATCGCCGCTCCGACCAGAAGGTATGCCGTCATGCCGTCCGTCCCCCGTCGTGGTGACTCGGCCGGACGGGATGGTCCCGTCCGGGTCGACCGGCCGGGCGACCCCCTCGATCGCCCGGCTCCGTGCGGTGTGAACTCGGGTCGTGCTCAGGTCATGCGGTGTGAACTCGCCCGCCCCACGGTTGAGTCGACGAACTCGCGATGGGGTGGACTCGGGTCGTGCGGTGTGAACCCGGCGCGTGCACTACGTGGAATCCCGGTTGCCCGGGTCCGCCTGCTGCGTGAACCCGCTTCCCCGTTGCGTGAGTTCGACGATCAGTGCGCGCAGCCGTCGGTGCAGGTCGTCGTGCGGGGTGGCGAGGCCGAGCAGCCGGGACGTCCACCAACCGTCGACCGCGAAGCGGACGAGCGTCGCGACGGCCGGATCCAGTCCGTTGTCCACGAGCCGCCGCTGCCAACGGTCGTAGCGCTCCCGCAGCACGTCCAGCACCTCGGGCCCGCCGGCGGCGGCGAGCAGGGCGACCGGCACCTGGTCGGCGCCGCTGGTGTCCCCGGCGGGCGACTCCGCCGGGATGCTGGCGTCCAGCCAGGCGAGCGCGAACGCGCCGGCCGGCGCGTCCGGGCCGGGCAGTACGGCCTCGAACCGGTCCGCGAGGCGCTCGACGACGCCCTGCACGAGCGCCCGTTTGCTGGGGAAGTGGTGCAGCAGCCCGCCCTTGCTCACGCCGGCCTCGACGGCGACGGCATCCAGGCGCACCGCGTCGACACCCCCGCGCATCAGAAGCCGCTCGACGGCGTCGAGCAGTTGATCACGCACCGGTGGTTCCCTCTCTCCGTGTTACAAACCGTCCAGACGGTCGGACGCAGCCTAGCAGACCGGCGAGTATCAGACAGAATCCCCAACACGCCACCGCCGAATGGTTGTTGACAGCCTCCATCGCGCATGCTTTCGTTTCCTCGGCCGACGGCGGAGAAACGGCGGAAGCTCCACTGTCCGCGGCCTCATGTTTGCTGCGCACGATGATCGAAAAGGCGGCCCGGGAATTCACCCGGGCCGGGGGGAACGCTCTTCGACATCCACGGGGGATCATTGCGAGCCATGCGGTTCCGGCTGCGCCCACGCGGGTCCGGCAAGGGTCGGCACGACTGCGGACGACCCTTCCCGCACTGACTGGCGAGCAGCCAAGCAGTCTTCCCAACCTGGGCGTTGACTCTGCCGACCCGCCTCTCACCCATCCTCCGTCGATCGTCTGCCGAGCATCGGCACGACCGGGTGCACCGAGCCCGGGCACAGCGCAACGGCGCGCCGTCCCCAGCCCGGGCCGCTCTCCCGCACCCGTGGCACTTTCACCTGCCCGTCCGCGGTCGGGTGTCCATGACATTTCGTGTTCGGCGCGCCGGTGAATCACGGCGCCCGGGCCCGCCGGGGCACCGCCCATTGAATTCGAGGGAAATATGGTGGACATATTCTCGAAAGTCTCCGGTTACACGGCCGCCCGCGATGCCATGGCGGCCGGCATCTACCCGTATTTCCTGCCCTTGACCGGCAACGAGGGCACAACGGTCACTCTCGGTGACCGCGAGCTGGTCATGTGCGGGTCGAACAACTACCTCGGCCTCACCGCCGACCCGCGCGTCAAGCGGGCCGCCGCCCAGGCGGTGGAGCAGTTCGGCACCTCCTGCACCGGTTCCCGGTTCCTCAACGGCAACCTGGCCCTGCACGACCAGTTGGAGGCCGAGCTCGCCGACTTCTACGGCAAGCCCGCGGCCGCCGTCATCTCCACCGGCTACCAGGCCAACCTCGGCACCATCAGCGCACTCGCGGGCCGCGGCGACGTGGTCTTCGCCGACCGCGACGCGCACGCCTCCGTCGTCGACGGCGGCAGGCTCAGCGACGCCAAGCTGAGACGCTTCCGGCACAACGACCCCGCCGCGCTCGACCGCGCCCTCGCCTCCGTCCCCGACAGCGCCGGCAAGCTCGTCGTCGTCGACGGCGTGTACTCGATGGAGGGCGACCTCTGCGCCCTGCCGGAGATCGTCGAGGTGTGCGAGCGGCGCGGCGCGCGCCTGATCGTCGACGACGCCCACGGCCTCGGCGTGCTCGACAAGGGCCGCGGCACCTGCTCCTACTTCGGGCTCACCGACCGGGTCGACCTCGTCACCGTCACCTTCAGCAAGTCGCTCGCCTCCCTCGGCGGCGCGGTCGTCGGCGACGACGACGTCATCCACTACCTCAAGCACCACGCCCGCAGCCTGATCTTCAGCGCCTCGGCCACCCCGGCCAGCGCCGCCTCCGCCCTGGCCGCCCTGCGCATCCTGCGCGAGGAGCCGTGGCGGGCCGAACGCGCCCAGCAGAACGCCGAGTACATGCGGGCCGGCCTCGCCCAGCGGGGCATCAGCGCCGGCGAGAGCGCCACCCCGGTCATCCCGCTGCGCACCCGCGGCACCGTCGAGACCCTCCTGCTGTGGCGGGAGCTCATCGACGCCGGCGTCTACACCAACCCCGTCCTGCCGCCCGCCGCGTCCCCGCGGCTGCGGCTCAGCTTCATGGCCACCCACACCACCGACCACCTCGACCGCGTGCTGGACGCGCTCGGCGCGCGCGCCGAACACTTCCTCGCCGACGACGAACCGGACGCCGACGACGGGTACGCGGTCGAGGCGCTCGCCGAACTCGCCGACTCCGGCGCCGCGGCCCGGCCGTGAACACCGCCGCCACGCGACCCGGCAGCCTCCCCGCCACCGCGGGCCGTCCGGCGCCGCCCGCGCTCCGGGCGGCCGTCGCGGCCCTGGCCGGGGCCTCGGCCGGCGCCGTCCTCGGCGCCGGCCTGGCCCACAACGACGGGCACGCGCCCGACCTGCCGTGGTGTCTCGCCGCGGCGGTGGGGGCCGCGCTCGCCCTGCTGGCCGCCGCGCTCCACCGGCGGGCGGACCGGCGCCGGCCCGCCTGGGCGCCGGCCGCCGGACTGCTGCTGGTCGGCGGCGCGCTGCCGGCCGCCGCGACCTCCGACAGCCCGTGGTGCGCCGCCCTGGCCGCCTCGGCCGCGGTCCTCACCGCCGCCGTGACCGCGCCCCGCGCGGCGGTCGCGGCGGGTGCCCTCGCGGCACTGGCCGCCGGGGCCGTCGCCGCGGCCTCGGCCCCGGCGGCGACGGCGGCCGTGCTCGGCGCCCTCGCCGGGACCGGCGGGCTGCTGCTCGTCGCCGACCTGTCCCGCCCGGTGCAACGCCCCGGCTCCACCGCACGGTTCGCCCACCGCAGCACCCCCGCGACAACGGCCCACCGCGACTAGCCCTGCCCCGTAGAGGAACCGATCCGAGCACCACCCGACCCAGTTGCCCGCACCCGTCCCGACCCCCAAGGAGCCAGCCATGAGCCGCCTCGGACTCGCCGCCCGCGCCCTGCGACTGACCCTGAGCCGGACCAACGCCGACACCACGCCCGACTACGACGCCGCGAGCTCCAGCTACGACACCTACTTCAGCCCCGTCATGGGCGTCCACTCGCTCGCCGCCCTGCGCGAGGTCACCGTCAGCCCCGGCGACGACGTCCTCGAACTCGCCTGCGGCACCGGCCACCTGACCCACGAGATCGTCCGCAAGCTGGAGGGCCGTGGCTCCGTCCGCGCGGTCGACAAGTCCCCCGGCATGCTGTCCGTCGCCAAGGCCAAGGTCCTGCCCGAGGCGATGCGCTCACCGGACCTCGACGTCTCCCTGGAGGAGGGGGACATGGAGGAGTTCCTGCGCACCCGGCCGAACGACAGCGCCGACCTCGTCGTCGTCGGCTGGGCGATCTGCTACAGCAAGCCGGTCAGACTCCTGGAACAGATCAGGCGCGTCCTGCGCCCCGGTGGCCGGATCGTCGTCATCGAGACCCGCGGCGACGCCCTCAAGACCCTGATCGAGCAGCTGGAGAAGGTGTTCACCGCCGACCCGTCGCTGCTCACCGGCATGATCCGGGTCAACCTGCCCAAGGACGCGGCCACCGTGGCCCGCTGGTTCACCAAGGCCGGCCTCACCGTGGACGTCCAGCGCGACGGACACCAGGTGCTGCCCGCCACCACCCCGGAGGAGGCCCTGGAGTGGGTCCAGCGCTCCGGCGCGGCGGCCGGCTTCAAGGACGCCGTCGACCAGAGCCGCGAGGAGCACGCCCTGGAGCTGATCCGCAAGGGTCTCGCCGAACACGTCGCCCGCCACGGCGCACTCGAGCTGCGGCACACCTTCGTCGTCGTCACCGGGACCAACCCGGGCACCACCACCGGAACCGGGCCGGGCGGCCGGCACCGCGAGGGAGTCCGCAGCGCATGACCACCACCGCCACACCCGCACCGCCGGCGGAGACCACCCACGGCGCGGTGCAGCACCGGCTGCTGCGCCTCGCCGAGGGGCTCACCGCCCGCCCGAAGACCGTGCTCGTGATCTGGGCGCTGGTCATCGCGGTGTGCTTCCCGTTCGCCTCGCAACTGAACGACGTCCTCACCGAACAGGGGGCGTCCAAGGTCGTGCCGGGCACCAGCAGTGCCCGGGCGGACCGGCTCGTCGAGGAGTCGTTCCCGGCCCGATCGCAGCGCGAGTCCATCGTCGCGATCGGCGCGCCGGACGTCCGCAGCACTCAACTGCGATCCATGCTGGCGGACTTGGACGAGCAGATCGCCGCGCGCGTGCGCACCGGCGAGGTGCAGCAGTCCACCTCGGCGTACACGCTGTACCGGGACTCGACCACCGAGTACCTCGAGCGCCTGCGCACCCAGGTCGACCAGCAGCTCGCCGCCGCGCAGACCCCGGCGACCCCGGACACCCGCCGGCAGGCAGTGGACGCCGCCGTCGCGGCCGGTCAGGTCCCGGCGGCCCTCGCCGATCCGGCCCGCCAGGCGGCGGCCGTCACCGACGACGCCCAACTCCTGCCGATTTCAGCCGCGTTCACCAAGGCGACGGACTGGCGCACCTTCCCGGTGCCGGTTCCCGCCGAGGCCGTCGACCGGCTGGTCGCCAAGGACGGCAGGGCCACCCTGGTCTCGGTCAGCTTCGCCAAGCGCGCCGGGCACGACCCGGACGTGGACTGGCTGCGCTCGGCGATCGCCGGCGCCCAGCGCGCCGCCGGGGCCGGCCCGGACGTCGAGGCCCACGTCACCGGCGAGCTGGCGCTGATCAAGGACACCTACAAGAAGGCCGAGGACGACAACGCGCTGATGGAGACGGTCGCCTACGCGATCATCTTCGTCGTCCTGCTGCTGTTCTTCCGGGCCGTCGTGCCGGCCGTGCTCACGGTGGCGGCGATCGGCCTCGCGATGACCGTCAGCCAGGCCGCGCTGTTCGCGCTCGGCCACGGCGTGACGCTCACCCAGTTCACCATCACCATCATGAACTTCGTGATGCTGGGCGCCGGCGTCGACTACAGCATGCTGTTGTCCTCCCGCTACCGCCAGGAGCGGCTGGCCGGCCGCTCGCCCAGGGACGCCGCCGTGCACGCCACCGCGCACGCGGGCGAGTCGATGCTGCTCGCGGCGGTCGCGGTGGTGCTGGCCTTCGGCGCCACGCTGTTCTCGCCCGTCGACTGGATCCCGCCGCTCGGCTACGGCGGCCTGATCGGCATCCCGATCGTGCTGCTCGCCGCGCTCACGCTCACCCCGGCCCTGCTGGTGCTGCTCGGCGACCGCTTCTTCTGGCTCGGCCGCGACCCGCTGGCCGACCTGGAGCACGGCAGCGCGCTCGGCCGCCACCTGAAGCGGGCCGCCGACCTCGCCCGCCGTCGCAAGGTGGCGATCGTGCTGCTCTTCGCGGCCGTCACGGTCCCGTTCGCGGTGGTCACCGCCCAGCACCGCTCCACGGCGGACCCGGTCGCGCTCAGCCCGGCCACCGACTCCAGGACGGGTTTCGACCTCGTGGCCCGCGAGTGGGGCGACGCGTCCGTGCTGCCCACGCTCGTCGTCGGCCGGCCGAACTCCGGTGTGGTGGACGGGCAGCACCACCTCACCGACGGCGGGCGCAAGGCCGTCAGCGACCTCACCGACAAGCTGGCCGCGGTGCCGGGTGTCGCCCGGGTCTCCGCCGTGACCAGGCCCTTCGGCACCCCGGTGAGCGCCGCCGACCTCGACGCGCTCGGCCCGGACGTCCGCCGCGACTACCTGTCCGACGACGGCGCGCTGCGGATCGTCGTCGAACTCGCCGACAAGCCCTACACCGAGGCCGCGGTGCACACCGTCGACCGGATCCAGGACGTCACCGCCGCGGCCCGCGACGTCGGCCCGCTCGCGGTCGGCGGCGCCACCCAGGTCGACCGGCAGTACGGCGACGCGCTCGACTCCAGCTTCTGGCAGATGATCGGTCTCGTCTCGGTCGGCGTCTTCGTGATGCTGGTGTTCGCACTGCGCTCGCTGCTGATCCCGGTCCGGCTGATCCTCACGATCATGATGAGCAACGTCTGGGCGATCGGCATCACCGTGCTGGTCTTCCACTTCTGGCTCGACAAGGCGATCATCGACGACCTGCCGATCTTCCTCACCGTGCTGATGATGGGCCTCGGCATGGACTACGAGATCTTCCTGGTCACCCGCGTCCGCGACCTGGTGCGCGGCGGGGCCGACCAGGAGGGCGCGACCGTCGGGGCGGTGGTCGACACCGGCCGGGTGATCAACGCCGCCGGCCTGGTCATGGCCGGCAGCCTCGGCACCATGGCGCTCTCCTCGACGATCATGCTCCAGGAGTACGGCGTCGGCCTCGGCCTCGCCGTCCTGCTGGACGCCACGCTGATCCGGATGCTGTTCGTCCCGGCGACGCTGCTGCTGTTCCGCCGCTACAACTGGTGGCTGCCCAGCCTGCGCCGCTCCTCCGCCCCTTCCCCCGTGAAGGCGGGGTGAGCCGCCCGTGACCGCGGACCGTGCGAACCCGCCGGCCACCGCCGGGCGGGTTCGCACTCCCCTGCACCGGCTGAGACGGCACCACCGGGAGGCGCCGGCCTCCTCCTTCGCCAAGGTGTTCGCCGTGCTCGCCACCGTCCGGATCGCCGGGGCGGTGTCGATGCCGCTGATGGTGCTGTCGGTCGGCCTGAGCGCGGCCGTCGTCGCCGTCCTGGACCGGGCCGAGTGGGCGGCGGCCGGCCTGCGCCGCTTCCGCTTCCTCCCGGCCCTCGCCGGGACCGGCCTCGTGGTGCTCGCCTACGCCGACACCGTGTTCGCCACCCGGGCCGCGTTCGGCCGGGGCGCCGACAACTGGACCTCCCTCGTCCCCGGACTCTTCCGGCAGATGGCCCCCGGGCAGCCGGTCGTCGCCGGAACCGCCATGGTGCTCTGCATGGGCCTCCTGGTGCCGCTGGTCGAGGAGGTCTGCTACCGCGGCGTGCTGTACGAGGCCGTCGCCCGCACCCGCGGCCCGCTCGTCGCGATCGCCGTCACCTCGGCCGCCTGGGCCCTCGTCCACCTCGGCGACTACGGGCTCAACCCGCTCAACGCCCGGGTGATCTGCGGCGTCCTGCCGTCCGTCTTCGCGATGGGCGTCGCCCTGGGCGTCTGCCGCGCCTGGACGGGCTCGGCGCTCGCGAGCGCCGTCGCCCAGGGCACCGCCAACCTGCTCCTCCTGGCCTGGGTCCTCTGGGCCCTCTGACCGCCCTTCCCCCGCCTCCCCCGGCACAGTCCCGCTCGCACCCAATTCACCCCAGGTGAGGCACCCCATGAGAATCGCCGTCACCGGCCCGATCGTCATCGACAACCTGATGACCTTCCCCGGCCGTTTCACCAGCCAGCTGCTGCCGGCCCAGCTCCAGCACCTGTCCCTGTCGTTCCTCGTCGACGACCTGGAGGTCCGCTACGGCGGCGTGGCCGCCAACGTCGCCTTCGGCCTCGGCCGGCTCGGCCGCGCGCCGCTGCTGCTCGGCGCGGCCGGCAAGGACTTCGGCGAGTACCGCGCCCGGCTGGAGGAGGTCGGCGTCGACACCTCGCGGGTCCGGATCTCCACCGGCCTGGCCACCGCCCGCTACACCCGCACCACCGACGCCGACGACAACCGCATCGTCTCCTACCACCCCGGCGCCCTCGCCGAGGACGACGCGCCCGGCCCCGAGGGCTGGCCCGAGGACGTCGGCCTGGTCTTCCTCGGCCCCGCCGAGCCCGAGGTGCTCGCCGCCCGGGCCGCCGAGTGCCGCCGCCGCGGCCTTCCGTACCTGGTCGACGTGGCCGGCCGCACCGGGCAGCTCGGCCGGTCCGGCGCCGACGCCGTCCTCGCCGGCGCCGCCTACCTGGTCACCAACCGCCGCGAGCGGGCCGCCCTCCTCGAGCACGCCGGCTGGACGGCGGCCGACGTGCTGAACCGGGTCGGGGCCTGGATCACCACCCTCGGCCCGGAAGGCGTCTGGATCGACTACGCCACCAGCCCCTCCATCGCCGTCCCCGCCGCGCCGATCTCCCGGCTGCCCGACGGCGCGGGCGGCGGCGGGGCGTTCCGGGCCGGCTTCCTCGCCGCGAAGGCCGACGGCCTCGACGACGAACAGGCCGCCAGGACCGGCTGTGTGCTCGCCGCCTACGCCCTGGAGTCGGCGGGCAGCCAGGACTACCTGTTCACCCGACCCGCCTTCGACGCCCGCCTCGCCGACGTCTACGCGGTCACCGCGGACGTCCACTAGGCACGCCCCGTCACCCGCTCTCTCGACGGCCCGGCGGCCGGTGCGCCACACTCTCCCCGAACGGCCCACGCGCTCCCACCGCACCAGCCAGGACGTACCGAGCCACGCCCTCACGGAGAGAGCCACATGGTGACCACTCGTCAACTGTCGGAGATCGCCTTCTCGTCCGGCCGGTCCGGTTCCGGGCCGGCCACCTGGGGCCAACAGGCCATCTGGGACGCCGTCCGGCACCTCGCCCCCTGCGACGCGCCGCGCTACAACATCACCGCCGCCGCCCCACTCGACCCCGGCCTGCCACTGCCCGTCCTGCTCACCGCCCTCGACCGGCTGCTCCACCTCCACGACGCGCTGCACACCCGGCTCGTCCCGGACGGGGACGGACGGCTGCGCCAGCTCGTCGACCCCGACGGCCGACTCGCCGTGCACACCGAACACTGCCCCGCCCCGGACCAACTCGCGGCCGCAGGAACCAGGTTGCACGACGAGCTGGCGGCCCGCCCGTTCGACTGCTCCGGCGAGTGGCCGATCCGCGTCGGCGTGGTCGAGCACGACGGCCTGGTCCGCCACGTCAGCCTGGTGCTCGCCCACACCGCGGTCGACGGCAACGGCATGACCCGGCTCGTCGCGGACCTCACCGCACTCTGTCTCGGCACCGCGCCCGCCGAGCTGGCCGCGCTCCGCGAGCCCGCCCGACAGCCGCTGGAAGAGGCCGAGTTCCAGACCTCCGAACGCGGCAGGCGGCGGGACGCGGGCGCCCGCAAGCAGTTCCTGCGCAAGCTGTGCCTCGGCCCGGCCCGCCTCTTCCCCCAGCCGAACGACGCTCCCGCGGCCCGCTTCCCCAACGCCGTGCTGCGCTCCCCCGCCCTGCCCGCCGCCGTCGAACTCGTCGCCGCCGCACACCGGGTGAGCACCTCCTCCGTCCTGCTGGCCGCCACGGCCGCGATGACCGCCAAGCTCTCCGGCTCCACCGAGGCCGTCCTGCACGTGGTCGTCAACAACCGCTTCCTGCCCGAACTGGCGAACGCAGTGAGCACCGTCGCCGGCGAGGGCCTGTTCCACCTCCCGGACGCCACCGGCGAGTTCGGCGGGATCGTGCGCCGCACGCACGCCGCCGCGATCGGCACCTACCGCCACGCCTACTACGACAAGCTGCGCCTGGACGAGGAGATCGCCGCCCTCGCCGCCGGGGGCGTCCCGCTCGCCGACCGGTCCTGCGTCTTCAACGACACCCGCGAGCTGGCCCCGCCCGTCCCCGCCGAAGCGGCGGGCGGCGAGCGCACCACACTCACCTGGCCCGTCGAGTTCGAGCCGCGCCCCGGCCTCACCTACGCCCTGGACGCCGTCCGGACGGCCGACGCGCTGAGCCTCGTCATGACCGCCGATCCGGCCGTGCTCCCCCGCTCGGCCATGGAGGAATTCCTCTACGGGATAGAGGAGTTGGTCCTCGACGAGGCCGCGGCGCCGGCCACCGCTCGAACCTGACCGACAACGACGACCACCCCACCCCCGCCGACATCCGCCCCGCCGGCACGGCCCGCCGATCGCCAAATCCGGCGAGAACCGCGCCGCCACCGAACGCGCCCTCGGCGAGGCCGTCCTCGACCCCGGCCTCGCCGAACTCGTCCCCTACGGCGCGCCTTCATCGCCAACCCCGACCTGCCCGAACGCCTCGCCGTCTCCGCCCGCCCACCGCCTTCGACCCGGCCCACCCGTACACCCGCGGCGCCGCCGGCTTCACCGACCACGCGCGCCTGACCGGCGCGCGCCGAAATCCGCTTGAACCGCCGAAGTAGGCTCGACCGCATGCGAATTCTCCTCCTCGGCGGTACCTCCTTCATCGGCCGCACCATCGCCGACGAGGCCCTGCGCACCGGGGCCGACGTCACCCTCTTCAACCGCGGCCGGACGAACCCCGGCCTGTTCCCCGCCGTGACCCGCCTCACCGGCGACCGCGACACCGGCGACTACTCGGCCCTCCGGCGGGGCGCTTGGGACGCAGTGGTGGACCTGAGCGGTTTCTTCCCCCGCCAGGTCACCGAGGCGATGGACGTGCTCGGCGACGCCGTCGGCCGCTACCTGTTCATCTCCAGCCACGCGGTCTACGAGCGAGCCGGGGTCGGCCCCGGCTCGGACGAGTCCACCCCGCGCCGGGCGCCGTTGCAGGACGCCGAGGACCTGGACGAGGAGACCTACGGCCGGCTCAAGGTCGCCTGCGAGGACGAGGTCGTCGCCCGGTACGGCGAGCGGGCGACGATCGTGCGGCCCGGCAAAGTGGCCGGGCCGCACGACGACCAGCGCGGGCTCACCTACTGGGCGCGCCGGGCGGCGCGCGGCGGCCGGATCGCGCTCCCGGGGCGGCCGGAGCAGCCCGTCCAGCTGGTCGACTCGCGTGACCTCGCCCGCTTCGTGCTGCGGCTCGTCCAGGACGAGCGGCCCGGCGCGTTCCACGCCGTCGGCCCGGCCGAACCGGTCACGCTGGGCGGGGTGATCGCCACCTGCGCCGAGGTCGCCGGCACCGAGGTCGAGATCGTCCCGGTGCCGCCGGAGACAGCGCAGTCGCCGTTCTTCCCGCTGGTCCGCGAGGAGGAGCTCTGGCCCGGCCAGCAGCGCGACGCCTCCCGCGCCCGCGCGGCCGGCCTGCCCGCCACCCCGCTCGCGGTCACCGCCGCCGACGTCCTCGCCTGGGACCGCGACCGCGGCGCACCGCCCCTGGGCCACGGCTTCACCGCCGAGGACGAGACCCGCGTCCTCGCCGCGCTCGACGAGGTCGCCCGGTGAACGTCACCGCCATGACCGCCGACCACGCCGAGGCCGTCCTCGCCGTCTACCAGGCGGGCATCGACACCGGCGACGCGACCTTCGAGACCGCCGCCCCGGACTGGCGCGCCTTCGACGCCTCCCGCCTGCCCGAACACCGCCTGGTCGCCCTCGACGACGACGGCACCCTCCTCGGCTGGGCGGCCGTGTCCCGCGTGTCCGCCCGCAGCGCCTACGCGGGCGTCGTCGAGCACTCCGTCTACGTCGCTCCCGCCGCCCACGGGCGCGGCGTCGGACGCACCCTCCTGTCGGCCCTGCTCGCTTCCACCGACGCCGCCGGCATCTGGACCGTCCAGGCCGGGATCTTCCCGGAGAACGGCGCGAGCCTCGCTCTCCACCACCGCGCCGGCTTCCGCACCGTCGGCACCCGCGAACGCGTCGGCCGCCTGGACGGCCACTGGCGCGACGTCGTCCTCGTCGAACGCCGGAGTCCCGCCGTGAACTGACGGAACGCAGCACACCCGGGCGCTCGCGTGCTCCTGCTCGGCGTCGGCCCAACGGGAACACGTCCCTGCACGACGCCGAGTCGCTGACGCCCGCCCCGCGCCGCAAGCTGCACCGCTTCCCGACGGCCGTCGCGGGCTAGCGCGTCTGGATCGAGACGATCGACGTGGGAGACGACAACGACACCCACTTCCCGGTCGTGGGGCGGGAGTTCGAGGAGCCGGCGGGCATCCGCGAGGCACTGGTCGGCAGCGCGCGGTGCCGCCTGCTCCCGGTCCGTGACCTCATCCCCTTCGCCGTCCGCCGCCTCGGTGAACTGCCGGCGGCGGACGGCGCGGGGGTGTGACGCGACGCCGGGGTCAGTGCCCGTCGGCGTGCACGGAGTGGCTCTCCTGGATCTTCTGCCAGGACTTCGGCTCGACGACGGCCTGCGGCTCGTCGGCACCGGCCGCGTCCGAGCGCGCCGCGAGCGAGGCCGCCCCGCCCGCGCCGGCCTTCGGCGCCGGGCCGACGGCCGGCTTCGACGGGGTGAACAGCCAGGTGGTGAACAGGTCCCCGAGCGACTGCCCGGAGACCTTCTCCGCGTACGCCTGGAAGTCCTTGACGCTCGCGTTGCCGTAGCGGTGCTCGGTGGGCCAGCCCTTCAGGATCCGGAAGAAGGCATCGTCCCCGACGGTGTTGCGCAGCGCCTGGATCGCCACCGCGCCCCGGTCGTAGACGGCGGAGTCGAACTGGTTGTCCGCGCCCGGATCGCCCGGCTCGACGGTCCAGAACTTGTCGCCGGCCGGGTGCGAGGCGTAGACGTAGTCGGCGAGTTCCTGCGCGGTGCCCTCGCCCTCGTGCTCGGACCACAGGTACTGCGCGTACGACGCGAAGCCCTCGTTGAGCCAGATGTCGCTCCAGTGCGCGACGGAGACGCTGTCGCCGTACCACTGGTGCGCCAGCTCGTGCACGACAACCGAGGTGTTGGAACCGCGCGCGAACTGCTTGGGCCCGTAGAACACCCGGGTCTGGTTCTCCAGCGCGTACCCGGCCTTGACGTTGGGCACGTAGCCGCCGGCCGAGCTGAACGGGTACTCGCCGAAGTAGCCGCTGAGCCAGTCGACGAGCTCGCCGGTGCGCTCGACGCTGGCGCGAGCGGCGTCGCCGTTCTCGCCGAGGTCCCTGCTGTACGCGTTGTAGACCGGGATGCCGCTCGCCGTGGTGTCCTGGGTGACGTCGAACTTGCCGACCGCCAGCGTGGCGAGATACGTCGCCTGGGGCTTGTTCTCGCGCCAGCTGAAGCGGGTCCACCCGGCCTTCGAACTCTTGCCGACGAGCAGGCCGTTGCTGATCACCTCGTTGCCGTCGGGCACCTGGACGGAGACGTCGAAGGTGGCCTTGTCGCTGGGGTGGTCGTTGCTCGGGAACCACCACCACGCCGCCTCGGGCTCGCCGGCCGCGACCGCGCCGTCCGGGGTGCGCTGCCACGCGGTGAAGCCGTAGCGCTTCACGGTGGACGGCACGCCCTTGTAGCGCACGACCACGGTGACCTGGCTGTCCTTGGCCAGCGGCCGGGCGGGCGTGATCTCCAGCTCCTGCTCGCCGCTGGTGGTGAAGGTGGCCGCCCGCCCGTTGACCCTGACCTCCTGGACGTTGAGCGCGAAGTCCAGGTTGAACCGCGAGAGGTCCTGGGAGGTGGTGGCGAGGATGGTGGTGGTGCCCTCCAGCTCGTCGGTGGCGGGCTGGTACTTCAGCCGGATGTCGTAGTGTGAGACGTGATAGCCGCCGTTGCCGTAAGTCGGGTAGTAGGCGTCGCCGATGCCGGGGGCGCCCGGCTGGAAGTCGGCGGCCGACGCGGGGACGGCGAGGAACAGGGCCATGGCACTCGCAGCGGAGACGATCAGCCTCTTGCGCAACGGGTCCTCCAGGATCGCTGGGACGAAGGGTCGGATCGATCCTTGTCCCGGCGGGCCCGGCTCCACTCCCGGATTATGAGATGTTCATGCAAAGAAACAAGCCGAAATGATGCAACCAGCCGAACGCCGGCTTCGGAGACCTCACGCCCCGAGCGCCACCGGCGCCCGCACCAGCGAGCCGTACTCCGTCCAGGAGCCGTCGTAGTTCTTGACGTGCGGGTACCCGAGCAGCTCGGTCAGGGCGAACCACGTGTGCGCCGAGCGCTCGCCGATCCGGCAGTACGCGATGACCTCGCGCTCCGGCCCGACGCCCCGGCCCCCGTACAGCGCCCGCAGCTCCTCCGCCGAACGGAACGACCCGTCCTCGTTGGCCGCCTGCGACCAGGGGATGTTCAGCGCGCCGGGGATGTGGCCGGGCACCTGGGCCTGCTCCTGCGGCAGGTGCGGCGGCGCGATCAGCTCGCCCCGGAACTCGGCCGGGGATCGGACGTCCACCAGCACCGCGTCCGTGCCCGGCTTCGCGAACATCTCGGCCTTGCCCAGCACTTCGTCCCGCAGCGCGCGCAGCTCCGGCCGCTCGGGCCCGGTCAGCCGGTACGAGGTGTGCTGGTAGTCCATGACCTCGTGGGTGAGCTCGCGCCCCTCCAGCTCCCACTTCTTGCGCCCGCCGTCGAGCAGCCGCACCGGCCCGAACCCGCGCAGCCGCAGCAGCCAGTACGCGTACGCGGCGAACCAGTTGTTGCTGCCGCCGTACAGCACGACGGTCGTGTCGTCCTCCACCCCGGCCGCGCGCAGCAGGTACTGGACGCCCGCCCGGTCGACGTAGTCGCGGCCGACACTGCTGTGCAGGTCGGTGGCCCAGTTCCAGCCGACCGCGCCGGGGATGTGGTCCCGCTCGTACGCGCTGGAGTCCTCGTCCACCTCGACGACCCTGATGGTGCCGTCGTCCAGGTGGTGGGCCAGCCAGTCGGTGCGGACCAGCGCCTCGGGGTGTGCGTAGCCGTTGCCGGTCATCCCAGGCCTCCTTCGCTCTGCCCAGGCCGCGGCGCCCGACCACGGGGCACGACGAGGCACCGGCGACCGGGCCGGACAGTTCGACGCTACGCCGACCGCCCGACCCCGGCCACCCCACCCGTCGCCGCCGGTCAGGAGAAGACGACCGAGCGGAGCTTGAGGCGGTCGCCGAGCTTCTTGCCCGGGTTCATCACGTAGAAGACGTCGCCGTCGCAGTTGAAGTCGAGGAAGACCGTGGCCGTCGAGGTCGTGAAGTTGTCGGGCGCGAAGGCCGGGTCCTTCTCCGTGGCCCCGAAGAGGTTGATGCACTTGCCGCTCTCCGGGTCGGCCACGCCGGCCGGCACCCCGGGGCCGACCTTGTAGAGGAAGTCGCCGGTGGCTGCACTCGCCGAGGAGGGAACGGTGAGAACGAGAGCGAGAGCGCTGGCGGAGGCCAGTACGGCGTTGCGGAGACGCATGACTGAGGACCTTTCAGGTGGTACCCGGTGGTACCTGGTGAATTGGTGCGAGATCACCCTATGGGCCCAAAAAGCGCAGAAACGGTTCTTCCAATCCACCCTTTCGAGTGGTTTAAGAAGGCAAGCCGCTACCTGCCGCACCAGCCGCCGCCAACATCCGCACTCAGTTCGGCGGGGCCGTGAAGAAGTACCCCGAGTCGACCAGCACCGGCAGGTAGGCCTTGATCGCCGCCACCGTCTGCGACCGGTCCCCGCCACCGTCGTGGTTGAGCACGATCGAGCCGGGCCGGACGTCCTTGAGGATGGTGTCGATGATCGCCGACGTCCCCGGCCGGGCCCAGTCCCGCGGGTCCACCGACCAGGCCATGTTCCGCAGCCCCAGGTCGGCGGCGATCCGCAGCGAGGAGTCCGACCAGTCCCCGCCGGGCGCGCGGAACCAGGTCGGCTGCCGGCCGGTGGTCTTGAGGAGCAGGTCCGAGGTGCGCTCCAGCTCGTCCTTGACCTTCGCGTCGGACAGGTGCCGCAGGTCCGGGTGGGTCCACGTGTGGTTGGCGATGTGGTGGCCGCGGTCCGCGATCTCCCGCACCAGCGCCGGGTGTTCGACGGCGTTCTCCCCGATCAGGAAGAACGTGGCCCGGATCCCGTACTTCTGGAGCAGGTCGAGGACGGCCGGCGTGTACCTCGGGTCCGGGCCGTCGTCGATGGTGAGCGCCACGACCTTCCGCGACGGGTCGAGCTCGTACACCGGCTTGCTCTCCGCCTGCGTGAGCACCTTGTGCACGGGCTGGACGGGCTGGGCGGCCTGCGCGGCCTGCGCGGTCTGTGCGCCCGGTGAGCCCGTCGCGGCGGGCGAGGCGGCCTTCGACGGGGTCGCGGACGGCGACGCGGTGGGCGATGCCCACTGCGAGGGGGACCCGACCGGCGCGGCCCCGACCGCACCCGCGTCGGCGGCGTCCGGCGCGGGCGGCGCCGGCGGCGGATCCGCACCGTCGAAGGGGTTCTGGCAGCCCGCCGCCCCGAGCAGCGACATTCCGGCCGCGACGAGCAGCAGCCTGCGGGACGGGCGGCCCGATCGGGACCCGGGGGCGGGGTTCGCAGTAATCCGAGAGGTAATCAGACGATCTGACAGCATTGTGGATGCTTCCCCCGCTCGGAACCCCGGCTCCCGGTCGGCACCCCGACGGACCTGATCACCACTCCGACGGCCCAAGGGCGCCGGCCTTCCCCCAGCGGACGCACAGGTTCCGCACAGGCCCGCTACGCTGGCCCCCTCCAGTGTGATGATCTGCCATCAGAGGACGTGGCCATGACGACGAGTCAGGACTTCCCGGACCGGGACCAGCGCGAGGACGAGCCCGCCGAGCTGAGCCGGTGGGAACGTTTCGGCGTCGACACCACCACTCCCCACTCGGCCCGCGTCTACGACCACTGGCTGGGCGGCAAGACCAACTTCCCGCCCGACCGCGCCATGGCCGAGGCCATCGAGAAGGCCGTGCCCAGCATCAAGGAGATGGCCAGGGCCAACCGCGCCTTCCAGGGCCGGGCCGTGCGCCACCTCGCCCGCGAGCACGGCATCCGCCAGTTCCTCGACCTCGGCACCGGCATCCCCACCTCGCCCAACACCCACGAGATCGCCGAGGAGGTCAGCCCCGGCACCCGCGTGGTGTACGTCGACAACGACCCGATCGTGCTCGCCCACGCCCGCGCCCTGATGGTCTCCACCCCGGCCAGCCGCACCACCTACATCCACGCCGACCTGCGCAAGCCCGAGGAACTGCTCTCCGACCCGGCGCTCACCGCGACCCTCGACCTGGAGCAGCCGGTCGGCCTGCTGATGATCGCCGTGCTGATGCTGATCGCCGACGAGGACGACCCGTGGGGCCGGGTCGCCGAGCTGCGCGACGCCCTGCCCTCCGGCAGCTGCCTCGCGCTCACCACCCCCACCCAGGACTTCGACCCGGTGGCCGTCGGCCAGGTCACCGAGGCCGCCCGGGCCGGCGGGATGACCCTCGTGCCGCGCACCCGCGACGACGTCGTGCGCTTCTTCGACGGCTGGGACCTCGTCGAGCCGGGCGTCACCCCCGTCCTCGCCTGGCGCCCGGACGGCCCGCCGCCGGCCAACCCGTGGGCCGCGTACTACTGGGGCGGCGTCGCGATCAAGCGCTGAGCGACCGCCCCCGCACCTGCGCGCGTCCCGGCTGCCGCACCGCTCACTTCAGCAGCCGGGACAGCCGCCGGTCCGCCAGCGGCTTCCCGCCGGTCTGGCAGGTCGGGCAGTACTGCAGCGAGGAGTCCGCGAAGGACACCTCGCGCACGGTGTCCCCGCACACCGGGCACGGCTGCCCGGTGCGGCCGTGCACCCGCATCCCCAGCTTCTTCTCCGCCTTCAGTTCCCCCGCCGCGAGCCCGCGCGAGCGCTCCACCGCGTCGCGCAGCGTGTCACCGAGCGCCGCGTACAGCCGCGCCGTCTCCTCCTCGGTCAGACTCGACGCCAGCTTGAACGGCGACATCCGGGCCGCGTGCAGCACCTCGTCCGAATAGGCGTTGCCCACGCCCGCCAGCACGGTCTGGTCCCGCAGGACGCCCTTGAGCTGCCGCCGCTCGCCGCTCAGCAGCGCGGCGAAGGACTCCAGGGCGAAGCCCGGGTCCAGTGGGTCCGGGCCGAGCCGGGCCACCCCGGGCACCTCGGCCGGGTCGCGGACGACGTGGACGGCGAGTCCCTTCTTCGTCCCGGCCTCGGTGAGGTCGAAGCCGTCCGCGGCCTCGCCCGCCAGGCGCACCCGCAGGGCGAGGGGGTTCTTCGGGCTCGGGTGCGGCGGTTCGGCGGGCAGGCCGACCTTCCAGCGCAGCCACCCGGCGCGGGCGAGGTGGATGACGAGGTGCAGCCCGCCGGCCTCGATGTCCAGGAACTTCCCGTGCCGCGCGACCGACCCGACCGTCAGGCCCTCCAGGGCGGTGACCGGTGGGTCGTACGTCTTCAGCGCGCTGATCGCCACCGGCTGCACCCGGGCGACGACCCGCCCGGTCAGCCGTTCGCGCAGGAAGGCGCACAGCGCCTCGACCTCGGGCAGCTCCGGCATGCGCCCAGTCTCCCGCACGGGCCCGCACCCCGCGCCCCGGCGGGTGCGCCCCCGTGCGCCCTTTGCCCACGGCCGCTCCGGAGCGCAGGCTGGAAGCACTCCACGATCAACCGGCGGAGCGACCAACCCCAGGAGGTCCGGTCCAGTCATGAGCATGCTGGAGGAGCAGATCGACATAGCCGCCCCCGTCCTCGCCGCCTGGGAGCAGCTGCACCGGGTGCACGACTACCCGCGGTTCGTCGACGGGGTCCGCAGCGCCTACCCGCACGGGCGGAACCTCGCCCACCTCGGGGTGGCGTTCGGGGGCGCCGAGCGGGACGTCGAGACCGAGATCACCGACCGCGGCCGGGGCCGGGTGATGGCCTGGCGGACGCTCGACGGGGTCCGGCTGCGCGGCGCGTTCGCCCTGCTGCCCATCGACGCGGGGCACACCCGCCTGCAGATCCGGGTGGAGTACGACCCGGACGCCGTCCACGAGGCCTTCGGCGGGCCGCGCGGCTTCGCCCAGGCCGGGGCGATCGAGCGGGCCGTGCGGGGCGACCTCGAACACTTCCGGGACCTGGTCGAGGCGCGGGTCGCCGCCGCCCGGTGATCGCCGCGGCGCCTCCCCGGTGATCGCGTAAGGACGACATAAGCCCAGCTCAGAGCCGGTGGTGAGGCTCCCCACAGGGGGCCGGCGGCCGAAGCGTCCGGGTTTCGACCTGTGGCAGACTCGGGTGCGATGCACTACTCCGGCCCGGTCACCAGGACACTCCGCGCGGCGGTCTTCGCCGCGCTGGTCGTGCTGCTCGCCGGGCTCGGCCAGGTGCTCGTCACCGGCCGCCCGCTGCCCGCCGGCACGCTGGCCGTCGCCTGCGCCGCCGTCTTCGGGGTGGCCTTCGCGCTCGCCGGCCGCGAGCGCGGCTACCCGGCGGTCGCCGCGGTGTTCCTGCCGCTGGAGCTGGGCGTGAGCGCGCTCTTCGGCTACGCCCAGGCGAGCTGTCCGTCCGTGCCGCCCGGCGCCGCCCGGGGCTTCGAGCCGCTGCTGTGCGGCGGTGGTTCCCTGGGCGGCCTCCTGCTCGGGCACGGAGTCTCCCCGCACACCGGGCTGGCGCTGCTCCTGCTGCTGCACACGGCGATCGCGCTGGCCGGCGCGTTCTGGCTGCGCCGCGCGGACGCCGCGCTGGCCGGCCTGGCCCGCTCGGCACGGATGACGGCCGAGTTCCTGCACCGCCACCTGCCGGCCGCCGCCCGTCTGCTGTCGCTGCTCTCGGCGCCCGTCCCGGCCCGTCCGGTGCTCCTGGTGCCCTTCCCGCGGGCCAGCCGGGTCCGCGTCCCGGCCGAGGACGTCGTGCTCGGCCCCGCCGTGCGGCGCGGTCCGCCGGTGTTCGCCCCGGCCGGCTGAGCGACCGCACCCACGGTCGCGACCGGTCCTCTCGCCGCGCGCCGGATACCCGCGCGCACCCGCCCTTCCGCACGCCCGCGCGCACTCCTCCGCAGGCCCGCGAGCACCCGAGAGCACAGGACGACACCCCATGAGCAACTCCCGCAAGACCAGCACCAAGACCTCCGCCACCGAGCGCATGCGCGCCGCCCGGGAGCAGGCCGAGCGCGCGGACCGGGTCCGCCGCCGCGTCGTGGTCGGTGCCGCCTCCGTCGCCCTGCTCGCGATCGTGGGCGGCGTGGCCTTCGCCGTGAACGGCTCCTCCGGCGCGTCCGACGGCTCCGCGAGCGGCCCGCTGGTCGTCCCGGCCAACGCCGGCGGCACCGACGGCACCGTGATCACCTACGGCAAGGCCGACGCCCCGCATACCCTGGAGATCTACGAGGACTTCCGCTGCCCGTTCTGCGAACAGCTGGAGACCACCACCGGAACGGCGATCCAGCAGCTCGCCGACGCCGGCACGTACAAGATCGAGTACCACCTGGCGACGTTCCTGGACAACAACCTCGGCGGCAAGGGCTCGCGCACCGCGCTGGCCGCCGCCGGCGCCGCGCTGAACGAGGGCGTGGACAAGTTCAAGGCCTTCCACGACATGCTCTACAAGAACCAGCCCGACGAGCGCACCGACGGCTTCGGCGACACCAACAAGATCCTCGACCTGGCCGGCCAGGTACCGGGCCTGAAGACCGACGCCTTCGTCAAGGCCGTCCAGGACGGCACCTACGCGCCGTGGGCGGCCAAGGTGAACGAGGAGTTCAACAAGAGCGACGTCACCGGCACCCCGACCGTCAAGCTGGACGGCAAGAAGCTGGAGGTCCTCACCGGCGGGAAGGCCGTCAGGCCCGAGCAGTTCACCGCGATGATCAAGCAGGTGACCGGGTGACCTCCCCTGCCCCCGCCGCGCGGACGTACGACGCGGGCCGGCCGTTCGCCTGGCTGCTGCTGATCGGCGGCGCGGTCGGCCTGTTCGCCTCGGCGGTCCTCACGCTGGACAAGCTCCGGCTGCTGAAGGACCCGTCGTACGTCCCCAGCTGCAACCTCAACCCGATCATCAGCTGCGGCTCGATCATGCGCAGCGAGCAGGCCGAGGCCTTCGGCTTCCCCAACTCGCTGCTCGGCCTGGCCGGTTTCGCCGTCGTGGCGGCGATCGGCGCGGGCCTGCTCTCGGGGGCGGCGTACCGGCGCTGGTTCTGGCTCGGCCTCCAGACCGGGACGCTGTTCGGGATCGGCTTCGTGACCTGGCTGATGTACCAGGCGCTCTACCGGATCGGCGCGCTCTGCCCCTACTGCATGGTGGTGTGGGCCGCGATGATTCCGATGTTCTGGTACACGACGCTGCACAACCTGCGCTCGGGCGTCATCCCGGTCGGGCGCGGGCTGCGGCCGGTGGTGCGCGAGGCGGCGCGGTACCACTGGGTGGTGCCGGCGCTCTGGTACGCGGTGATCGCGCTGCTGGTGCTCAACCGCTTCTGGTACTACTGGAGCACCCTGCTCTGACCTGCCGCGCCTCCGCGCCTGCGCCCCTCGGCCCCGGGGCGGAGGCGCGGCCCGCCGTCAGAACTCGACCGGCGGGAAGGCGAACGCGGCCACCTCGGCCAGGAGTTCCGCCTTCCGGTCGTCGTCGATGAAGGAGGCGCGGAAGGAGTTGGCGGCGAGCAGCCGCAGGGTCTCCGGTTCCAGCGCCAGGGCCTGCTGGACGGCCCGGAAGTTGTCGTCGACGTAGCCCCCGAAGTAGGCCGGGTCGTCGGAGTTGACGGTGACCAGCAGCCCGGCGTCCAGCATCTCCCTCAGCGGGTGGTCGGCGAGGGTGTCGACGCAGCGCAGGCGGACGTTGGACAGCGGGCACAGGGTCAGCGGCACCTGGTCGCGGACCAGGCGGGCCACCAGTTCGCCGTCCTCCAGGCAGCGCAGCCCGTGGTCGATCCGCTCGACGCCCAGCACGTCCAGCGCCTCCGTGACGTACGCGGCCGGCCCCTCCTCCCCGGCGTGGGCGACGCGGCGCAGCCCGGCCTCGGCCGCGCGCCGGTACACCTCGCGGAACTTGGCCGGCGGGTTGCCGACCTCGGCCGAGTCGAGGCCGATCCCCGCGATCCGGTCGAAGTACGGGCGCGCGGCCTCGAAGGTCTCCAGCGCCGAGTCGGCGGACTCGTCCCGCAGGAAGCACATGATCAGCTGCGTGCTGATGCCGTACCGCTCCGCGCTGCGCCCGAGCGCCCGGGTGAGCCCGTCCACGACGACGCCGATCGGCACGCCGCGGGCGGTATGCGCCTGCGGGTCGAAGAAGATCTCCGCGTGCCGGACCCCCTGCTCCGCGGCGCGGGCGAGGTAGGCGTCGGCGAGGTCCGTGAAGTCCTCCTCGGTGCGCAGCACGGCCATCAGCGCGTAGTACAGGTCCAGGAAGGACTGCAGATCGCTGAACGAGTACGCCTGGCGGAGTTCCTCGGTGTCGGCGTACGGCAGCAGGACACCGTTGCGCTCCGCGAGGGTGAACGCGAGCTCGGGCTCAAGCGTGCCTTCGATGTGCAGGTGGAGTTCGGCCTTGGGGAGGGGCATGAGCGATCCGTCCGCGCGGTATCTATGGAAACGAAGGATTCATCCTACGTCTCGCTTCGAGGTTCGGTGATCACAGCCTGCCCGGACCCGCCGCACGGTGCCTACCCCGAGATGCCGCCCGCCACCCGAACGCGTGTACTGGAGCGGGTAGCCGGGCACCGGGTACAAGGGGGGCATTCGCCGAGGAGGTACGGACATGCGGCACTCCACCGCCCCGCAGCTCAGGCCCGAGGGCGTCTCCCCGCACGCGCTGGGCAACGACACCCTGCTGCACGAGCTGGAACAGCTGCACCGCACACGCCACGAGACGTTCCTGTACGGCTCCGAGGAAGCGCTCAAGCGCCACACCCTGCGCACCGGCCAGCTGGAGGCCGAGTACCTGCACCGCTTCCCGAACCGCCTGGTGACGGCCGGCCGTACCCGGGCCGGGGCCCGTGCGCGCGAGGCCGCCGCCCGGGTCGAGTCGCTGCCCGAGTAGCCCGCGCCGGCCGTCCCCACGCACCGCCCGGCGGGACACGCCGGGCGGCGGTGGCGTGTCCGGGGACGGCCGGTCGGGCAGGTTTGGGCACAGGCCCTACCCCGACCCCCTGGGAGCCCCCCGCATGCCCATCGCAAGCGTCAACCCCGCGACCGGCGAGATCCTGCAGACGTTCGAGCCCCTCGACGCGGCCGGCCTCGAACGGTGCCTGGCACTCGCCGAGGCCGCCTTCCACAGCTACCGGACCACCACCTTCGCCTCCCGCGCAGCCCTGCTGCGCCGGGCCGCCGACCTGCTCGACCAGGACCAGGAGGCGATCGCCCGCACGATGACCGAGGAGATGGGCAAACCGCTCACCGCGGCCAGGGCCGAGGCCGCCAAGTGCGCGAAGGCGATGCGCTGGTACGCCGACAACGCCGAGGCGCTGCTCGCCGACGAGCACCCGTCCCCGGCCGACGTCGCCGACTCGGGCGCCGCCCGCGCCTACGTCCGCTACCGCCCGATCGGCGCCGTGCTGGCCGTCATGCCGTGGAACTTCCCGTTCTGGCAGGTGATCCGGTTCGCCGCGCCCGCGCTGATGGCGGGCAACGTCGGGCTGCTCAAGCACGCGTCCAACGTGCCCCGCACGGCCGTCGCGCTGGAGGAGCTGTTCCGCCGGGCCGGCTTCCCCGAGGGCTGCTTCCAGACCCTGCTGATCGGTTCCGGCGCGGTGGAGGGCGTGATCCGGGACCGCCGGGTGGCCGCCGTGACCCTCACCGGCAGCGAGCCGGCCGGGCGGGCCGTCGCCGCCACCGCGGCCGACGAGGTCAAGAAGGCCGTCCTGGAGCTCGGCGGCAGCGACCCGTACGTGGTGATGCCGTCGGCCGACCTCGACGCGGCCGTCCGCACCGCCGTCCGGGCCCGGGCGCAGAACAACGGCCAGTCCTGCATCGCGGCCAAGCGCTTCATCGTCCACACCGACGTCTACGACGCCTTCACCGCCGGCTTCACCGAGGCGATGCGCGCCCTGCGGGTCGGCGACCCGATGGACGAGGCGACCGACGTCGGCCCGCTCGCCAGCCGCCAGGGCCGGGACGACCTGGAGGAACTCGTCGAGGACGCGCGCTCCCACGGCGCCCGGGTGGAGTGCGGCGGCGGGCGCCCCGAGGGCTGGGACACCGGGTACTTCTACGAGCCGACGGTGCTCACCGGCATCACCCCGGCCATGCGGATCCACCTGGAGGAGACCTTCGGGCCGGTCGCCACCGTCTACCGCGTCGCCGACCTCGACGAGGCCGTCGCGCTCGCCAACGACACGCCCTTCGGCCTGAGTTCCAACGTCTGGACGACGGACGCGGCGGAGCAGGAGCGCTTCGTGCGCGACATCCAGGCGGGCGGGGTGTTCTTCAACGGCATGACCGCCTCCCACCCGGCGCTGCCGTTCGGCGGCGTCAAGCGCTCCGGGTTCGGGCGGGAGCTGTCCGGGCACGGGATCCGGGAGTTCTGCAACGTCACCACGGTGTGGATCGGCTGAACACGCCGGGATCCCGCGCCTGCGTGGGCCGGGGTCAGGCGGCCATCCGGTGCCTGCCCCGGCCCGGCGTCGTCATCCAGCGGGCGACCATGCCCACGAGTGCGATGAACGTCAGGGCCCAGAAGACGGACATCAGCGTGAGCACGAACCACTGGGACACCTGCACCGCGACCATGCACAGGCCGAGCGACAGCGCGACCATCAGCGTCACGGCGGTCGGGGTGAGGCTCAGCAGCCAGTGCCAGGCCCGGTGGGCCCGGCTCGGGTGTGCCGGGGCGTCGGGTCCGGTGTCGATTTCCTTGTAGGTCAGCAGGTCCATCGGGATCGCCTCCCGTCGTCGGTCGGGAAAGGGGACTGCCTGGTCCGCGGCTGTCCCCGCACGGTCTACGAGGCCTTGCGGGGAGCCGCGGTCTTGCGGGTGGTGGTCTTGCGGGCCGCGGTCTTGCGGGTGGTGGTCTTGGGGGTGGCGGTCTCCTTCGCGTCGGCCTTCGGCTGCGCGGACGCCGCCTTCTTCGCCGGGGCGGCCCGCTTGCGCGGCGGCGCGGGCCCCTCCCCCGCGGACCCGTCGCCGCCGTGCGCGACCTTGGCCTGCTTGAGGCTGGTGCGCAGCGCCTCCATCAGGTCGATCACGTTGTCGGGCGCCTCGCCGGGCTCCTCCTCGTGCGGGATCTCGACGCCCTGCAGCCGGGCCTGGACGACCTGCTGCAGGGCCAGCTGGTAGTCGTCGTGGAGCTGGGAGAGGTCGAAGTCCTCGGAGAGCGTCTCCATCAGCGACCGCGCCATCTTCAGCTCCTGCGGCCGCACCTTGACGTCCTCCTCCGGCGCGATCCCGGCCGCCGGGCGCACCTCGTCGGGCCAGATGCAGGTCTGCAGCACGAGGGTGCCGTCGTGCACGCGCAGCACCGCGGGCGACTCCCGGGTGCGCAGCGCGATCTTGGTGACGGCGATCTGGCCGGACTCGACGAGCGCGTCGCGCAGCAGGGCGTACGGCTTGGCGGCGCCCTTGTCGGCGACGCCGACGTAGTAGGCCTTGGAGAACATCAGCGGGTCGATCTCGGCGGCGTCGACGAAGGCCAGCACGTCGATGATCTTCTTGCTGGGCAGCGGGAGGTCGGCCAGGTCCTCGTCGGTGAGCGTGACGGTCCTGCCGTCGGGCGACTCGTAGCCCTTGGCGATCTCCGCGTACGGGACCTCCTTCTCCTCCCGCTCGCAGTACCGCTTCATCCGTACCCGCCCGCCGTCCTTGGCGTGCACCTGGTGCAGCGGGACGTCGTGCTCCTGCGTGGCCGAGTACAGGTGAACGGGGATGCTGACCAGCCCGAAGCTGATCGTCCCCTTCCAGGTGGTCTGCATGGGCATGAGGGCCACCCCTTCCGGAGAATCCCACTCTGCCCGGATTTGCCCCGTTCGGCCACACCGGGTCGACAATGGCCCGGAGGAGGCGGGTGCCGATGACTGTCGACGGGCGGGAGCACTGCACGCCGCCGCCGGAGCGGACGACGTACCGGGTGGCGTACGCCGTCCGCGGGGAGCCCGGGGTGCGCTGCGCGGAGGTGACCCTGCTCCCCGGCCACGCACAGGAGGGCGACATCCCCCGGATCCTCGCGGCCCGCCTCACCGGGCGGCCGGCGGACGCCCGCCGGATCGTCGTCCTGGAGCTGCGAGAGGCATAGACCTCCCTCCCGGAACACCCTCCCGACATCTGACGCTGCGTCAGATTTGAGCCTTCCACGTCACCTTTACACCTGCCCTGACCTGCGGTTTCTCGTCCGCTTACCGAACAGTTATCGAGGCCTTGTTCCGATACTCGGGCGTAGAAGTTAGGTTGCACCGCAATGCGCGGGTCTGTCCCCACAAACCCTCCGGCGAGACGAGCCGAGGGTCACACCGCGCGGGAAAGGCAAAAGGGCACCCTTGATGAGTGCGGACACCACCAAGCCGGCGACGACGGCGAAGGTCCCCCACCAGGCGGGACCGCACGGGCACGGCGGGCACGGCGGCGACGGCCACCTGAAGGCCGGGCTCAAGAACCGACACCTGTCGATGATCGCCATCGGCGGCGTGATCGGCGCCGGCCTGTTCGTCGGCTCCGGCGCGGGCATCGCGGCCACCGGCCCCGGCATCCTGCTCTCCTACGCGCTGGCCGGCCTGCTGGTCGTGCTGGTGATGCGGATGCTCGGCGAGATGGCCGCGGCCGACCCGCAGAGCGGCTCGTTCTCGGCGTACGCGGACCGCGCGCTCGGCCGCTGGGCCGGGTTCACCATCGGCTGGCTGTACTGGTTCTTCTGGGTCGTGGTGCTCGCGGTCGAGGCGACCGCCGGCGCGAAGATCCTCAACCAGTGGATGCCCGGCGTGCCGCAGTGGGCGTTCGCGCTGATCGTGATGGCGGTGCTCACCGCCACCAACCTCGCCTCGGTGTCGTCCTACGGCGAGTTCGAGTTCTGGTTCGCCGGGATCAAGGTCGTCGCGATCGCCGCGTTCCTGGTGATCGGCATCCTCGCCGTGTTCGGCCTGCTGCCCGGCACCCACTCCGTCGGCGCCAGCAACCTCACCGGCCACGGCGGCTTCCTGCCGCACGGCGTCGGCGCGGTGTTCACCGGCATGCTCACCGTCGTGTTCGCGTTCATGGGCAGCGAGATCGTCACGCTCGCCGCCGGCGAGTCCGAGGACCCGGAGAAGGCCGTCACCAAGGCCACCAACAGCGTGATCTGGCGCATCGGCGTCTTCTACCTGGGCTCGATCCTGCTCGTCGTCACCCTGCTGCCGTGGGACTCCGCCGAGGTCAAGTCCAGCCCGTACGTCGCGGTGCTGAACCACGTGGGCATCCCGCACGCCGGCCAGGTGATGGACGTGATCGTGCTGACGGCCGTCCTGTCCTGCCTCAACTCCGGGATGTACACGGCCTCCCGGATGGCCTTCTCGCTCGGCCAGCGCGGCGACGCGCCCAAGGCGTTCGCGACCGTCACCAAGCGCGGCGTGCCGCGGGTCGCGATCCTGGCCTCGGTGGTGTTCGGCTTCATCGCCGTCTTCTTCAACTACACCTCCCCCGACACGGTGTTCGCGTTCCTGCTGAACTCCTCCGGCGCGATCGCGCTCTTCGTGTGGCTGGTGATCTGCGGCACCCAGCTGCGGATGCGCAAGATCATCGAGCGCGAGATGCCCGAGCGGCTGACCGTCCGGATGTGGCTGTACCCGTACCTGACCTGGACCGCGATCGGCATGATCGGGTTCGTGATGGCGTACATGTTCACCGACTCCGACGGGCGCAAGCAGATGTACCTGTCGCTGGTCGCCGCGGCGATCGTGCTCGCGGCCTCGGCCGTGGTGGGCCGCCGGCGGCGGGCGGCGGTGGCGGCGGATTCCTGAGCCGTCCGCCCCGCGCGTGAGGAACGCCGGGCCCGGGAGCCGTTGCGGAGGCTCCCGGGCCCGGTCCGCGTTCCGGGGGTCCGCCCTGGCTTGAGCGGTGGCTTGAGCCGCGGCCCGTTTGACGGGTCAGCGTCAATGGGGATACCCCGGCATGGCGCTTCCCCCTCGGAGCGCACCCCCACCGTCACCGGGAGGCCCCGTGCCGCTCCCCCTCGTCCCCTCCCCCGTCCCCGTCTCCGCCCAGCTGCGCTTCGGCCACCGGCTGCGGCACTGGCGCGAGGTCCACGGCCTCAGCCAGGCCGAACTCGGCCGCCGGCTCGGCTACGACGACTCCCTCATCAGCCGGATCGAGAACGCCCGCCGCTGGCCGCCGCCCGGACTCGCCGTCCGAGCCGACGCACTGCTCGGCACCGGCGGCGAACTCACCGAGCTCTGGCAGCCCGTGCGGCAGGAACGCGAACACCTCGGCGAGCTCGGCGTGCTCGGCCCGCCCGGCGCACCCGGGGCCGCGGGCGCCGTCCGGCCCGACGCGGCCGCCCTCGACGTCCAGAGCGGCCTGCTGGCCGTCTACCGCGCCGCTCTCGGCCACATCGGCGGCGAGGACCTCACCGCAGTCCTCGAACACCACACCCGCACCCTGGCCGGCTGGCGACCGGACGCCCGCGTCCTCTCCCTCGCCGCCCGCTACGCCGAGCTCGCCGGCTGGGCCCACTTCGACGGCGCCCGCGCCGCCCGCGCCCTCGCCTGGTACGGGCGCGGGCTCGCCTGGGCCCGCGCCGCCGGCGACCGGGCCGCCGTCGCCGACCTGCTCGCCCGGCAGAGCTCGGTGCACTGGTGGAACGGCGACCACACGACGGCCCTGGCCCTCGCCGGCGCCGCCCGGTCCGCCGCGATCCTCCTGCCCGCCCGCCCCGGCGTCCAGGCCTGGGCCGCCCTCGTCGAGGCCCACGCGCACGGCCGCGCCGGTGCCGCCCCCGACGCCCTGCGCGCCCTCGCCGACGCCGAGCGGCTGACCGGGGCGGCCCTGCGCGCCGACGATCCGAGCCCCTGGCTGGCCCGCGCCCACCTCGTCCTGACCGTCGCCCACGGCACGTGCCACCGCGACCTCGCCGCGAGCCTCGGCCGCCCGTCCCACGCCCGCAGCGCCGCGGCCCACCTGAGCACCGCACTCACCCAGCTGCCGCCGTCCACCCACCCCCACGACCACGCCCTCGTCACGGCCCGCCTGGCCACCGCCCACGCCCACGCGGGCGAGCCGGAGGCCGCGACCGCCCTCCTCACCCACCTGCCGCCCACCCCGACGGGCCGCACCGCCCACGAGGCCCGACGGGCCCGCAGCCTGCTGTCTCCCGTCCCGGTGCCCTGATCCAGGGCGCCCGCGCGGCCCGCTCGCGGACCACCCACTCCGACGGGCCGCGCCGCGGCCGCCAACCGGAAGCCCCGAGCGGCGACCTCGCGGCGGGCCCGCCCACCCCCGCGCGGCCCGGCGCGAACCGTCCACCTCAGCCGGCCGCGCCACGCCAGGCCGCACCCCTCTCACCTCCCCCTTGCTCCCCTCTTCTCCTTCCGCACGCGCCGGCGCCCGGGGGCCGAGGACCGGCTCCCGGGCGCCTCTCCGCATCCCCGGTCAGAGGGCGGCCGCGGCCGCCGCGATGTCGGCGGCGTAGGTGCTCACCTTGGTGTAGACGCCGGGGTAGCCCGGGCGGGCGCAGCCGTTGCCCCAGCTGACGATGCCGACCTGGACGGGCCGCCCGGCGGAGTCGGCCCGGAACATCGGGCCGCCGGAGTCGCCCTGGCAGGTGTCGACGCCACCCCGGTCGACGTAGCCCGCGCACAGCGAGGCCGAGGTGACGAGGTTCGGGTAGGCGGTGGTGCACGCCACGTCGTCCACGTGCGGCACGGTGGCCTTCAGCAGGTACTGCTGCTGGTCGCCACCCTCCGCGGCCGCGCCCCAGCCCACGATGGTGAAGGTGCCGTCGTCGTACGCGGTGGAGTCGGTGATCGGCAGCGTGGCCACCTGTGCGCCGCCGACCGGCGCGCTCAGCTTGACGAGCGCCCAGTCGTCGCCGTTCTCCGCACCGCTGAAGGCGGGCGACTGGTAGACGTATGCGGACTGCGCGGTGACGGCGTCGGGGCTGTTGAGGTCGACGACGCCGAGCGTGGCCGTGATGCTCGTGTCGGCGCCGGTGCCGTTCACGCAGTGCGCGGCGGTGAGGACGATCTGCGGGCCGTAGAGCGCGCCACCGCAGCCCATCGAGAGCCGCACCATGAACGGGAACTCGCCCTGCGCGGCCGGTGTGCCGCCGACGACCGTCCGGGACGGCGCCGGGGTGGCCGCCGCGGGCAGGGCCGTCATGCCGGCAGCGCACACGAATCCGGCCAACAGGCTGACGAGCCTCCCGAATTGACGTTTCATCGATACCTCCTGAACAGGTCGGGAGGATCGAGCGTGGCGCGCCGCGGTGGCGCGGCAGGAGGGGTCGGGCCCTGCCGACCGAGATTGGCAGGAACACGGCAAGGTAGGATTCCGCCACATCCCGGTGACCATTCGACTACTCTCCGCCGAACTCCGGCCGCCAAACATGTGAGGCCGCCCACAGGGGTTTCCGCATCTACGACACCCCGTAGCAGAAGCCCCGCCCCGGGCGCCCGGCCCGCCCGACCCCGGGCCCGCCCGCCGCCTCGCCCCGCCTGAAGAACGCAGGCCACCACGCCGTTCCCCCTCTGGATCACCGCCCGCGACCGACCCGCGACCTCCGACCACACAACTCGGGCAATCCACTCAAAACGGGCGGCCGCCCCGCGCCACACCCACTACCCGGCGTAGTAGCGAGCGCCTTTGCCACCCGTCCTCGGCCCTGCCAAGAATGGCTCGTCGCCAGGCAGCACCGACGGTCCCACCGCCGCGCCGCCCGGCCCGCCCCGCCGGTTCCGCCGGGGCGCCACGGCCGTCCGAGGACGGTCGCGTGATGCCACCCGACGGAAAAGGACCTTCCGCAGTCATGCCGCTCAGCCATGCCCGCCGCAATTCCCTGATCACCGGTGTCGCCACCCTCGTCGTGGCGAGTGCCGCCACCGCCGCGCTGGCGATCCCGCAGGCCGGCGACACGGCCGAGGCCGCCACCCCGGTCGCCGCCGTCTCGGTCGCCGACCAGGCCGCCCAGGCGCCGCAGGCCCCGCAGGCCAACGCCGCCGCCGCGCAGCCCCAGGCCGACGCCACCGCAGCCGCGCAGGCCCAGGCCCAGGCCCAGGCTCAGGCTCAGGCCGACGCGAAGGCCCAGGCGGACGCGAAGGCCCAGGCGGACGCCAAGGCGAAGGCCGATGCCGACGCCGCCGCATCCCGCTCCCAGCAGCGCCAGACCCTCAGCGCCGCCCCCGCGGCCCCCACCGGCACTCCGCAGCAGATCGCCGCCCAGCTCGTGCCCGCCGGCCAGCTCCAGTGCTTCAGCAACATCGTCTCCCGCGAGAGCAGCTGGAACCCCCTCGCCGTCAACGCGTCCTCCGGCGCCTACGGCCTCGTCCAGGCCCTCCCCGGCTCCAAGATGGCCTCCGCCGGCTCCGACTGGCGCACCAACCCCGCCACCCAGATCAAGTGGGGCCTGGACTACATGAACTCCCGCTACGGCAGCCCCTGCGGCGCGTGGTCCTTCTGGCAGACCCACCACTGGTACTGATCCGGCCGCCGGCACCGAGCCGGCCCCTCCGGAACCCCCACGGGCCCGTGGCGCGCATCGCGCCGCGGGCCCGCGCCGTTCGGATACGGCCAGGTTTCTGGCGTGGACGCGTCCGGAAGGCGGCGTGAAGATATGGCGCACGGTCGTGCGGTTTGCCGGGGATTGCCCGGAATTACGGGGCGTCAGGGCTTTGCCACGGTTCGCGCGCCCTCTTACGCTCCGGCGTCATGCCCTCACCCCTGATCAGTGTCGTGCTCCCCGCTTACGACCAGCACGAACAGCTGGCGGACTGTTTGGACTCGCTGCTCGGCCAGTCCTTCCGGGACGTCGAGGTGATCGTGGTCGCCGACCGCTCCGCCGAGACCCCGCGCGACCTCGTGGACGCGTTCGCGGCGAAGCACCCGCAGGTGTCGGTGCTGCACCTGGACGCCGCGGTCGGGGTGGGCGTGGCGCGCAACGCGGGAGCGGCGCGGGCGGCCGGCGAGTACCTGCTGTTCCTGGACGCCGACCACGTGCTGCCGCCGGACGGCCTCCAGGCGCTCGCGGACCGGCTGGACGAGACCGGCCCGGTGGACGTCCTGCAGTTCGGGCACACCCGGCTGCACAACGGCCGCGAGTGGGCCGGCGGCGCGGAGCAGCGGCTGGCCGCGGCCGGCGGCGAGGTCGCCGGACCGTTCGAGCGCCCGGAGCTGCTCGGCGCACCACCGCTGATCTGGGACCGCCTGGTGCGCCGCGGCCACTGGGCCGAGCTCAAGCTGGCCTTCCCCGACGGCCGGTACGAGGAGATCCCGGTCGTGTACGAGGCGATGCTCGCCGCGCAGCGGGTGGCCGTCCTGCCGCGCGAGTGCGTGCAGCTGCGGCGTCGGGAGACCGTCCACCCGACCGGTTCGCCCGGCGGCAGCGTCTTCGACCTCTTCGACCAGTACGAGCGCGTCTTCGCGCTGCTGGAGGACCAGCCGCACCTGTACGCCGTCCGCGACGCGGTGTTCGTCCGGATGATCCGGCACTACCTGTTCGTGTTCGACCTCGCCGGGTGCGTGACGCGCGCCGAGCGGCCGCAGTTCTTCCACCGGGCCGCCGAGCACCACCGCCGTTTCCTGCCGCCCGGGCACAAGAAGCCGGGCGGGCGCGAGGGTGTCAAGTTCACGCTCCTGGCGGGCGGGGCGTACCCGGCCTTCGAGGTGGCGAAGCTGTCCCACATCGCGCGCGGCACGCTCACGGGGGCCAACCGGCGCAAGCCCTGATCCCGGGATCACGGGGCCGCCTCCGACGGCGGCCACCCCGACGGAGGAACGAGCGGGGTGGCCCACTGCCGCGCGGCAGGTCGAACTGTCATGATCGGCCGGAGCCGTCGCCGCACCGCCCCGGAGGTACCCGGTGAGCCGTCCGTCCGCCGTCCCCGGAGCCGAGCTGGCCCGTGAGCTGGCCGCCGAACTGCGCGGCGAGGTCCGCTTCGGCGCCGCCGAACGCACGGTCTACGGCCACGACGCCTCCAACTACCGCCACCTGCCGCTCGGCGTCGTCAAGCCGGCCGACCTGGACGACGTGCGCACCGCGCTCGCGCTGTGCCGCCGGTACGCGGTGCCGGTGGTGGCCCGTGGGGCGGGCACGAGCATCGGCGGGCAGGCCATCGGGCCGGGCGCGGTGGTGCTGGACTTCCGCCGCCACCTGGGCGCGGTGCTCGACGTCGACCCCGAGGCGCGCACGGCCCGGGTCGAGCCCGGTGTCGTCCTGGACGACCTCCAGCGCGCCGCCCGCCCGCACGGGCTGCGCTTCGGCCCGGACCCGTCCACGCACAGCCGCTGCACGATCGGCGGCATGATCGGCAACGACTCCTGCGGCTCGCACTCGCTCGCCTGGGGGCGCACCTCCGACAGCGTCGAACGGCTGGAACTGCTCCTCGCGGACGGCACCGAGCTGACCGTCGGCGGCCCGCTGGCCCCCGCCGAACGCGACGCGCTGCGCGCCCTGCCCGGGCGGGCCGGGCAACTCCACACGCAGCTCCAGGAGTTCACCGACCGCAACCTCGCGACCATCCGCCAGGGCCTGCCCCACCTGCCGCGCCGCGGCTCCGGCTACCCGCTGGACGCGCTGCTCCCCGAGCACGGCCACGACCTGGCCCGCGCGCTCACCGGTACCGAGGGCACCTGCGCGCTGCTTCTCGGCGCCACCGTCCGGCTCGTCGAGGACCCGCCCGCCCGCGCCCTCGTCGTGGCCGGCTACCCGGACGAGGGCGCTGCCGCCGACGCGGTCCCCGCCCTGCTGCCGCTCGGCCCGCTGACCGCCGAGGGCATGGCGGCCGACCTGATCGAGGCCCTCCTCGCCGCCGGCCCCCGCCCGCCCGCGCTCGACCGGCTGCCCGCCGGCGCCTGCTGGCTGTTCCTGGAGGTCGGCGGCGCCACCCGCACCGAGGCCTACCAGGCCGCCCGCCGACTCGCCGACGCGGTGCGGCGCGAGGCGTCGGCCGCCGTCGCCCTCGTCACCGACCCGGTCGAGCAGCGGCAGCTGTGGGCCGTCCGGGAGGCCGGCGCCGGAACCGTCACCCGGCTCCCGGGAGGCGGGGAGGCATGGCCGGGCTGGGAGGACTCCGCCGTCCCGCCCGAGCGGCTCGGCGACTACCTGCGCGACCTGCGCGCGCTGCTGCGCCGGCACAGCCTGCGCGGCGTGCCGTACGGGCACTTCGGCGAGGGCTGCGTGCACCTGCGGATCGACTTCCCGCTCGGCGAGGCCCAAGGGGTGCTGGTCCTCCGGGAGTTCCTGGAGCAGGCGGCCGATCTGGCCGTCTCGTACGGCGGCTCGCTCTCCGGCGAGCACGGCGACGGACAGGCCCGCGCCGAGCTGCTGCCGCGCATGTACCGGCCCGACGTCATGGCGCTCTTCCGCGAGTTCAAGCACATCTGGGACCCGGAGAACCTGCTCAACCCGGGCGCCCTCGTCGACCCGCGCCCGCTCGACGCCGACCTGCGCTTCGTCACCGCCCCGCGCCGGGCCCTGCCGCTCGCCCTCCCGTACGAGCAGGACGGCGGCAGCCTCACGAAGGCCGTGCACCGCTGCGTCGGGGTCGCCAAGTGCGTGGACACCACCACCGGGGTGATGTGCCCGAGCTACATGGCCACGAGCGAGGAGCGGCACTCCACCCGGGGCCGGGCCCGGCTGCTCGCCGAGATGCTGCGCGGCGCCGGGACGCCCCCCGGCCACCGGTCCGAGGCCGCGATCACCGACGGCTGGCGCTCGGAGGAGGTCCGGGAGGCGCTGGACCTCTGCCTGGGCTGCAAGGGCTGTGCGAGCGACTGCCCGGTGCACGTCGACATGGCGACGTACCGGACGGAGTTCCTGCACCAGCACTACCGGCACCGCCTGCGCCCGCGCTCCCACTACTCGATGGGCCGGCTGCCGCTCTGGCTGCGCGCCGCCGCCCTCGCGCCCGGGGCCGCCAACACCCTCGCCCGCTCCCCGGCCGGCGCCCTGCTCAAGCGGCTCGGCGGGATCGACCGGCGACGCGTCCTGCCCGTCCTCCCGCCGGAGACCTTCACCCGCTGGTACCGCCGGCACCGCGCCGCACACCCGGCCCCGGCGGGCGCACCGCCCGTCCTGCTCTGGCCGGACACGTTCTCCGACCACCTCCAGCCGAACGTGGCGCGCGCGGCCGTCGATGTGCTGGAGCACCTGGGCTTCGACGTCCACCTGCCCGCCGGCCCGGTCTGCTGCGGCCTCACGTGGTACTCCACCGGCCAACTCGACTCCGCCCGGAGGGTGTTGCGCCGCAGCCTGCGGGCGCTCGACGCGGCCGGCCTGCCCGCCGACACCCCCGTGGTGGGACTCGACCCGAGCTGCACCGCCAGTCTGCGCGAGGACCTCCCCCGCCTGCTCGGCCCGGACGGCCACCCGCTCGCCCGACGCACGCTCACCTTCGCCGAGTTCCTCGACGAACACGCCCCCGACGCCCCGCTCCCCCGCATCCCGCGCGACGCCGTCACCCAGACCCACTGCCACCAGCACGCCGTCCTCGGCACCGCCGCCGACCGCCGCGTCGAAGCCCGGCTGGGCCTGCACAACCGGGTCATGGACTCCGGCTGCTGCGGCCTGGCCGGTAACTTCGGCTTCGAGCAGGGACACTTCGAGATCTCCGAGGCGATCGCCGAACGCGTCCTCCTCCCCGAACTGCGCGCCACCGCCCCCGACACGGCGATCCTGGCCGACGGCTTCAGCTGCCGCACCCAGATCGCCCAACTCACCGGGGGCCGACGAGCGTTGCACCTGGCCGAGCTGATCGCGGAGGGACTGGGGAAGGAGCCCTAGGACCCGGGTTTCCGGGGCCGAAGGCCGTGCCGCCGCACAGGGCGCGGTGGCCGACGGCCGAGGCCTCGCCCGGGAAGCCGGTGCCGATGGCGCGCCGGACCGGGCGGGCGCCCGCGGCGAGGCCGAACGATCGCGGCGCCGCGCCGGCGCCTCGGCAGTCTCGCCCCACGTGGCTGACACGGGGTCACCACCGGCGCCACAATGGCAGGATGACCCTCACCACCGCCGAGGCGGACAAGATCCTGGCCGACGCCTTCGCCCCCTGGGTGCAGGAGCTCGGCCTGTCGGTGATCGGGACCGGCGAGCGGCACGCCGTGCTGCGCCTGCCGTGGTCCGGGCGACTGGCCCGGGAGGGCGGCGGGTTGTCGGGGCAGGCCCTGATGGCCGCCGCCGACACCGCGAGCGTGATCGCCGTGTCGGCGGCCCGCGGCGGCTTCGGTCCGATGACCACCGTCCAGCAGTCGACGACCTTCCAACGCGCCGTCGCCGAGCGGGACGTCCTGGTGCGCGCCCGGGTGACCAAGCTCGGCCGGCGGATCGCCTTCCTCGACATCACGCTCACCGCCGAGGGCGACGAGGAGCCGGCCGCGCACGCCACCACGGTCTACGCGCTCGCCTGACCGGACGCCCCCGAAGGGCGGACGCGCCTCACGCGTCCGTCTTGGGCTCCTCCTCCGCGCACACCGCAGACACGAACTCCGCCACCCGCGCCTGCGGCATCCCGCGCGCGATGTCCGCCTCGCTGATCATCCCGACCAGCTTGTGCTCGGGGTGGTTGATCACCGGGAGGCGACGCACCCGGTACTGCTCCATCACGCGCAGCACCTGCTCGGTGTCCTCGTCCGCCTCCACCGTCATCGGCCGGCCCTCGGCGAGCTCGCCCGCCGTCACCGCGGACGGGTCCCGGCCCTCAGCGATGCACTTGAGCACGATGTCGCGGTCGGTGACGATGCCCAGCAGCTTCTCGTTCTCGCCGCAGATGGGCAGCGCCCCGACGCCCCGGTCCCGCATGATCCGGGCGGCGGCGGCGAGCGTCTCGTGCTCGCGGATGCACTCCGCGCCCGGGTGCATGATGTCGCTGGCTCTGGTCATGGTCCGCCTCCCTGACGTGCCTGCCGTCCCCGTTGTCCATCGTGGTCCGGGCGGCCGACGGTCGCCACCGGGGCGGCCGCGGGCCTCCTCCGGGCCGTCCTCAAGCCGCCCTGCCGTGCTCGGGCCCCGTGCCGGACGGGTCGGCGCCGTCCAGCGGCGAGTGCTCCAGCACCTCGTCCAGCGACGGCAGTTCGGACGTCGGCCGGTCCTCGCCGGGCTCGGCCTCGCCGCCCTCCAGACCGGACTCCTCCGCGGCCTTCGCCCCGGCCGCGCTCGCCGCGGCCGCCAGGAGGTTCCGCTGCTGGACCTCCGTCGCGCTCTCCAGGAACCGCAGCAGTTCCACCGGGAACGGCAGAACCAGAGTGGAGTTCTTCTCCGCCGCCACCTCCACCACGGTCTGCAGAAGCCTGAGCTGCAGCGCCGACGGAGTCTTGCTCATCACCCTGGCCGCCTCCGACAGCCGCTCCGACGCCTGGTACTCGCCGTCCGCGGTGATGATCCGCGCCCGCCGCTCGCGCTCGGCCTCCGCCTGCCGGGCGATCGAGCGCTTCATCGACTCCGGCAGGGCGACGTCCTTGATCTCCACCCGGTCGATCTGGACGCCCCAGCCCAGCGCCGGACTGTCGATCATCAACTCCAGGCCCTGGTTGATCGGTTCGCGGTTGGCCAGCAGGTCGTCCAGTTCGCTCTTGCCGATGATCGACCGCAGCGAGGTCTGCGCGACCTGGGAGATCGCGAAGTTGTAGTCCTGCACGTTGACGGTCGCCTTGACCGGGTCCTCGACGCGGAAGTAGACCACCGCGTCCACCCGCACGGTCACGTTGTCACGGGTGATGCCCTCCTGCGCCGGGATCGGCATCGTCACGATCTGGACGTTGACCTTGCGCAGCTTGTCCGCGATCGGCATCAGCGCGACCAGCCCCGGCCGGCGCACCTCGTCGCGCACCTTGCCGAAGCGGAACACCACGCCCTTCTGGAACTGCTGGACCACCCTGACGCTCAGGCACGCCCAGATCACCCCCAGTCCCACCAGCCCCCCGATCGTCCCCAGCACCGCATCGACGATCATCGCGGCCTCCTCGCGCACCAGCCAGTCCCGGCCGTCGCCGACCCGAACCGACCGGGGGCCGCCGGAGCAGATGATTCAACGCTACGCCTGCCCGGCCACCGCCGGAGACCGGACCTCCGGCGCCCCCCTGGTGCCGCGGCACTAGGATCGTCGCCATGCCGCCGTCCCCCGCCGACGACCCCGGCCACCCGCGCCACCCCGCACAGGCCGCCGCCCGCGCCGCCGCAATGGCCGACCTGGACCGCGTCGTCACCGGCTGCCGTGCCTGCCCGCGCCTGGTCGAGTGGCGCGAGGAGACCGCCCGCACCAAGCGCCGCGCCTACCAGGACTGGGACTACTGGGCCCGCCCGATCCCCGGCTTCGGCCCGCCCGACGCCCCGCTCGTCCTCGTCGGCCTCGCCCCCGCCGCCCACGGCGCCAACCGCACCGGCCGCATCTTCACCGGCGACCCCTCCGGCGACATCCTCTACACGGCCCTGTACGAGCTCGGACTCGCCAACCGCCCGGAATCCGTCCGCCACGGCGACGGCCTGGAGCTGCGCGGCGTCCGCGTCACCGACCCGGTGCGCTGCGCCCCGCCCGACAACAAGCCGACCACCGCCGAGCGCGACACCTGCCGCCCCTGGATCACCCGGGAACTGCAGCTCCTGCGCCCCACCGTGCGGACGGTCGTCGCCCTGGGCGGCTTCGCCTGGCAGGCCCTGCTCCCGGCCGTGGCCGCCGCCGGCTGGGAGGTCCCGCGGCCACGCCCCGCGTTCGGCCACGCCGCCCACGTCACCCTGCCCGCCACCGACGGCGGCCCGCCGCTCCACCTCTACGGCTGCTACCACGTGAGCCCGCGCAACACGAACACCGGCCGCCTCACGACCGAGATGCTCCACGGCCTGCTCCGCACCGCCGCCCGCACCGCCGGCCTCGACCCGAACGGGCCCGGGAGGCCGCCCGGTCGCAGCGCCCCACCACCCTGACCGACCCCGCCGAGCCGCCCGAGCCGCCGGACTAGCCGAAGCGCACCAGCTTGCGCCGCGACGCCCGGGCCCACACCGCCGGGAGGCGGTCGCGGGCCGCCTCCGCCGCTGCCAGCTGCCCGCCGTACAGCACCCCGTACGCGAACGCCTCGCCGCTCGTCGTGGCCTGGTCGCCCAGGGCGGCCAGGGCGGCGGCCGCCACGACCGCGTCCTGGTGTTCGCCCAGCACCTCCTGCACGGCCTTCATCCGCTCGACGTACCGGTCCGCCGCCCTGCCCACCGCCGGCGCGGCGCTCTCACCGGCGTAGCGGGCGCGCTTGGCGGCCTTGCGGGCCTCGTGCAGGGCGTGGTCGCGGTCCTCGGGCCCGGCGGCCAGGGCGGCCCGCACCCGGTGGCCGGTGCGCCGCTGCTCCCTGGCGACGATGCGCGACAGCTCGGGCACGGCCGGGCGGCGGGCCCGGCGGCGCAGCGGCGGGGCGGCCAGCAGGCCGGCCAGTCCGGCGGCGAGGGCGCGGCGGCGGGGGCTGTCGAGGGCGGCCAGCACTTCGGGCCGGACCCGGCGGTACTCGGCCCCGCCCCACCGTTCGAGTTCCGCGGCCACCCGCTCGGGGCCGCACTCGGCGGGCAGCTCCCGGGCGCGGGCCGCGAGCCGTTCGGCCAGGACCTCGCGGTCGCGCGCGCGGCCGAGGGCGGCGGCCAGCCACCTCAGCTCGGCCACGAGCTCGTCCGTGGCGCCGGCCGCGAAGAGGCGCCGGTACGTCCGCAGTGCGCTGCGCAGGCGCCGGCAGGCGACCCGCATCCGGTGGACCGCGTCCGGCTCGTCCACGCGGACCGCGTCGTCGAGTCCCGCGAGCACGGCGGCCTGGGCCTCGATGCGGGCGAGCAGCACCTGTCCGACCGTGGCGTCGGGCCGGGCCATGGGCGTTCACCCCCTCGTCGGGGTCGCCGCCCCTCCAGGGAACGGCGAAACGCCTTCCAGGCTAGTCCGCCGGCCCCCGTTGTCCACCGGGCGTCCACCGTCCGTACACCGCGAGCGACCGGACCGGCGATCGGCCGGCGGAGGGCCGCTGACGACCCGCCACCCCCACCCAAGGGCACCGTTCCGCCCCGCACCCTCGTGCCGGATGTAAGGGTCGTGACATACTCCCGGACGTGATGACGTCCACCCGTGCGACCAGGGCCCTGCGGGCCGCGGTGTTCACCGCGCTCGCCGTGCCGCTGTCCGCGCTGGGCCAGGTGGTCATCACGGGTCGCCCGCTGCCGCTCACACTGGTGGCCGCCGCGACCGCCGTCGTCTTCCTGGTGTCGGCCGCGCTGGCCGGCGGGGAGCGGCGGCTGCTGCACATCTCCGCCGTGATGGTGCCGGTGGAGCTGCTGCTCAACACGACGTTCAACCTCGGTCAGACCGGCTGTGGCCCGATCCTGAGCGAGCACGTGCCCGCGCGCGGCATGAACCTGCTGGTGTGCGGGGGCGGTTCGGTGGACGGCTCGTTGCTGTCCGGGCCGCTCGGGCACGACGGACCGTTCGCGCCCGCCGCGACCCAGCTCCTGGTCCTGCTGGTGCACCTGATGGTCGCGGTGGCCGCCGCCGCCTGGCTGCGGCTGGGCGATGCCGCCCTGTCCGGGCTGGCCCGGGCGCTGCGCGCCCTGCGCCAGTCGGTGGCCGCGCCGCTGCGGGCACTGCTCCTGCTGCTGGTCCCGGCCCCGGTGCGCCCGGTGCTGCGGGTGCCGCTGCCGGTGTCCGACCACGAGCGTCCCCGCCGCGAGGACGTCGTCCTTTGCCCCGCGCCCCGGCGCGGCCCGCCGGCCTTCGCGCCGGCCTGCTGACACCGTTCCCACGGCCACGGGCCCGGCGCACGACTCCCGCGTTCACCCACCCCGCCCCTCGGCACGCCCCGACGAGGCACGCCCGTCCGAGGCACGCCCGTCCGAGGCATGCCCTTCCGAGGCGCACCCCGAGCGAGGCATCCCGCGCGCACCCGCGCGCCGCGTACAGGAGTTGACCCCCATGGCTCAGGCCAACAGCAAGCAGTCCCAGCGCATCAGCGCCCGCGAGCGGATCCAGGAGGCGCAGCGCCGCGAGCAGGCGGCCGCCAAGCGCCGTCAGCGCATCGTCATCGGCGTCGCGGCCGTCGTCGTCCTCGCCATCGCGGGCGGCGGGGCGATCGCGGTGAGCTCGGCCAAGAAGGACAAGGAGACGGCCGCCGGGTCCGGCTCCTCGGCACCGCTGGTCGTCCCCGCGAACGCCTCCGGCCAGGACGGCACCGTGATCACCTACGGCAAGGCCGACGCCCCGCACACGATGGAGGTCTACGAGGACTTCCGCTGCCCGGTGTGCAAGCACTTCGAGGCGGCCAACGGCGAGACGGTCAAGCAGCTCACCGCGGACGGCCAGATCAAGGTCGAGTTCCACCTGGCCTCGTTCCTGGACAAGGCCCTCGGCGGCAAGGGCTCGCGCACCGCGCTGGCCGCCGCCGGCGCCGCGCTGAACGAGGGCGTGGACAAGTTCAAGGCCTTCCACGACGTGCTCTACAAGAACCAGCCCGACGAGCGCACCGACGGCTTCGGCGACACCAACAAGATCCTGGAGCTGGCCGACCAGGTGCCGGGCCTGAAGACCGACGCCTTCGTCAAGGCCGTCCAGGACGGCACCTACGCGCCGTGGGCGGCGAAGGTCGCGAACGCGTTCAACGACAGCGGGGTGCAGGGCACGCCGACGGTGAAGGTCGACGGCAAGCCGGTCACGCTGTTCTCGGGCCAGAACCCTGCCACTCCGGACCAGTTCACGGCGCAGGTCAAGCAGGCCGCCGGCCTGTAGCGAGCTCCACCGGCCCGGCCGAATCCCGGCCGGGCCGGCCCCCTCCCAGCCACCGGAGTGTGCTGCCATGACCGCCTCTACCTCCGTGCACGTGCCCCGCCCCGCCGCCGGCCCCGCCCCGGAGGGCGCCCCGATCGGCGCCGGCCGGGCGTTTTCGCTGCTCCTGCTCCTCGGCGGGCTGATCGGGCTGGCGGCCTCCGCCGTCCTGACCTTCGACAAGCTCCGCATCCTGGAGAACCCGTCGTACGTCCCGACCTGCAACATCAACCCGGTGATCAGCTGCGGTTCGGTGATGCGCACCGAGCAGGCGGGGGTGTTCGGCTTCCCGAACCCGCTGATCGGGCTGGCCGCCTTCGGCGCGCTGGCGGCGATCGGCGCGGGACTGCTGGCCGGTGCCGCGTACCGCCGGTGGTTCTGGCTGGGCCTCCAGGCGGGGACGTTCCTGGGCGTGGTCTTCGTGCACTGGCTGATCGACCAGGCGCTGTACGAGATCGGCGCGCTGTGCCCGTACTGCATGGTGGTGTGGGCGACGGTCGTGGCGCTGTTCTGGTACACGACGCTGCACAACCTGCGCTCGGGCGTGATCCCGGCGGGCCCGCGGCTGCGGACGGTCGTGCGGGAGGCGGCGCGCTACCACTGGGCGCTGCCGGCGCTGTGGGCGGCGGTGATCGCGCTGCTGATCCTCAACCGGTTCTGGTACTACTGGAGCACGCTCGTCTGACGGGCGGCCGGGCGGAGTTCAGCCCAGGTAGCCCGTCGAGTGGAGCAGCGCGGTGAGCCCGCCGCGCCTGGCGTCCAGGGCCCGGGTGAGCCGCCGCGCCGCGTTCGGGTGGAGCAGCGTGGCCGCCCGGGCCGGGGTGAAGAAGCCGTACTCGGCGATCTCCTCGGCCTGGCAGTGGATTTCGGCGGCGGCGTCGAGCACCCCGCCGTCGAACATGAACTGGACGGCGGGGTGGGCGTGTTCGCGCTGCTTGGGGATCGGGTCGCGCCACTCGACGACGACCAGTCGAAGTTCGTGGTCGAGCACGAGCCCCGTCTCCTCGCGCAGTTCGCGGGCGGCGCACTCGGCCGGACCCTCGCCGGGGTCCATTCCGCCGCCGGGGAACAACCAGTGGGCGCGGTAGATCGGCTTCAGGAGGAGGACGTTGCCGATGCCGTCGGTGAGCAGGACGCTGCAGCCGACGTACGCGCGCACCATCCGCGCCAGCCACTCCCCCTCCGACAGCTGCCAGGTCTCCGTCATCGCGACTCCTCCGCCACCACCCGTCCGTCGTGGCCCACTCTGCCGCAGGTTCCGCACCGGGAACGGTGGTTCGTGCGAGATCCACCCGATCGGGTGGCGCGGGGCCCGGTGGCGCGGCGCTAGCCGAAGACGGCCCGCCGGAAGGCGTTGCGCAGGTCGGTGAGCGGCTGGGCCTCGCGGTCGTAGTGGACCTTGTTGGTGAGCAGCAGCGCCCAACGGCCGAGCCGGCGGGAGATCCAGATGCCGGTGCCGGTGAACCCGTAGTGGACGAAGGTGCCGTCCGCCGGGTCGGTGCCGGGGGCGCAGAGCCAGGAGAGGCCGCGGGCGGGGGCGAGCCCGCCGGTCTGTTCGCGCAGGGACTCGGCGATCCACGGTTCGCCCCAGGAGAGTCCGGGCGGCGGATCGAGCAGGGCGGCGAGGAAGCGGCCGAGGTCGCGGGCGGTCGAGAAGGCGCCCGCGTTGCCGGAGACGCCGCCGAGGAGGCGGGCGGACGGGTCGTGGACGACACCGCGCAGGTGGGCGCCGAGGGTTTCGTCGTACTCGGTGGGGGCGGTGTGGGCGGTGTCACCGGGGCCGAGGGGTCCGTAGCGGGTGTCGGCCATGCCCAGCGGCCGCCAGGCCCGGCGGTCGGCGAGCTCGTCGAGCGGGGCACCGCCGAGGTGTTCGACGAGGTGGCCGAGGAGCACGGCGGCGCGGTCGGTGTACTCGACGGCGGTACCGGGCGCGCGGTGCAGCGGAGCGGCGATGACGCCGGAGCGGATCGCCGCGCGGTCGCGCCCGTAGAGCCGCTCGAAGTTCGTCCGCGGCAGCAATCCGGCGGTGTGGGCGAGAAGTTGACGGGCGGTCACCTGGCCAGCCGGCTGCCCGGCGGCGTCCGGCCAGTAGCGCCCGAGGGGTTCGTCGAGCGGGAGGCGGCCGGCCTGCCACAGCGCCCCGGCGCACGGCCAGAGCGCGACGACCTTGGTGAGGCTCGCGAGGTCGTAGCGGGTGTCCGGTCCGGGCGAGAGCCGCGCGTACGGGCCCTGCCCGAGCGGTCCGTGGGCGCCCCGCCCGACCGTTCCGGCGGCGTCGCCGACGGCCCAGACCGCCCCCGCCCCGACTCCGCGCGCGCCCGTGCGGACCAGCCGGTCCAGCTCCCCGCCGGGCGCGGCCAGCACGGGGAGCCGGTCGGGCGCCGGCGGTTGGTGACTCATCCGTCCCCCTGAACGTGCCCCGGACCGGTCTCGCCCGGAGCCTACCCGGCGGACGGTCCGTCAGTCGGACGCGGAGGTGAACTCCTTGCCGAGGCAGATGCTCTGCGGGTGCTCGCGGTAGATCCCGAACTTCTCTATCGCCCCGTACCCCTCGGAGTGGTACAGCGCGACGGCCTCGGGCTGCTCGGTGCCGGTCTCCAGGACGAAGCGCGTGCGGCCGGCCTCGGCGGCGGTCTGCTCCAGGCGGCGCAGCACGCCCCTGGCGAGGCCGCGCCCGCGGGCGTCCGGGACGACGAACATCCGCTTCAGCTCGGCGTCGCCGTCGCGCAGCCCGTGCGGGCCGGCCTGCTTGGCCCGCCACCCGCCGCAGGCGACCGGCCGGCCGTCCAGGTAGGCGATCAGGAACAGTCCGGCCGGCGCCTCGAAGTCGTCGGGGTGCAGCACGGTCTCGTCCGGGTCGCCGTAGCGGCGGACGTACTCCTGCTGCACCTCGGCCGACAGGGCCTGGGCGTCGGGGTGGCCGTAGCCGGTGACGCGGTACTCGACGGTGCCGGCGTCCTTGGTCGCACTGCTGTCCATGGTTGAAAAGACTACGACCTCGGCTCAGCGGCCCTCGAACCGGGCGAGGAGGTCCGTCTTGCCGAACATCGCGGCGGCGTCGACGGCGGACGGGAACCCGGCCTTCGGGTCGGCGCCGGCGGCCAGCAGGGCGTCGACGACGTCCACCGCGCCCTTGAAGACGGCGCCCGCGAGCGGGGTCTGGCCCTTGTCGTTGGCGCGGTTCGGGTCGGCGCCGCGCTCGACCAGGGCGGCGACCGTGCCGGCGTGGGCGTGGTAGGCGGCGAGCATGAGCAGCGTGTCGCCGCTGCCGTTGGTCAGGTTCGCGGAGACGCCCGCGTCGACGGCGGCGGTCAGGGCGTCGGTGTCCCCGGCCCGGGCGGCGTCGAAGAGCTTCCCCGCGAGCGCGATCACCTCGGCGTCGGGGGCGTCGGCGGGCTGCGGGCTGGCGGCGTCGGTCATGGCGGGCGGCCTCTCGTGGTCGGTTCGCGGTCGGTTCGTGCTCGGTGGCGGTGCCGGCTGCGCGTACCGCACCGTAGCCGTCGGGCGCAGGCCCGGGCCAGCACGCGTCCGGATGGCGGATGCGGGCCCCACCGGACACGACTCGCCGACGGTTCGGTTGCGCAGCCGTTCGAGCGAACTTCCGGAACCCCCGGGAAACTTCCCGCCCACCCGCCGGGAATGCCTCGCCGCACCGCAACAGAGCGTCGCACGGCCCCGACCCGGGCCGGTTCGCATACCTCCGCCCGGGCCCCACGGCGGTATTGAGCGGTGAAACCACCCATTTGCACCGTTCCATCATCTATTACTTTTTGTCACGATTGGGGCACTTTCAGTGACACTGTCCCTGTCCCCCTCCCCGAGGAGCAGAACGTGATCCTCTCGATTTCCGGCATCGTCCTGTTCGGCACCATCGCCTTTCTGTTCTTCCGCCGGGACGGACTAAAGGTCTCCCACGCGATCGTCTGCGCGCTCTTCGGCTTCTACGTCGCCGGCTCCTCGATCGCACCCAGCATCACCGCGGGCGGCGCGAGCCTCGCCAGCCTGCTCGGCGGCCTGAAGTTCTAGCGCCGCCACTCCCCCGCACGGGCCCGGGCGCGGATCCCACCGCCCCGGGCCCCGTCGTACCACGAGCCGTCCCCGCTTCACCCCCCACCCGTCCCGACCGCCCGGGGAGTCAAGGAATGTCGCTCCACCGCCACCTCGGCAAGGGCCGTGAGATCGCCCGGACCGCCGGGGACCACGCCTCCGACATGTTCGCCCCGCTCACCGTCATCGGCCGCGGCCTGCGCCACCACGCCGGCTGGGCCAAGGGCCGCTGGCAGGCCACCCCCAAGGAGCGCCGCGGCCCGACGCTGTTCCTGTCCGCCGCGATGCTCGTGGGCATCTACCTGCTGCCGCACGGCCTGCTGTTCGCCCTGATCGCACTCATGGCCAGCGCCGCGTGGGCCGGACGGGCCCCCAAGGCGCCGCCCGCCCCGCCCGCGCCCGACGTCGCCGACGTCAAGCTCGCGGCGCTCTACTCCGCGCTGACGCCCTACTTCTGCGGCCCCGAGGACGCCAACCCGCTGTACCGCTTCGAGGGGAGCTACAAGAGCGCCTTCGACTCCTGGGAGTTCGACGGCGAGGGCCGGCTCTCCCGCCTGGAGCTCACCTATCCGGCGTACTTCACCGACACCGAGCCGGCCGCCCGGGCCCGGATCGAGCAGGTCGTCCAGGGCAAGGCCGGGCGGGCCCGCGAGTACCGCTTCGACTGGGACGAGGAGTCCAACAAGCTGCGGATCTCCGCGATGAGCCCGCTGCCCACCGACATCGTCGCCCAGCGCTTCGTGGCCGCCCCGGGCGAGATCGTGCTCGGCTTCACCGACGAGGACGGCACCGCCCGCACCATCCCGGTCGGCCAGGGCGGCGCCGTGACGCAGCAGCCGCCGGTGATCTGGCGCACCGGGCCGCGCTCGGGCGAACCCCACCTGCTCGTGCTCGGTGTCGCCGGGTACGGCACCTCCAGCCTGGTCCGCTCGATCGCGCTCCAGGCCCTCCCGTACGCCGACCTCGTGGTGATCGACGGCGCCGGCACCGGCGAGCACGCGTGCCTGGTCAACCGGCCCGGCGTGCACACCGTCGAGACCAGCCTGCACGGCGCGCTCGCCGCCCTGGAGTGGGCCGCCCAGGAGACCGACCGGCGGCTCGCCGCGCTCAACGCCGCCCGGCACACCGGCAGCGCCCCGCCGGAGGACGTCACCCGGCCGCTGTGGCTGCTGCTCGACCACCCGACCGAGCTCAGCGAGCTCGCCCACGCCGAGGGCCGCCCCGACCCGCAGGACCTGCTGGAACTCCCGCTGCGGCACGGCCGCGCCGCCCGCGTCACCGTCGTGATCGCCGACGACGTCGAGGCCCGGGACCGGATCACCCCCACCGTCCGGACCACCACCAGGGCCCGGGTCCTGCTCGGCCCGGCCGGTCCCGAGGAGGGCCGCGTCGCGCTCGGCGCCCCGCTCGACATCGTGCCCGCCGCGCACGCCCCGATCGGCCGCGGCTACGCACGCATCGGCAACGGCGCCCCGGTCCGGCTCCAGGTGCCCGCCACCGTCGACCCGCTGGACGACGAGGCCCCGGCCGCCCTGCGGGACGCCGTGATCGCCCTGCTGCCGCACCGCGACACCCGCACCGAGGCCGCGGCGGACGCGCCGCCGCGCCCCGAGCAGCCCCCGCTGCTCCGCCCCGCCGAGCCGGCGCCCGCCGCCGGGCCCGTCGACCTCGGCAAGGGCGAGCCGATGATCCGTTCCCGTCCGATCTCCTGACCGCAAGGAACCGGGGGCGCCGACGGCTTCCGAATCCCGTCCCGGTACGCTCGTGACTGAAAGGCCGCACGATCACCAGCTGTGAAATAGGTGACACCTGGGGTGATATCACCGGCCAGATGTGACAAATCGGGCGCCGGTGGGTACAAACAGGGGCGGCACGACAGACGACGCATGTCCCGGGACGGGAATCTTCGTCGGAAGCCGAGCGTTGACCGAACGACGAAGAACAGCGACCACTAGTCCTGTGGGCCATAAGCCCGGGAGGCACGATTCATGAGCGAGCGAGCTCTCCGCGGCACGCGACTCGGGGCCACTAGCTACGAGACCGACCGTGGTATCGATCTGGCTCCCCGCCAGACCGTCGAGTACGCATGTCAGAACGGACACCGATTCGAGGTTCCTTTCTCGGTCGAGGCGGAGATCCCCCAGACCTGGGAATGCCGCTTCTGTGGCCAGGAGGCGACGCTTCTCGACGGCGACGAGCCGGAGGAGAAGAAGACCAAGCCGACGCGCACCCATTGGGACATGCTGATGGAGCGCCGTACGCGCGAGGAGCTGGAGGAGGTGCTGGCCGAGCGGCTGGCGGTGCTCCGCTCCGGCGGGATGAACCTCGCGGTGCACCCGCGCGACACCCGCAAGAGCGCCTGACCCTCTCTCCCGCCCCGGCGGGAGGACGCGAAAAGGGACCCTGGGATCCAGGGTCCCTTTCGCGTGTCCGGATCTTCGCGTGTCCGGATCCGGACGGGACGGCCCGGACGCAAGGGTGGCCGGGCCCGCGGACGGGCCCGGCCGGGGCGTCGGGGCGGTCAGCCGGTGATCGGCGGGCGGTAGGTGGTGTCCGGGCCCTGCGGGCCGCGCGGGCCGGCCTCCGGATCCACCACCTCGCCCTGGATGACCTTGCCGTCCGGGCGGTGGATGCGCATCTGCTCCTGCAGCCGCACCGCGTCCGCGAACGCGTCCGCGCCCACGGCGGAGGTGCTGCGCAGCGCCTTGTCCGCCAGTCGGCGGCCGGCCGCCCGCCAGAGCGCGCGCGTCGGCGGGAACAGCAGGGTGAGCGCGACGAGGTCCGACAGGAAGCCGGGGACGATCAGCAGCAGACCGGCCAGGACCGTCATGCTGGTGCCGGTCTGGGGCTGCTGCGACTTCGGGTCCTTGCTCTGCTCGATCGCCGCGGACAGCGCCTTCAGCCCGGCCCGTTTGATGAGCGAGCCGCCGATCACGGCGCCGGCGATGAGCAGCAGCAGGACGGCGAAGCCGCCCAGCCACGAACCCACCTGGACCAGCAGCCAGATCTCCAGCACCAGCCAGGCGGTGATCAGCAGCGGCAGCACACGGCGGAGCTTTCCGCGCGGGGCCGGACGGGTGGGGGCAGCTTGCTGGGTCACGGTACGGATCCACTCCAAGGCGGTGCTCTGCACGCCGCACGGGAGGTCCGGGCCGGCTACGGCACCACCTGGTCCAACGATTCCCCGGCGGCCGGTGTTCCGGCGGACCGGCGGCGGCGGACGGTGACCAGCAGGCCCGCGCCGCAGGCCAGCAGGCCGCCGAGGGCGAGCGCCCACTCCGGGGCGGGGCCGATCCGGTCGGCGACCGTGGTGCCGTCGCGCAGCGGGACGGTGGCGGACAGCTCGGCCGGCGTCAGCTCCTGGGTGCGCTGCTCCACCGTGCCGTCCGGGGCGATCACCGCGCTGATGCCGCTGGTGGCGGCGATCAGCACGGCCCGGCCGTGCTCGACCGCGCGCAGCCGGGACATCGCGAGCTGCTGCTCGGGCTGGCCGGTCTTCGCGTAGGTGGCGTTGTTGGTCTGCACGACCAGGACGCGGGCGCCGCTGTCGACGGTGTCGCGGACGATCTCGTCGTAGGCGACCTCGAAGCAGATCACGTCGCCGATCCGGGCCGGGCCCACCTGCATGACGCCGTTGTGGTCGCCGGGCCAGAAGTCGCGGGCGACCCGCTGGAGACGGGTGATCACCTTCATCAGCTGGGCGCGGAACGGCACGTACTCGCCGAACGGGACGGGGTGCTGCTTGGTGTAGGAGGCGCCGGGGCCGGTCTTCGGGTCCCAGACGATGCCCTCGTTCTGGACGTGCTGGTCGTCCGGGCCGTCCACCAGGGTGCCGACCAGGGTGGGCACGCCGACGGCCTTCACGGCCCCGTTGATGCGCTCGTAGGCGAGCGGGTCGCTGAAGGGGTCCAGGTCGGAGGAGTTCTCCGGCCAGATCACGACGTCGGGGCGCTCGACCTTGCCGGCCCTGATGTCGGCGGCCAGCCGCTCGGTCGCCGAGGCGTGGTTGTTGAGGACCATCATCGGGCGGCCGAGGAAGTCCATGCCGGGGTTGGGCACGTTGCCCTGGACGATCGCGACCTTCACGGTGTCGTCGGCCTTGGTCGGCACCGGGACGAGGTAGCCGGCCAGCAGCGCCGCCACGGCACCGAGTCCGGCCAGGGCGGCCACGCGCGGGGCACGGCGCGGGCCGCGCAGGCGCAGCGCCGCCCAGGCCAGCAGGGCGCCGGAGAGGGCGACCGCGAAGGTCACCAGCGGGGCGCCGCCGATCGCGGCCAGCGGGGTGTACGGGGTCGCCGTGTTGGCGAAGGCCAGCCGGCCCCAGGGGAAGCCACCGAGCGGCAGCCGGTCGCGCGCCCACTCCTGGGTGACCCACAGGCACGCGGCCCACAGCGGCCACGCGGGCAGCCGGGAGGTGAGGGCGAGGGCGACACCGAGGAGCAGCATGAACAGCGCCTCGACGACCGACAGGCCGACCGTCGCGTCCCAGCCGACCACGCGCAGCCAGCTGAGCAGCATCAGGAAGAACGGGAAGCCGAACGCGAAGCCGGTCCAGGCCGCCTGGCGGAGCGTGCGGCCCCGGGTGAGCAGCGAGAGCGCCGCGACGCCCAGCAGCGACAGCGGCCACAGGTCGTACGGCGGGAAGGCGAGGGCCAGCAGCAGGCCGGCCAGCGCCGAGAGGCCGGTCCGGGGCAGACCGGCGCGGACCTTGGCGATGGCCCGGGCGAGCCGGCCGGGCCGTGCTTCGGGGGCCGGCGGCTCGGGTGCGGCAGCGGACCGCTCCCGGGTGACGGACATGGTCACCGGCGCACCATCTCTCTGGCTTGTTGTTCGGACGCTGTCCGAAGAAGGTACCCCGGAACGGACGGTGACCGGGAGGCGAGGGGGAGTTGTGCGGCGGGTGTCCGGGACGAGCGGCTCCGAGCGGGTGCGGGCAGCGACCTCGTACGGCGCCGGGGTGCTGCTCGCCCGGGGCGGGCCGGGCGAGCAGCGGGGGGCGTTACTCGGCGGCCGCGTGGACCGTCCGGCCGCGCACGACGGTGCGCAGGCAGGTCGGCAGCGGGTGGCCGGGGGTGAGGTCCGGCAGGCCCGGGGTGCCGGAGCGCGGGTCGGTGGACCAGCCGGCGACGCGGGAGTCGGGGGCCTGGACGACCAGGTCACCGGCGGCCCAGATGGCGTAGCTGGCGACGGCGCCCGGGACGAGGACGCCGTCCTGGTCGCGGCCGATCGCGCGCCAGCCCCCGCGGGTGTGGGCGGTGAACGCGGCGCGGACGGAGATCCGGTGCTCCGGCGTCCGGTGGAAGGCCGCGGCCCGGACCGTCCCCCACGGGTCGAGCGGGGTCACCGGGGCGTCGGAGCCGAACGCGAGCGGGACGCCGGCGCGCAGCAGGGCGGCGAACGGGTTGAGCGCGGCGGCCCGTTCGGCGCCGAGGCGCTGGACGTACATGCCCTCCGGGCCTCCCCACGCGGCGTCGAAGGCCGGCTGGACGGAGGCCGTGAGGCCGAGTTCGGCGAAGGCCGCGACGGATTCGTCGTCCAGCGCCTCGGCGTGCTCGACGCGGTGGCGCAGGGCCTTGACGCGCGCGGCGCCGACCCGCTCGCCGGCCGCCCGGACGCCGTCGATGACGGCGCCGACGGCGGCGTCGCCGATGGCATGGAAGCCGGCCTGGAGCCCGGCCTCGGTGCACGCGGCCACGTGGTCGGCGATCTGGTCGGCGGTCAGGTAGGCGGTTCCGGTGTGGTCGGCGTCGGCGTAGGCGGCGTGCAGGCAGGCGGTGTGCGAGCCGAGCGCGCCGTCGACGAAGAGGTCTCCGCCGGCGCCGACCGCACCGAGCCGGCGGGCCGTCTCGACGCCGCCCAACTCTCCCCAGTAGCCGAAGACTTCGGGGCCCTCGCCCTCAGCGGCCAGGGCCAGCAGGGCGGCCAGGTCGGCCTCGGAGGAGATCTCCGGTCCGGCGCACTCGTGCAGGGCGCCGATGCCGAGTTCGGCGGCGCGGGCGAGGGTCGCGCGCTGGGCGCGGCGGCGCTGCTCGGGGGTCAGGCGGGCGAGCGCGGTCTGCCGGACGGCGTGGTGGGCGTCCTTGGTGAGGGGGCCCTCGGCACAGTGGCCGGGCAGGTCGGCGAGGCCCTCGGTGAGGGTGCGCAGCGCGGTGCTGGCGAGGGCGGAGTGGACGTCGGTGCGGGAGAGGTAGACGGCGGTGCCCCGTGCGGCGGCGTCGAGTTCGGCGAGCGTGGGCGGGCGGCCCTCGGGCCAGCCGGTCTCGTCCCAGCCGTGGCCGATGAGCACGCCGCCGGCCGTCTCCTGGGCGTCGACGAAGGCGGTGAGGGCCGCCAGGGCGGCGGCGAGGGACGGACTGCCGGTGAGGTCGAGGCCGGTGAGCGCCAGTCCGGTGGAGGTCGCGTGCACGTGGGCGTCGACGAACGCCGGGGTGACCAGGGCGCCGTCGAGGTCGACGATCTCGTCGGCCACCCCCGCGTACGCCTCGGCGGCACCGTCACTGCCGACCCAGGCGACGTGCTCACCCTCCACGAGCATCGCGGTGGCGAAGGGGTCGGCGGGGCTGTAGACGGCGCCGCCGCGCAGCAGGACGGTCCGGGAGGTGCGTTCGGTCATGCGCCCAAGTCTGCACCCTCCCTCCTTGCCCGCTGACGGGCAGGAGGGCCCCTGGGCCGGTGCTCAGATCTTCGGGGGGCGCGCCTCGTAGGGGGTGGACAGCACGACGGTGGTGCGGGTCGAGACGCCGGCTGCGCTGCGGATGCGGGCGAGCAGGTCCTCCAGGTCACCGGGCGCGCCGACGCGAACCTTGAGGATGTAGTTCTCGTCGCCGGCGACGCTGTGGCAGGCCTCGATCTCGGGCAGGCCGGCCAGGCGTTCGGGGGTGTCGTCGGGCGCGCTGGGGTCGAAGGGCTTGACCGAGATGAACGCGGTCAGCGCCAGGTCGACGGCGTCGGGGTCGATGATCGCGGTGTAGCCGCGGATCACCCCGCGCTGTTCGAGGCGGCGCACGCGCTGGTGCACCGCCGAGGTGGACAGGCCGGTGGCCTTGCCCAGGTCCGTGTAGCTCATCCGGCCGTCCTCTAGGAGCAGCTGGACGATGCGTTGGTCGAGATCCTCCACAGTGCGCAAACCTACCCGCTCGGGGGCGCGCGGGGCGCCCCGATGGGCGCACACGGTGTCACCAGGGGCGGGCCGGGGTGCCAGGCGGGCACATGCCGGGCGAATGTGGCCAAGGACACACCCGGTGCATCACGGTGCGCCGGACCGCAGGATTATGTATCCGCGCGGGAGGGAAGTGCTGGTTGTGGCCCCGGGCGACCACGCCGGGCCCGATCCGAGGGGGATCCTCATGCCTGCTACCGACCAGCGTGCCCTGGGCTCCGACGAGACCGACGATACGGCCGGCCGCGACGACATCGCGGTCGGGAACCTCCCCACGCCGAGCGCCGACCCGGGCGACGGCGAGTCCTGGGAGATCTTCCGGGTCCACTGCCCCGAGTGCCGACGCCCGATCGCCCTCGTCGCGGACGAGGAGCGGCTGCCGCTGCACGCCCTGCTGCCGACCGCGTGGAACCCCTTCGCCCCCGCGATCTGCCCGGGCTCGGGCGCCCCGACCGACGACCTCGCCGAGGTGGAGGCCTCGGACGGCGACGGCCCGGCCGGCTTCGAGGCGCTGTTCAAGCTGCCGAGCGGCCTGGACTGGCGCACCCAGCCGTTCTCGCACGCGGTGGCGCACCGCCCGGTGCGCGTCACCGCCGTCACGCCGACCATCCCCGAGCAGCGGCGCCGGCTGATCCGCCGCTGACGCGCGCCGGTTGACGGGACGTCAAACCGCAATCGGGGGAAAGCGACCCTCCGGCCGTCGCTCCGCACCCTGGAGCGACGGCCGGAGGCCGTGTCGGGGGCCGTGGGCCCCGGGCGAGGGGCGCGTCGGCCCCTCGCCGGGGCGCGTCAGCCCCGGGTGAGGTGGCGGCCGATCACGAGCCGCTGGATCTGGTTGGTGCCCTCGACGATCTGCAGCACCTTCGCCTCGCGCATGTACCGCTCGGCCGGGAAGTCCTGCGTGTAGCCGTAGCCGCCGAGCACCTGGACGGCGTCCGTGGTCACCCGCATCACGGTGTCGGTGCAGAAGAGCTTGGCCATCGCCGCCTCCTTGGAGAACGGACGGCCCGCGTCGCGCAGCCGCGCGGCGGTCAGGTACAGCGCCCGGCCGGCCTCGATCTGGGTGGCCATGTCGGCGAGCATGAACGACAGGCCCTGGAACTCGGCGATCGGGCGGCCGAACTGGCGGCGGGTGCCGGCGTACTCGACCGCGAGGTCGAGCGCGGCCTGGGCGACGCCGATCGCGCACGCCGCGATGCCGAGGCGGCCGGAGTCGAGGGCGGCGAGGGCGATCTGGAAGCCCTGTCCCTCCTCGCCGACCAGCCGCTCGCGCGGGACGCGGGCGCCGTCGAAGTGCACCTGCGCCGTCGGCGATGAGCGCATGCCCATCTTGTGCTCCGGCGCGGCGAACGACAGGCCGGGCTGGTCGCCGGGGACGAGCAGGCAGCTGATGCCCTTCGGGCCGTCCGCGCCGGTGCGCACCAGGGCGCTGTAGAAGTCCGCCCGCCCGCCGTGGGTGATCCATGCCTTGGTGCCGTTGACGACGTACTCGTCGCCGTCCAGCTCGGCGCGGGTGCGCAGCGCGGCGGCGTCCGAGCCGGACTGCGGCTCGGAGAGGCAGTAGGCGCCGAGCTGCTCGCCAGAGAGCATGCCGGGCAGCCAGGCGGCGCGCTGCTCCTCGGTGCCGAAGGTGGCGAGCGCGTGGCAGGACAGCGTGTGCACGCTCACGCCGAGGCCGACGGCCAGCCAGCCGGCCGACAGCTCCTCCAGGACCTGGAGGTAGACCTCGTAGGGCTGCTCGCCGCCGCCGTACTTCTCGTCGTAGGGCAGGGAGAGCAGGCCGGCCTCGCCGAGCGTGCGGAAGACGTCGCGCGGGAAGCGGTCGGCGGCCTCGTCCTCCGCCGCGCGCGGCTTGAGCTCGCGCTGGACCAGCTCCCGGGTGAGGCTCAGCAGCTCGTGGGCCTCCTCGGTGGGCAGCTGGCGGTCCACGGGCTTCGCAGGGGAGGTGGTCATGGCGGCGGTCGCCTCCTCGGTCGGGTGCCGGAATCCTGGTTCGGCAGGTCCGGCGCGGGTGTGGCAGGTCGGCCCGACCGGCACCGGGTTGCGGTGAACGGCCGTTCACAGGCGTGGCGAAGTGAGTATGCCCGAAAGCCGCGCCCACGTCACGACCTGCACATATGAACTGTCCGGAGTGGCCGGGTACGGCACCGTAGGGTTGACGATGTGGCTGCTTCCGATACCCCGAATCCCCGTGCCGGCCTGATCGCGACGCCCGATCACGGCGCACCGGACGCTCTCGGCACCCTCGCCGCCGCGCTGCGGGCGCTGCCGCCGTCCTGCGGGCCGGTGCGGCTGGTCGCGGTGGACGGGCACGCGGGCTCGGGTAAGACGACCTTCGCCGGGCGACTGGCCGGGGCGCTGGGCGGGGCCCCGGTGGTCCACCTCGACGATCTCGCCACCCACGCCGAGCCGTTCGGCTGGGCCGGGCGGCTGCGCGAGCAGGTGCTGGAGCCGCTGGCTGCGGGGCGGGACACCGCGTACGAGGTGTACGACTGGACCCTGCGGCGGTTCGCCGGCACGGCCGCGGTGCCGGTGGCGCCGGTGGTGCTGGTGGAGGGCGTCGGGGCCGGGCGGCGGGAGGTGCGGCCGTGGCTGGCGCGGATCATCTGGATGGACCTGGACGCCGCCACCGCCCGACGCCGCGGCGAGGAACGGGACGGGCCGGAACTGGCCGAATTCTGGGCGGGCTGGGCACGCGCCGAATCGGCGCATTTCGCCGCCGACCCGAGCCGCCCGCACGCCGGCACCCGCGTCGACGGCGTGACCGGACGGATCTCGCCGGGCACCGCGGGTGAACCTTCAACAAGCTCTTGACCTGCGCAGTCACCGCGTCCTAAGTTCTCCCCAGGCGCCGGAACGAAAGCCTCCGGCCACCGTGGACCCGGCATCCCCGGCTTGTTCCCCCGTGAGCCGGGGGTGCCGTCCGCGCCCGTCGTGAAATGCGCTCCCCCGCCGCCCGACGTGCTCAACAACCGCGCGCACGATCGCATTTGAACCAGCGCGGCACCCTTCCGGATCAGCGTGGCCCCGGTACGATTTGCACCAGGCGCATCGGCGCCCCGGGGGCTTGCGAGCACCGGCCGGCTCCGCGCACGCGGCCTGCGAGCCGAGCCCCGGGCCACACCGCGGGGGGCGTGAGTGACGACGGTGGACAGTTCCGACAGCAACCCGGGCGGCCCGGACCGGCTCGCCGACCGGGCCTGGCTGCGTGCCATGGACGCCTACACGGCGGGCGCGTACGCGCGCGCCGAGGAGGAGTTCCGCGCGGCCGTCCGGCTCGACCCGGGCATGGCCGACGCGTGGCTCGGCCTGCACGCCCTGCGCAGCGACACCCCGGCCGCCCTGCTCGCGATGTACCGCCACCAGAAGCGCTTCGGCGAGCAGCGCCGGATCCACCGCCGGCCGCTCAGTTCCTGGTACTGGCTGGGCTGGTGGGTGCAGCCTGTCCTGGAGGACGCGCGCGACCTCGCGCTCGCGCACGCCTCGCACTGGCTGGACGGCAGACACCTCGCCGAGCTCGACCGCGCGCTGGAGCAGTGCCCGGCGCCCAGCGAGGACCCGTCCGCCCAGTTCCTGTACGCCTGCCGCTCCTACCTGCTCAAGGACTGGGAGCAGCTGATCCGCGACACCGACCGGCTGCTCGACGACCCGATGCTCGGCATCGAGGCCGGGCTGTTCGCCGGCATGGCGCGGGTCCGGCTGGACATGTGCGCCCAGGCCCAGGCCCCGCTGGCCGCCTCGCTGGCCCGCTGCCGCTCCGAGCAGCCGCAGCGCAAGGAGCTGCGGTACTGGCTGGGGCGGGCGTACGAGGGGGCCGGGCGCAGCGCGGCGGCGCTGCCGCTGTACCGGGCGGTGCACCGGGCCGATCCGGCGTTCATGGACACCGCCGCCCGGCTGGCCGCGATCTCGGCGGAGGACGCGCTCGCGGACGGGCTGCTGGAGGGCGGACGCCCGGGCGGGGCGGAGGAGGCGTACATGGACGACGTCCAGCCGGAGGAGCTGGCACCGGACGGCTTCCTGCCCGGTGTGCAGTCACCGGGGCTGTTCACGCCGGACGAGCTCTCTCCCAACAGGCTCCCTTCGAACGGACTTTCGCCGAACGGGCTCACTCCGAACGACCTCTCCCCCGACGGCCTTTCTCCGGACGGCCTTTCTCCCGAGGACGTCGAGTACCAGGACGCGTACGGCCAGGAGCCCGGCTACCCGAGCGGCGGCGGGTACGCCGAGGAGGCCGCTCCGCCGGACGCCCCACCGCAGGCCGCCGGCGAGCGCTCGGGATCGGCCGGACCCGTCGTGCCCGTCGTGCCGCTGCCGCTCCGCGGCGAGGCGCTGCCCCGGGTCGCCCCGTCGGCAGGATCCCGACAGGCAGGCAGCGAGCGCGAGTTGGATGCCGCCCTGGCCGAACTGGCCATGATGGTGGGCCTGGAACCGGTCAAGCGCCAAGTGCGGGCGCTGTCGGCGCAGTTGCGGATGGCCGGGCTCCGCGCCGAGCAGGGCCTGCCGGTCCAGCCGCCCAAGCGGCACTTCGTCTTCTCCGGCCCCTCCGGCACCGGCAAGACCACCGTCGCCCGGATCCTCGGGCGGGTCTTCCATGCCCTCGGCCTGCTCTCCGGGGACCACCTGGTCGAGGCGCAACGGGCCGACCTGGTCGGCGAGTTCCTCGGCCAGACCGCCGTCAAGGCGAACGAGCTGATCGACTCCGCGCTGGACGGCGTGCTCTTCATCGACGAGGCGTACAGCCTCTCCAACTCCGGCTACACCAAGGGTGACGCGTACGGCGACGAGGCGCTCCAGGTGCTCCTCAAGCGCGCCGAGGACAACCGCGACCGGCTGGTGGTGATCCTGGCCGGCTACCCCGAGGGCATGAACCGGCTGCTCGCCACCAACCCCGGCCTCAACTCCCGCTTCACCACCCGGGTCGACTTCCCCAGCTACCGCCCCGGCGAGCTGACCGCGATCGGCGCGGCGCTGGCCGGCCGGGACGGCGACGGCTGGGACGAGGACGCGGCCGAGGAGCTGGCCAGCATCTGCACCCACGTGGTGCGCGAGGGCTGGATCGACGACCTGGGCAACGGCCGGTTCATCCGCACCCTGTACGAGAAGTCCTGCGCCTACCGGGACCTGCGGCTCTCGCTGCTGCGCGAGCCGCCGGGCCGGGAGGACCTGGCGACGCTGCGGCTGCCGGACCTCGTCCAGGCGTACGGGGAGCTGATCGACGGCCGGAGCTGAGGCTCAGCTCCCGAGGTTCCCGGGGCTCCCGGGGCTCCCGGGGCTCCCGAGCAGCTCGGCCTCGCGCGCGGCGTCGAGCCACACGAAGGGCCGGTCGGTACGCTGCGGCGCGCTGCCGCCGATCGGTTCCAGCCACGCCCAGGTGTCCCGGACGGTCTCGGCCACCGGTCGGCAGCGCAGGCCGTCGGCCACCGCGCGGTCGACGTTCGCGTCGTGCAGGTAGTCGTGCAGGTCGCCCGGCGGCACCCAGATCGGCAGTTCCGTCCACGGTGCGACGCCGGCCGCCACGATCCGCTCCGGGTCCGTCCAGCGCAGGTCGGCGTCCGAGCCGGTGGCGCGGACGCACTCCTCCAGGACCGCCCCGATGGTCGCGTGCCCGCGCGGGCTCACCAGGTTGTAGGCGCCGCCGAGGCGCGCCGCGGTGGCGTCCAGCATCCAGGCGGCGAGGTCCCGGACGTCGATGTACTGCAGCGGCAGCTCGCGCGGGCCGGGGGCGAGCACCGGGCCGCCCCTGGCGATCCGGTTGAGCCAGTACGGCAACCGGCCGATGTTCTCGTACGGGCCGAGGATCAGCCCGGCGCGGGCGTACACCGCGCTCCCGCCGAACTCTTCCTCCAGGGCGAGTTCGGCGCCGCGCTTGGCCTCGGCGTACGGCACCTCGCCCGCGGCGTCCGGCGCGGCCTCGACGACCGCCGCGGACTCGTCGGCCGCGGCCGGCTTCGGGTAGTCGTACACCGAGCAGCTGGACACGTACGCGTAGTGCCCGACCCGGTCCTTGAGCAGCCGGGCACTGGCCCGGACCGCCGCCGGGGCCCAGGACCAGGTGTCCACCACCGAGTCCCACTCCCCCGCCGCCAGGGCGTCGAGCCCGCCCTCGGCGGTGCGGTCACCCCGCAGCACCGTCACGCCCTCGGGCGCGGGCTGCGTGCCGCGGTTGAGGGCCGTCACCTCCCAGCCCCGTGCCACCGCCTCCTCGGCGACGGCGCGTCCGACGAACTTCGTTCCACCCAGCAGGAGAAGCCTCATGCCGACCACCCTGCCCCGCGGGTGGCCGGCATGGGAACGGCTGCCTGCTCTCGGCAGAATCGCCGGGAGCGGAAACGCCGGTGAAGGAGGTGGCGAAGCGACCGTCGGCGGCGGCGGAACCCGGCAGAACGCGGCGAAACGTTACGCCGCGGAGCGGTGGTCCGGGTCGTGCATCTCGCCGACCAGCTCCTCCAGGACGTCCTCCAGCATGACCACGCCGAGCGTGCGCCCGTCCTGGTCGAGGACGGCCGCCAGGTGGCAGGCCGCCCGGCGCATCGCACCGAGCGCGTCGTCCAGCGGGAGACCGCCGCGCAGCACCGTGATGGGCCGCCACAGGCGGGCCGGGACGGGCAGCGACGGGTCCTCGACGTCGAGGATGTCCTTGAGGTGCAGGTAGCCCAGGTAGCCGTGGCCGGCCGGGTCCCCGTCGGTGACCGGGAAGCGCGAGAAGCCGGTGCGCAGCGCCAGCTCCTCGACCTCCGCGGCGGTCACCTTGGTGTCCACGGTGACCAGTTGCTCGGGCCTGAGCAGGACGTCGGTGACCGGGCGGTGGCCCATCTCCAGCGCGTCCTCCAGGCGCTCCTGGCGCTCCTCGTCGAGGAGCCCCGCGTCCCGGGAGTCGATCAGCAGGTACATCAGCTGCTCGGTGGTGAACACCGACTCGACCTCGTCCTTGGGCTCGACCCGGAACAGCTTCAGCACGGCGTTGGCGAAGGCGTTCAGGAAGCCGATCACCGGGGCCAGCCAGCGGGCCAGCCGGTCCAGCGGCGGGCCGAGCCACAGCGCGGCCTTCTCGGGCCCGGCCAGGGCGATGTTCTTCGGCACCATCTCGCCCATCACCATGTGCAGGAAGACCACGACGGCCAGCGAGATCCCGTACGACAGCGGGTGCATCAGGCCGGACGGGATCCCGATCGCGTGGAACGGGCCCTCCAGCAGGCTCGCGATCGTCGGCTCGGCGAGCGCGCCGAGGCCCAGCGAGCAGACGGTGATGCCCAGTTGGGCGGCGGCGAGCATCGCGGAGACGTTCGACAGCGCGTGCAGCACGGTGCGGGCGCGCTTGTGGCCCGCCTCGGCGAGCGGTTCGATCTGGCTGCGGCGCACCGAGATCACCGCGAACTCGGCTCCGACGAAGAACGCGTTGCCGAGCAGGAGCAGGAGGGCGACGGCCAGTTGGAGCTCGGTCATCGGGTCCCGTCCTCGTCGTCGGACTCCGGGTGCGCGGTGCTGCGCTCCACCCGGACCTTGCTGGTGCGGTGCCGGTCGACCGCCTCCACGGTCAGCAGCCAGCCCGGCAGGTGGGCCTGCTCGCCCGGCTCGGGCAGCTTGCCGAGCAGGTCCGCGACCAGGCCGGCCAGCGTCTCGTACGGGCCGTCCGGGGCGTGCAGACCGATGGCCTCCAGCTGGTCGGTCCGGGCGCGGCCGTCGGCCTCCCAGACCGGCCGGCCGTCGACGGGCGGCAGCGGGACCAGTTCGGGGGTGTCGGCCGGGTCGTGCTCGTCCTGCACCTCGCCGACGATCTCCTCGACGATGTCCTCGACCGTGACGACGCCGGCGGTGCCGCCGTACTCGTCGACCACGATCGCCATCGGCTGGAGCCGGCGCAGCTGGTCGAGCAGGCGCTCGGCGGGCAGCGTCTCGGGCACCAGGAGCGGCGGCGAGGCCAGCTCGGCGACCCGGGTCCGACCGCGGTGGACGGCCGGGACGGCCAGCGCGTCCTTGAGCGTGACGATGCCGGTGACCTCGTCCAGGCTGTCGGTGTAGACCGGGAAGCGGGACAGGCCGGTCGCCCGGGTGAGGTTGACCACGTCGGAGGCGGTCGCGTCGCGCTGCAGCGCGGCGACGTCCACGCGCGGCGTCATCACCGACTCCGCGGTGAGCTCGCCGAGGCCGAGGGTGCGGACGAACAGCGTCGCCGACTCCTCGTCTATCGCGCCGGCCCTGGCCGAGTGCCGGGCCAGCGAGACCAGTTCGGCCGGGGTGCGGGCGTGTGCCAGCTCCTCCTGCGGCTCGACGCCGAGGGCACGGACCGTGCGGTCGGCGGCCCCGTTGAGGAAGCTGATCAGGGGACGGCACACGCGTGAGAACGCCATGTGCGGCGCGGCCACCGCGCGGGCCACCTGGAGCGGTCGGGAGATGGCCCAGTTCTTCGGGACCAGCTCGCCGATCACCATCTGCAGCACGGTCGCCAGCAGCATGCCGAGGATCACGGCGGTGCCGTGGGCGGCGGCGTCGGGCAGACCGAGGACATCGAACACCGGGCTCAGCAGGGTCGACAGCGCCGGCTCGGCGAGCATGCCGACCACCAGCGAGGTGACGGTGATGCCCAGCTGGGCGCCGGAGAGCTCGAAGGAGAGGTGTCGCAGGGCCCGCGCGACCCGGCGGGACCTGGCGTCCCCGGCCTGGGCGGCGCGCTCCACCGCCCCGCGCTCGACGGTCACGAAGGCGAACTCGGCGGCCACGAAGAGGCCGTTGGCGAGGATGAGCAGGGCGGCCGCGAACAACAGCAGCCAGGCGGTGATCACAGTGCCGCCTGCCTTCCGGGGGTTGGAAGTGAGGCGGCGCAGGTACTACTACCGGACGGATCGTCCATCGAGGGAGAGTGTCACTCCTCAGGTCGTTACGGGCGGGGCGGCAACTTTGCCCCACTTTTACCAGCGTAGACCATAGCCGTTTCGACCGTTATTCGACCGCGGTTCGATGTCGGGAGGAGCGTTCGGGCCCGGTTCAGGCGGCGTGCGCGTGGTGCTCGACGAGGTCGCGCAGCGCGCGGGCGTTGGCGATCGCCTGGGCCTTGCCGACGCCGGACTGGATGCCGACGGCGGCCAGCGAGGTGCCGTCGGACAGGTCGAGCGTGGCCCACGGGTCGCCCTGGCGGAAGTTGACCCGGACGATCTCGGCCCAGGCCAGCCGGCGGCTGCGCACGAAGTTGACCACCGTCACGCCCTCCGCGTCCGCCGTCACCCGCGGGCGGGCCAGCATCAGGCCGACGCACGCGAACGCGACGCCGCTGCACAGCATCATGATCCGGTCGTTGAGCTGCCAGGTCTCCGGGAGCACGAGCGCCATCCCGGCGAACAGCACCACCAGCAGCGCGCAGACCGGCAGCAGCACGGCACGGGTGCGGCGCGGGGCCCAGGTGACGGGGTACTCGACGGACGTGGACACGTGGGTCTCCGGTGGGGGTGGTTCGGTCTGGGGTGGTTCGGTGGCGCACGGCGCGGTCCGGCGGCGGAGCGGGCTTCGGCGGCGGACAGCGCGAGGGCGGGGACGCCGGTCGGCGTCCCCGCCCCATTCAACCCTTGTTTACCTGCGCGCGGACCGGAGGCCCGCGGAACACGAGGTCAGAGGCGGCAGGCGTGGATGTTGGTGACCAGGATCGCCCGGGCACCGATGCCCCACAGGTCGTCCATGATCCGCTGGGCCTCCTTGCGGAGCACCATCGCGCGGACGGCCACCCAGCCCTCGGTGTGCAGCGGGGAGACGGTCGGCGACTCCAGGCCCGGGGTGAGGGCCACGGCGGCGCTCACGTTCTCCGCGCGGATGTCGTAGTCCATCAGCACGTAGCGGCGGGCCACCAGCACGCCCTGGAGGCGGCGCAGGAACTGCTCCACCGCCGGGTCCTCGCCGGCGCCCTTCGGCCGGATCACGACGGCGTCGGAGATCAGGATCGGCTCGCCGAACACCTCCAGGCCCGCGTTGCGCAGGCTGGTGCCGGTCTCCACGACGTCGGCGATCACGTCGGCGACGCCCAGCTGCACCGCGGTCTCCACCGCACCGTCCAGCTTGGTGACCGTCGCCTTCACGCCGTGGTCGGCGAGGTGCTGCTCGACCAGACCCGTGTAGGAGGTCGCGATGCGCAGGCCCTCCAGGCCCTTCACGTCCTCGACCGGGACGCCCTCGGGACGCGCGAAGCGGAAGGTCGACCCGGCGAAGCCGAGCGCGAGGACCTCCTCGGCGTTGGAGTGCGAGTCCAGCAGCAGGTCGCGGCCGGTGATGCCGACGTCCAGGCGGCCGGAGCCGACGTAGACGGCGATGTCGCGCGGGCGGAGGAAGAAGAACTCGACCTCGTTGTTCGGGTCGACGAGAACGAGCTCCTTGGGGTCCTTCCGCTGGCGGTAGCCGGCCTCATGGAGCATCTCCGCCGCGGGACCCGAGAGAGAACCCTTGTTGGGGACGGCGATGCGCAGCATGGGAGGTCGGTTCCTTACCTGTTGGGAGGGGTGCTGGTGGAAGCGGTCTGTCAGAGGTATTTGTAGACGTCGTCGAGCGTCAGGCCACGGGCGATCATCATCACCTGAAGGTGGTAGAGGAGTTGCGAGATCTCCTCGGCCGTCTGCTCGTCCGACTGGAACTCGGCGGCCATCCAGACCTCGGCGGCCTCCTCGACGACCTTCTTGCCGATCGCATGGACGCCCTGCTGGACGAGCTGCGCGGTGCGGGAGGACGAGGGGTCGCCGGTGGCGGCCTTCTGCTGGAGCTCGGCGAAGAGCTCCTCGAATGTCTTCGAAGCCATGATGGGACTCACCTTACGGCGTGCGGGCGCACCGACGGTAAACGGTCCCGGACCGTGGACAGTCCATTGGACGTCCACGGTCCGGGACCGTGCGCGCGTGGCGGCGCCGGGGCGGCGCGATCGGTGACGCGCGCGCTCAGGCGAGGTCGCGCAGCGTCACCGCGGTGGCGACGGCGGCCGTGACCGCCTCGTGGCCCTTGTCCTCGGCGGAGCCGGGAAGGCCGGCGCGGTCGAGCGCCTGCTCGTCGTTGTCGCAGGTCAGCACGCCGAAGCCGACCGGGACGCCGGTGTCCACGCTGACCTGGGTGAGGCCGGCGGTGGCCGCCTGGCAGACGTAGTCGAAGTGCGGGGTGCCGCCGCGGATGACGACGCCGAGGGCGATCACGGCGTCGTAGCCGCGGTCGGCGAGGCGCTTGGCGGCCACCGGCAGCTCGAAGGTGCCGGGCACGCGCAGCACGGTCGGCTCGGTGACGCCCAGCTCCTTGAGCGCCCGGTGGGCGCCGTCCAGGAGGCCGTTCATCACCTGGTCGTGCCACTGGGCGGCGACGACCGCGACCTTGAGGTCGGCGGCGCCGTCGATGGTCAGCTCGGGGGCTCCGTGGCCGCTCATGTTCGCTACTTCCTGTTCGTCTCGGTCGTGCTGGTCGTCATGGTCGTCCCGGCCTTGCGGCCCGGCGGGTGCGGGCGCGGTCAGGAGCCGAGGCCCGGCAGGTCGTGGCCCATCCGGTCGCGCTTGGTGCGCAGGTAGTGCAGGTTGTGCTCGCCCGGCGCGACCTCGACCGATTCGCGCCCCTTGACCTTGAGGCCGTGCTCCGTGAGCGCGGTGAGCTTCTCGGGGTTGTTGGTGAGCAGCGTCAGCGAGCGCACGCCGAGGTCGACGAGCATCTGGGCGCCGATGCTGTAGTCGCGGGCGTCGGCCGGCAGACCGAGGTCGAGGTTGGCGTCGACGGTGTCCCGCCCCTGCTCCTGGAGCTCGTAGGCGCGCAGCTTGTGGGCCAGGCCGATCCCCCGGCCCTCGTGACCGCGCAGGTAGAGGACGACGCCGCGGCCGGCCTCGGCGATCCGGCGCAGCGAGGCCTCCAGCTGCGGGCCGCAGTCGCAGCGCAGCGAGCCGAAGACGTCGCCGGTGAGGCACTCGGAGTGGACGCGCACCAGCACGTCCTCGCCCTCCGGCAGCCTCCCGTCCGGGCCGAGTCCGCCGGCGACCAGGGCGATGTGCTCGACGCCGTCGATGGTGCCCTTGTAGCCGACGGCGGTGAACTCGCCGTGGACGGTGGGCAGCGCGGTGGTCGCGGCACGGTCGACGTGCAGCTCGGTGCGGCGGCGGTAGGCGATCAGGTCCTCGATGGAGATGATCGCGAGGCCGTGCTCGCGGGCGAAGGCGACCAGTTCGGGCAGGCGGGCCATGGTGCCGTCGTCGTTGACCACCTCGGCGATCGCGCCGGCCGGCGCCAGCCCGGCGAGCCGGGCCAGGTCGACCGCGGCCTCGGTGTGGCCGGGGCGGACCAGCACGCCGCCCTCGACCGCGCGCAGCGGGAAGACGTGGCCGGGGCGGGTGAGGTCGCCGGGCTCGGTGCCGGCCGAGGACAGCAGGCGGACGGTGCGGGCGCGGTCGGCGGCGGAGATGCCGGTGTCGACCCCTTCGCGGGCGTCCACCGAGACGGCGTACGCGGTGCCCTTGCGGTCCTCGTTGACCTGCGTCATCGGCGGCAGCTTGAGCCGGTCGAGCTCGTCGCCGGTCATCGGGGCGCAGATCACGCCGGAGCTGTAGCGGATGGTGAAGGCCATCAGCTCGGGCGTCGCGGCGGAGGCGGCGAAGACGATGTCGCCCTCGTTCTCGCGGTCCTCGTCGTCGACCACGATCACGGCGCGGCCGAGGGCGATGTCGGCGATCGCCCGCTCGACCGGGTCGAGGACGAACTCGTCGGCTTCTCCGTCGTTCTGACGGGACGTCAAGCTGCTCTGGCGGCTCATGCGGTGACTCCCTGCGGGACGGTGGCGGACTGGGGGCGCTGCTCACGGGTGCTCAGCCACCACGCGCGCAGGCCGAGCAGCACCAGGACGAAGTAGATCGAGTAGGTGAGGCCGGAGAAGGTGTAGCCGCTGTTGAAGGCGAGCGGGACGCCGACCACGTCGACGGCGATCCAGGCGAACCAGAACTCCAGCCAGCCGCGCGCCTGGGCGACCATCGCGGCCAGCGTGCCGACGAAGATGTAGGCGTCCGACCAGGGGCTCCAGGAGAGCGTCGGGTAGGCCTTGAACAGCAGACCCAGCGCGACCGTCCCGGCGGCGGTGCCGGCCACCAGGGCCGCGCGCTCGGGCCAGGTGGCGAAGCGCACGGCGATCGTGCCGGTGTCCCGGCGGCCGCGCTGCCACTGCGCCCAGCCCCAGGCGGCGGTGACGATGACGATCAGCTGCTTGCCGATCAGGCCCGGGACGTGACCGCCCAGGTAGGCGGCGATCAGCACGGCACCGGAGAGCAGCTGGACCGGCCAGCTCCACACCGAGCGGCGCCAGCCGAGCGCGAGTCCGGTCAGGCCGAACACGTTGCCGATCATGTCGGCCCACTTCACGTGCTCGCCGAGGACGGTGAAGGCTTCGGTGCTCAGCCAGCTCACTTGGATTCCCCCGTGGTCTTGTTCGCGGTGTCGAGGTCGTTCAGGACCTGCGGGTCGGGCAGGTTCGGCAGGTTGGGAAGGTCGGGAAGGTTCGGCAGGGTGCGGGACTCCAGCAGCCGCTCCACGTACTTGGCGAGAACGTCCACCTCCAGGTTGACGCTCGCGCCGACGCTCTTCGCGCCGAGCGTGGTCAGCGCGAGGGTGGCGGGGATCAGGCTGACGGTGAAGCTGTCGCGGGCGGCCTCGACCACGGTGAGGCTCACGCCGTCGACGGTGATCGAGCCCTTCTCCACCAGGTAGCGGGAGATGGTCTCCGGGAGGCTGAACCGCAGGACCTCCCAGCGGAGTTCACCGGCCGCGTCGCGCTCGCCGGGCTCGCGGGCCAGCAGCCTGCCGGTCGCGTCGACGTGCCCCTGGACGAGGTGTCCGCCGAGCCGGTCGCCGAGCGCCATGGCGCGCTCCAGGTTGACCGGCGAGCCCGGTGCGAGCTCGCCCAGGCTGGAGCGGTGCAGCGTCTCCGCCATCACGTCGGCGCTGAACTCTCCGGTGCCGGCCGCCAGTTGCTCGGGGGTGTCGACCACCGTCAGGCACACGCCGTTGACCGCGATCGAGTCGCCGTGACGCGCACCGGAACAGACCACCGGGCCGCGCAGGCGGATTCGCGAGGAGTCGCCGATCTCCTCGATCGACACGACCTCGCCGAGCTCTTCGATGATGCCGGTGAACACCCGGGTTCTCCTCGCGCTTGGGGCGCGGACTCCGGGGCGGCAGGGGGAGATGACACGGACGGGCACCGGTGCACGGGGCCGATGGCACGCCCGTCTCCGGGGTACCGCGGCAGCCGGGAGATCGCTCGCCCGGCACGGAAGCGCGTGCGCTCCCGCCGTCCACCTTCCCGCGGACCACCGGGGGGCCACGGGTACTGCTCTTCGTCCGCCCGCGCACGCCTCCCATCCGGACTTTAACCGTCGGTCCAGGAATTTCACCTGGTCAACCGGCCGCTGGCTGCGGACGGGTCGCGGACTGTAACCGCCGGTTCGGATTTTCACCGACCCCGGAGTGCGCTGAACGTCACTGCTGTTGCGGTCATTGTGCCACGGCGCGTGCAAGGCCAGCGAGAGGCTTTCGCTGTGGGCTGTTTCACGTGGGGGCGGGGAATGCGCGGCGTGCTCGCGGTCGCGGGGCGACCGTGGGCGCGCGGCCGCGCGGTGGTGGTCGGCGGGATGGGGGCGCAGGCTGGTGATGACGGGGGTGTGCACGGAAGGTGAGAAGGCTCCGGGGTACGGAGCTGTGGAGGCGAGAACGATGAAGTTCATGGACGTCCACCACGGGATGGCCGGGATCACCGGCGACCAGCTCAAGGCGGCCCACGACGCCGACCTGGCGGCCCAGGGCGACGAGGGCGTGCGGTTCGAGCAGGCGTGGGCCGACCCCGAATCGGGCACGGTCTACTGCCTCTCCGACGCGCCGTCCAAGGAGGCCGTGCAGCGCGTCCACACGCGCACGGGCCACCCGGCGGACGAGATCCACCCGGTGCCGCTGCACATCTGAAGTCGCCGGGCCTCGGAGCGCGCCGGGCTTCGGAGCGTGCGGGCCCCGGAGCGCGGCGCGCTCCATCGCCGGGCTTCAAAGCGCGACGGGCCTCGGCGCCCGGCGCGCCTCAGAGCGTGGCCGGTGCGGCGATCGGCATGAAGTGGCTGACCACGGGCGGGTGCGCGAGGTAGCTCAGCTCCCCCTCGGACCAGACCGGCCGGATCCGCCACATCGGCCCGGCGTACCCGCGCAGGGCCTCCTCGTCGCGCCACCGGCTGACCACGAGCACCTGGTGCCCGTCGTCGGTCACCGAGCGCAGCAGCTCGCCGCCCAGGCAGCCGTCGATGCTGCCGAGCTGCGGGATCACCTTCGTCGTGAGCAGCGTGCAGAATTCCTCGACGCGCCCGGCCATGACCTGCCCGGCCCAGATCCTGACGATCACGACCACCACCTCCCGCGGAAGTCCTTGGCCCCATTATCAGCGGAATCGGCAGAAAAGCGCTGGTGAGGAGGGGTGGGAGCGGATTCTCCCCGGCAGGTGTCTTGACCTGCTCGGCTAGATTCGCCGGTATGACCAGCACATCGGAAACTTCCCTTCCGTCAACCGCCGTGCAGGACGGGCCGCACGGCCTCTTCGCCGCGCTCGACGCCGGTTCCCTGCGCACCCCCGAGCAGCTGCGCGAGGTCTACGAACAGCCGGGCGAACGGGCGCGCCGGAAGCAGGTGAACCGGCTGCACGAGGTCGCGCGGCAGCTGATCGCCTGCTCGTCGATGGTCTTCGTGGCCAGCTCCGACGCCGAGGGCCGCTGCGACGTCTCGCCCCGCGGCGGGCCGGCCGGGCTCGTCTCGGTGCTCGACGAGTACACGCTGGCCATACCGGACGCCACCGGCAACAAGCGCTTGGACACCCTGCACAACATCCTGGAGAACGGCCGGGTCGGGCTGCTCTTCGTCGTCCCCGGACGGGACACCACCCTGCGCGTCAACGGTCGGGCCTGCGTGTCCACCGACCCGGAGCTGCTGCGCCAGCTGACGGCCGTCGGCAAGCCGCCGCGCAGCGCGATCGTGGTGGGCGTCGAAGAGGTGTACGCGCACTGCCCCAAGTCGTTCCTGCGGGGCTCGGCGTGGAAGCCGGAGAACTGGCTCGCCAAGGACGCGCAGCCGAGCTCGGCGGCGGTCACGCTCTCGCACCTGCGGGACGACGCGCTGACCATCGAGATGATCGAGCAGGACGAGCGGGACGCGCTGCTGTACCGGTACGAGTAGGGGCCCCGGGGCCTGCCTGGCCGTGTCCGGTCCGCAGCAGCCTGCGGCCGTCCGCGGCCGTTCGCGCGGTGGAGGTGCCCGGGTCCCGGGAGGCGGCTTGAATGGGCGGATGGACTGCGTCTTCTGTGCGGTCGTCGCCGGCACCGAGCCCGCGCACCGGGTGCTGGACGACGGGGCGGCGGTGGCCTTCCTGGACCGCCGACCGCTCTTCCCCGGGCACGTCCTCGTCGTCCCGCGCACCCACCACCGCACCCTCGCCGACCTACCGGCGGCCGACGTGGGGCCGTTCTTCCTGCAGGTCCAGCGGGTGGCCGCCGCGATGGAGCGCGGGCTGGGCGCGGCCGGGAGCTTCGTCGCGGCGAACAACCGCATCAGCCAGTCGGTGCCGCACCTGCACGTCCACGTGGTGCCGCGCAATCCGAAGGACGGGCTGCGTGGCTTCTTCTGGCCGCGCGGGACGTACCCGGACGAGGCGGCGGCGGCCGAGGTCGCGGCGCGGCTGCGGGCCGCACTGACGCGATAGGGCGGGGCGGGGCCCTCTCGGACTTCGTAAGCGCCTTTGACCAAACCCCTTGACAGGTATAGACCATAGCGGTTCAGTCGTCATCACCCCCACAACTCCCCCACTGCACCGAGGGTGATGACGTGTCAGTCAAACGCGCATGCGCGCTGCTCTCCGCCATGGCGACGGCGCTCGCCGTCCTCCTGCTCTTCCCGGCCGGCGCCGGCGCCGCCACCTGCGGCACGCCGTGGAGCTCCTCGGCCGTGTACACCGGAGGAGCCGCCGTCTCGTACGGCGGCCACAACTGGAGCGCCAAGTGGTGGACGCAGAACGAGCCGCCCAGCACCGGCGGTTCCGGCGTCTGGTCCGACCGGGGCCCCTGCGGCGGCTCCGGGGACCCGTCGCCGACCCCCACCCAGCCCGGTCCGGGCGGATTCCCGGTCAGCCAGGCCCAGTTCGAGCAGATGTTCCCGAACCGGAACCCCTTCTACACCTACCAGGGCCTCCTCGACGCGCTCCCCGCCTACCCCGGCTTCACCACCACCGGCAGCGACACCGTCCGCCGGCAGGAGGCCGCGGCGTTCCTCGCCGACGTCAGTCACGAGACCGGCGGACTGGTCTACGTCGTCGAGCAGAACACCGCCAACTACCCGCACTACTGCGACGCTTCGCAGCCGTACGGGTGCCCGGCCGGGCAGGCCGCGTACTACGGTCGCGGACCGATCCAGCTCAGCTGGAACTTCAACTACAAGGCCGCCGGGGACTCGCTGGGCATCGACCTGCTGGACGACCCGCGCCTGGTGGAGACCGATCCGGCCGTCGCCTGGAAGACCGGCCTCTGGTACTGGAACACCCAGAACGGGCCGGGCACCATGACCGCGCACGACGCGATGGTCAACGGCGCCGGCTTCGGCGAGACGATCCGCAGCATCAACGGCACGCTGGAGTGCAACGGCAACAACCCGGCGCAGATGCAGCACCGGGTCAGCCTCTACCAGGGCTTCGCGCGGCTTCTCGGCGTGGATCCGGGGTCGAACCTGACCTGCTGACGCACCCGCGGGAACCGGCCGCCCCACCCGGACCGACCGCCCCGCCGGGCCCGGGAGCACGTGCGGATGCGGACGCGCCCCGCCCGCGCTTCGCCCGTGCTCATCCCGCGCTCAGCCCGTACTCCGCCGAGCGCAACGGGACGTACTCCTCCGGGCGCACGAGGAGGCGGCGCAGATCACCATGAGGGCTGACGAACCGGCAGGTGGGCGGACCTAGGCTCACAGTCATGAACGAACTCGCCTGCATCGTCCAACGGACCGCCGACCGGCTCGCGGGCCAGCACGTCGGCGCGGTGGTCGCCGGGCTGGCCGGCGGCTCCGTGGAGATCCACGGAGCCGGGCGCACCGGTCCGGGCGGCGGCGCGCCCGGACCGCGCACGCTGTTCGAAATCGGTTCCGTCACCAAGGTGTTCACCTCGCTCGCGCTCGCCCGACTGGTGCTCGCCGGCTCCACCACGCTGGAGGAGCCGGTCGCCGCACTGCTCCCCGGCGGCACCGCGCTCCCCGTCCGGGGCGGGCGGGAGATCACCCTGAAGGACCTCGCCACGCACACCTCGGGGCTCCCCCGCCTGCCCCGGGGCGTCCTGGTGGCCAGTCTGTTCACCTCGCGCCGGTCCGATCCGTACGCGCACTGCACGGCGGAGCGCGTCCTCGCCGGGCTCGGCCGCACCAAGCTGCGGGCGGCGCCCGGGCGCAGCTTCCGCTACTCCAACCTCGGCGCCGGGCTGCTCGGTCTCGCGCTGGCCGAGCGGGCCGGGGTCGGCTACGAGGAGCTGGTGCGCCGGGAGGTCTGCGCGCCGCTCGGGCTCGGGGACACCGTCGTGACGCCCGGCGAGGAGCGGTCCGACCGGCTCGCCCGGGGGCACTCGGCGGCCGCACGGCCGGTGCCGTACTGGGACCTCGCCGATCTGGGAGGCATGGGGGCGCTCCGCTCGACCGCCGCCGACCTCTCGATACTCCTGCGGGCCCAGCTGGCCGCCGGCCGTGAGCCGGACGGGCCGCTGGCGCCCGCGATCACGCTCACCAGGGAGGTGCGGCACCGCGTCAACCCGTTCGCCTGGATGCACCTGGGGTGGCTCGGCCACCGCCTGCACACCCAGCAGGGCGGCCACCTCCAGATCTGGCACAACGGCGGCACGGGTGGGTTCCGCTCCTTCGTCGCCTTCGATCCGGAGAAGCAGGTGGGGGTGGTCGTCCTGGTCAACAGCGGGCGGTCGGCCGATTCGGCGGGGACGGCGCTGCTGCGGCGGCTGCAGAACGAGTTCGGGGCGGCGGCGTAGTCGGCGCGGGGAGCCGGAAGCGGAGCGGCGGTGGTGCGGCCGGCCCGGATGGCGGCGGAGTTCATCGAGGAGGTGCGACAAGGACGGAGGCAGCCCCTGGCCGACGAGACGCGCCCAGAGGGTTGGATTATCGAACTCACTCGACCTATAGTGAGTTCGCTTTTCCAACCATCCTCTGGCGCCACATCACCCAAGAAGGGCGGCCGTCATGCCTGACGCCGTGATCGTCGAAGCCGTCCGCACCCCCGTCGGCAAGGGCAAGCCGGGAGGCTCGCTGGCCGGCGTCCACCCGGTCGAGCTGCTCGCGCACACGCTCCAGGCCCTGATCGGGCGCAGCGGCATCGACCCCGCCCTGGTGGACGACGTGATCGGCGGCTGCGTCGACCAGGTCGCCGAGCAGGCGATGAACACCACCCGCTACGCGTGGCTCGCGGCCGGGTTCCCGGACTCCGTCCCGGCGACCACGGTCGACCGGCAGTGCGGTTCCTCCCAGCAGGCGGTGCACTTCGCCGCGCAGGGCGTGATCGCGGGCTCCTACGACATCGTGGTCGCCTGCGGGATCGAGTCGATGAGCCGCGTGCCGATGTGGTCCAACGTGCCGCCCGGCGCCGATCCGTTCGGCGCGTCCGTCGCCGCCCGCTACCCGGGCGGGCTGGTCCCGCAGGGCGTCAGCGCCGAGCTGATCGCCGCGAAGTGGTCGATCTCGCGCGAGGAGATGGACGCCTTCGCCGCCGGCTCGCACGCGAAGGCGGCACGGGCCCACGCGGACGGCCTGTTCGCGGCCGAACTCGCGCCGGTCCCCACGCCGAACGGGCTCGTGACCAAGGACGAGTCGGTGCGGCCGGGCACCACGCCCGAGGTGCTCGCCGGACTCCGCCCGGCCTTCGAGGACCCGGGCTACGCAGAGCGCTTCCCGCAGATCTCGTGGTCGGTGACAGCGGGTAACAGCAGCCCGATCAACGACGGCGCCTCCGCGGTCCTGATCACGAGCAGCGAGACCGCCGCCCGGCTCGGCCTGCGCCCGCTGGCTCGGCTGCACTCCTTCGCGGTCACCGGCTCGGACCCGCTGCTGATGCTCACCGGCGTGCTGCCCGCCACCGACAAGGTGCTGCGCCGCTCCGGGCTCTCGCTCGCCGACATCGACCTGTTCGAGGTGAACGAGGCCTTCGCGAGCGTCGTCCTGGCCTGGCTCCGGGAGACCGGCGCCGACCCGGCCCGGCTCAACGTCAACGGCGGCGCGATCGCCCTCGGCCACCCACTGGGCGCGAGCGGCACCCGCCTGATGACCACGCTTGTCCACGAGATGCGCCGGCGCGGCGCACGGTACGCGCTGCAGACGATGTGCGAGGCGGGCGGCCTGGCGAACGCGACGATCCTGGAGTCGGTCGCCTGACGGCGGGGCCGGTGCACCCCTAGGGGTGCCCGTAGGGGCCGTGTGTCGACGGTCGTCGTACCCTCCGGCGGAATCCCTACATCGCTGAGGCGACGTCAACTCCGGTGTGTGGCACATACGGTCCTCGCATGACCGGAATTCGTCGCACTGCCGCGGCGGCGGCCCTGCTGCTCGCCCTGCCGCTGTCCGTCGTCGTCGCCGCACCCGCGCTGGCCGCTGCCCCGCCCCCGGCCGCCGCGGCCGCCTCTCCCGGCACCCCGGGCACCCCGGGCACCCAGGCCACCGCGCCGGCCGCGGTCCACGTCGAACTCCCGCGCCCGACCGGGCCCTACGCGGTCGGGCGGGAGATCCTGCACCTCGTCGACCAGAACCGGCCCGACCCGTGGGTGCCGTCGTCGGGTCCGCGCCAGCTGATGGTGTCGATGTACTACCCCGCCAAGGCGGGCGCCGGCGGCCCGGCCCCGTACATGACGCCGGAGGCCGCGCGGATGCTGCTGGACGCGAAGCTGCCGGGCAACACCATCCCGACCGAGGCGATCACCGCCACCCGGACCTGGGCCGAGTCCGACGCCCGCCCAGCGCCCGGCCGGTACCCGCTGGTCCTCCTCTCGCCCGGCTTCACCATGCCGCGCACCTCGCTGACCAGCCTCGCCGAGGACCTGTCCAGCCGCGGCTACGTCGTCGCCCTGATCGACCACACCTACGAGAACACCGGGACGACCTTCCCCGACGGGCAGACGCTCCCCTGCATCATGTGCGGCCGGCTGAGGACCCCGGACGCCTGGGCGGGCCTGGACCGCAGCCGGGCCAAGGACACCTCCTTCGTCCTCGACCAGCTGACCGCCCACCCCCACCCGGCCTGGCGCTACTCACGCATGATCGACCCCGACCACATCGGCATGGCCGGCCACTCCGCCGGTGGTGCGGCGACCGTCCCGGCCCTGCTCACCGACGACCGGATCCAGGCCGGCGTGGACCTGGACGGCAGCATGGACGTCACCGTGCCCGCCTCCGGCATCGGCGGCAAGCCGTTCATGATGATCGGCCACCCCCTGCCGGACGGCGAGGAGGACACCAGCTGGACCGAGAGCTGGCCCAACCTCGACGGCTGGAAGCGCTGGCTGACCGTCGCGGGCACCAACCACCCCTCGTTCACCGACTTCCCGCTGTTCCTCGACGCACTCGGCCTCCCCGACGCCGGCCGGACGATCCCCGCCCAGCGCGCGCTCTCGCTCACGCGCGAGTACGTGGCAGCCTTCTTCGACCTGCAGCTGAAGGGCGTCGACCAGCCGATCCTCGACGGGCCCACGGCGGAGAACCCTGAAGTCGGCTTCCACCCGTAGGTGTTGGCCGCGAGCGTCGCGAGGCCGTCGGCATGGCGCCGGCGGCCTCGTCGGCGTTCCCGCGCCCGGGCGGTCGGGCCAGGAGGCGGGCGGGCCAGGAGGCGGCCGGGCCCGGGAACGGCCGGCGAGCCGGACGAGTCCCTTGCGAATGATCGGTGGCCGTAGGCGTCAGTGGTGGCGTGACGGCCGGCCGATGCCAGCACTGTCCTGCGGGTGGTAGAGCTCTTGGGCGCGGGCCAGGTCGACGGGCCCGTCCCGGTGCAGGTGCAGGAAGAAGCCCGCCTGCCACGCCTGCGTAGTGCCGGCCTGGCGATTGCCGGGGTTCACCCAGGGCGGGTAGATGCGAAAGGCTCGTTTCCCACCTGAACCGTTTGTCGACACGACGCCGTGCCGGCGGAGCGCCTCGACGGGAAAGACGAACTGGCCGAAGTTCCGATCGTCGCGGGTGCTGATGACGAAGAGGTCGACGGGGTCCGCGGCATCGAAGGGCTGGATGGGCCCGGCCGGGGACCTCTTCCAGACAGTGACGAACTGGCCGGCCTTGGTGGGGGTCGTCTTGGCGGCGCGAAACCGGACGACGAGGCCGTCGAGGGTGAACTCGCAGGCAGCGTACTCGGCACTCTCGGCTTCGGGGACTGGCTGCGAGCAGGCGAATCCGCAGCGGTCGTAGACGAGCGCCTTCGCCGCGACGAGATCTCCATGAGCCGGGGCGGTGCCCAGCCAGGGTTCCGGGCGGAGATCGGCTGAGTTCTCGCGGTCCGTGGTCATGTGCCCACTCTGTCACGGGTGGTTTGACGCCGTCGGCTTGGCCGGGGGCATCGCTCTCGTCGAAGTGACCGGAACGCTGACGGCATGTCCGGGAACGCGGGCAGGGCACCCGAGATCGTTGTGCGACGAGCAACCTGGAGGCGGCCGAGGGCCGCACTGCTGCTGGTCACGCAGGTGCTCCGGCTACTGGCGACGGACACGGACCACGGTCCCCGACCGCCCACGACCAGTGATCATGCGGAGTGACTCGTCGAGGGGGCGGCCGAGGCGAGCGGTTCGAGCAGCCGGTGCGGTCCGGCCAGCGCGAGCGAGACCGGGTCGGTGCGCGGGGCGCCCCCGCGACCGGGGTTGGGCCGGATCACGACCTCGCCGGGCGGGACGAACCGACCGCACCGCGGGCACGCGCCCGCGCGGTCGAGGTCCGTGCCGCAGGCGGCGTGCGCGAAGAGGTGGCGCGGACCGTCCGGGGTGGCGTGCCGGCCGCCCCAGCGGCTCAACAGGTAGAGCGGCGCCCACAGTTCGAGTCCGGCCTCGGTGAGCAGGTAACCGTGGCGCAGCGGCGCGTACTGGTACGGCTCCTTGCGCAGGACGCCGGCGGCGACCAGCGCGTTGAGGCGGGCGGTGAGGACGGCCCGCGGGATGCCGAGGTGGGTGAGGAAGTCGTTGAAGCGCTGCACGCCGTAGAAGGCGTCGCGCACGATCAGGAGGCTCCAGCGCTCGCCGACCACCTCCAGAGCGCGGGCGAGTGCGCAGTCCTGCAGTTCGTAGTCGGTTCCGAGCGCCATGGCGGTCAGCGTAGTCCAGGCGCCCAGTGGGTTCAATCAACAGACTCTTGGTGGTAGCGTGCCGCCCGAAAGCAGGTTCATTCATCAGACTCACCGGACCACTGCCGCTCCCGGAGGGAACACCGATGTCCCCCGCACCGACCGGCTCCGTGCCCGCCCGGCCCGGCGCCACCCTGTTCACCACCGCGGTCGCCACCGCGTTGGTCACCGTCGCCTACACCGCGCCCACCGCCTCGCTCGCCGCCACCGCCGAGGCGGCCCACCTCGGGGCCACCGGCCGCACCTGGATCCTCACCGGCACCCTGGTCGGCATCTCGGCCCTCCTGCTCACCGCCGGCAGCGCGGCCGACGACCACGGCCGCAAGCGCGTCTTCACCTTCGGCGTGCTGCTGTTCGCCGCCTCCGAGGCACTCGCCGCCCTCGCTCCCGGCGGCGCCACCTACCTCACCGCCCGGGTGCTGCTCGGCGCCGGTTCGGCGGCGATCCTGGCGCCCGCGCTCGGGCTGATCAGCCACGCGTTCCCGGCCGGACCGGCCCGGATCAGGGCGCTCGGCGTGTGGGGCGCGGCGGTCGGCCTGGGCATCGCGATCGGCCCGGTCTACGGCGCGCTGGTCGCGCAGTGGGCCGGGTGGCGGGCGGTCGGCGGCGGGCTCGCCGTCGTGTCCGGGGCGCTCGCGTCCCTCGCCTCGGCCGTCCTCACCGAGTCACGGGCCGACCGGCCCCGCCCGCTCGACCCCTGGGGCGTCCTCACGCTCGCCGCCGGAACGACCTTCCTGATCGCCGGACTGGCCGAGGGCCGCACGGGCTGGGGTCGACCCACGGTCCTGGTGCTGCTCGCGCTCGGGGTGCTGCTGCTCGCACTGTTCTCCCTGGTGGAGGCCAAGGTCCGGGAGCCGATGCTGGACCTCTCACTGTTCCGCAGCCCCGGCTTCATCGCGGCCACCGGCGGAGCGATGTTCACCGGGCTGTCGATGGTCGGCTTCATGAGCTACCTGCCCACCCTGCTCCAGGGCGTCCTCGGGCTCTCCGGACTGGCGGTCGGCGGGGTGCTGGCCATCTGGTCGGGCCTCTCGGTCCTCGCCGCCCTCCAGGCCCGACGGCTCGCGGCCCACCTCGCGGCGACCACGCAGGTCGCGGTCGGGCTGCTGATCTGCGGCATCGGCGAGGCCGGCCTGTACGGGCTGGGCCCGGACTCCACCTGGGTGCGGCTGGCACCCGGGCTCGCGGTCGCGGGCGTCGGCAGCGGCGTGCTGAACGCCGCCCTCGCCCGGCTCGCGGTGAGCAGCGTCCCGGCCCACCGGGCGGCCATGGGCTCCGGCGCCAACAACACATCCCGGTACGTGGGTTCGGCCCTGGGCGTGGCGGTCACGGTGGCCGTGGCCGCCTCCGCCCACCCGACCGCCCCGGGCCACGAGGCGGCAGCCCGCGCCCTGGCGGCGGGCACCGACCGAGCCGTCGTGGTGGCGGCCGCACTGTGCTTCGCCGGAGCCTTGCTGGCCCTCGCCTCCCGCGCCGCCGAATCCCGCAGGACGGGGGCCGCGGAGGAGGCGGTGGCCCCGACACGGGAGCGAGTCTCGACCGGTTGAGGGCACCCGGAAAGTCGCCCCACCCGACTCCCAGCGCTCCCGCCGGCCCCCAACCGGAGCAATAACTGATCGTTTCAGAATGTCGAGCTGATCGGCAGCCTCGGCAAACGGGTGGCGACTGCCTGGGCTGGTCCGTCAGACTGCGGCGGTGACCGTAAACCCAGGTCTTGACGCGACAGTCGTGACGTTGGACCCGACTCTCCCCAGGCCCTGCGCCGTCACGCCTACGGGTACCCGGCATGAGTAGGGTCGATCCAGGCTGTTGCCGGTACTGCGGACGCCCCTCCGCGAGCGTGCCCGAGCAGGTCGTCCGGGACGGGCGGTTCTACTGGAGTGACAGCCGGGTTTGCTCCGAGTGCCCGGACGAGGACTCTGAGGGAATAGGGCCGGCATGGCTGCGGGATGCTGTCCTGCAGGCCACGGGAGGTGCTGTGCTGAGGGTTGTCGCCGAGCAACCCGCCCGGGTCCATGTCCTTCGTATCCTCCGCCGGACCTACGGTGGGACGGTCGCCGAGACCGCCGGAATGCTGCGCGACCTACTTGGCCCGGGCCTGCGGGTCACGCCGGCCGAGGCTGAGTTCCTGGCCGCCGAGTTCTCTGTTCTGGGGCTCCTCGCGAGTTCGGTACGGCCGGGCTGATCGCTTCAGGGAGACCTTTGCGGAGTCGACGCAAGCAGATGATGCTGCAGGCGAGTTCGAGCAGCCCTTGGTGGAGGTCGGCTCGGCGTTCGTAGCGGATGCGGAGGCGTTTGAACCGGTGGAGCCAGGCGAAGGCGCGCTCGACGACCCAGCGGACCTTGCCCGGTCCGGACCCGTGTGCGACGCCGCGCCGGGCGATCATCGGCTTGATGCCGCGCTTCCACAGCAGGCGGCGGTACTCGTCGAAGTCGTGGCCCCGATCGGCGTACAGGCGCCGAGGCTGCGGCGGGGGCGTCCTCGCAGGCCGCAAATCGCTGGGACTGCGTCCAGCAGCGGCAGCAACTGGGTGAGGTCCTGTCGGTTCCCGCCGGTGAGCGTGGCGGCGAGCGGGGTGCCGTGGCGGTCGACGATCAGATGGTGTTTGGAGCCAGGGCGGGCGCGGTCGACGGGCGAGGGGCCAACGTGATCCCCCCCTTTCAGGGCCCGGACATGCGACCCGTCCACCGCGCAGTCGTCCAGGTCCAGCAGGTCAGCGCGGCGTAGTTCGGCCAGCAAGGCGGCGTGCAGACGGGGCCAGACGCCGGCCTCGGTCCAGTCCCGCAGCCGGAGCCAGGCCGGCCGTCACTCCGGAGAAGCCCACGGTCTCGGCCGGGACATCGCGCCAGGCTCCCCCATCCCGCGCCCGCGCCGAAAGTCGGCCCACCCGACTTCTGGCGCCCTCACCCGCCCAAACCGGAGCACGAAACCGAGCGGGGCGGCCTTCCGCACCCGAATCGCATCGGGAAGAACGGACCGAAAAGGTCGACCTGCCCGACTTCCAGTGCCTCGGCGTCGGGCAGGCCTGCGGCCCGCGGCCAAGCGGCACCGAAAGACGCGAGCAGCCGCCAGCGTCGAAAGTCGACGCGGTCGACTTCCCGTCGCTGGTGGGCGGGAGAAGTCGGGGGCCGGAACAGCAAGCCCGCGACACCGACCTGCTCTCGTGTGCGCGGAGTCGTGAAAACCCAGAGCGCAAGTCCGCGAGATCGGATCCCGTGCACGAGCAGGTCACGCAGGAAGCCGGCCAGGGCGACTTCCGCGCAGCGGGCGCGCAGGAGGTCGGCGGGATCGACCTCCCGTGGCCGGGCAAGCCACGCGGGACGTCGGCCGGGGCCACCGCCCAAGCCGGGCGCGGCCCGCACGCCAGGTCCGCCGAGCGATGACCAGCACCCTGCGGCAGGAAGCAGCCGGCGCCAGCACAGGAAGTCGGTCACGTGGAACTCCTGTGCGCGGAGAGTTGTGAGGAGTCCGCGGGATCGACGTTCGGTGGCTGGGCCGGCCGCGTGGGAAGTCGGTCGCACCGACTTCCTGTGCCCGGATCACGACCGGGGTGCGGGTGGGTCCGGCCCATCGGGTGAGCCGTGGTCCGGAGGCCGGGGTTCTGGTGGGGTACCTCGGCTGCCGATCTCACGGTGAGCGGGCCCCGGGGGCCGCGTGCGAAGATGGCAGGGCTGGTGGAAGCGATCTCCGGACGGTTCTCTGGCCATGGTGAACGAGAACGAGCCGCGCACGGGGGAGCCGCGGCAGGACGCCCTGCTGATGGTCCCGATCGCGACGGCGCTGATCGAGGCCGACGGGCGGATCCTGCACTGGAGCAGCGACGCCGAGGCACTGCTCGGTTACACCGCCGCCGAGGCGGTCGGTGCGAAGGCCGCGCAGTTGCTGACCTCGGACGAGAAGCGGCCCGAGGTGCTGGAGCTGTTCCAGCAGATCCTGGACGGGCGGCCGTGGTCCGGGGTGTTCCCGGTGCGGCACCGGGACGGGCATCCCGTGAACCTGGAGTTCCGCACCCATCCCATCGCCGGCCCCGGCGGGCGCCCGCTGGTGCTGGCCGTCGCCTCCGACGTCACGACGCTGCGCCGGATCCAGGCGGACCTGGCGGTCCTGGACGGGTTCTTCTCGCAGTCCCCGGTCGGCATGGGCGTCTTCGACGCCGATCTGCGGTTCGTCCGCCTCAACGAGGCGCTGGCCAGGGTCAACGGTCTGCCCGTCGGGGCGCACGTCGGCCGCCGGCTGACCGAGCTGTTGCCCGGGATCAACGGCGCCGAGGCGGAGGCGCTGATGCGCCGGGTGCTGGAGACGGGCACGCCGGTCGTGGACACGCGCTCGCACGGCCGCACCCCGGGCGATCCGCAGCACGACCACGCCTGGTCCGCGTCGTACTTCCGGCTGGAGGAGCCGGGCGGGCGGGTGCTCGGGGTCAGTTCGACGGTCATCGACATCAGCAAGCAGTTCCACGCCGACGCCCGCGCGGCCCGCGCGCAGGAGCGGCTGGCCCTGCTCGTCGACGCGACGGCCTCCATCGGCACCACGCTCGACCTGCGGCAGACCGCCCGCGAGCTGGCCGACGCGATGGTTCCGAGGGTGGCCGACATCAGCGGCGTGTTCGCCCTGGAGGCACTGGTCGCCGGACGCAACGTCGAGCCGACCGACCGGCTCGTCCCGCTGCTGGTGCGCCGCCTGGCCCTCGCGTCCACCGATCCGCTGTACCCGGCGGAGGCGCTGCCCGTCGACACGGTGTACGAGCTCCCGCCCGACTCCCCGTACGCGCGGGCGCTCGCCACCGGCCGGACGGTCGTCGTGCCCTCCTGGGAGCTGCCGCTGCTCAGCGAGGGCATCACCGAGAGCCGCCGCCAGGCCGCGCTCGGCGAACGCCCGCGCTCGGTGCGGATCACCCCGCTCGTGGCGCGCGGCACGACGCTCGGCATGATCGTGTACTCGCGGCGCGGCGCCCGGGAGTCCTTCGCCGAGGCGGACATCACGCTGGGTGACGAGCTGGCCTCGCGCGCCGCCGTCGCGATCGACAACGCCCGGCTGTACCTGCGCCAGCACCAGACCGTCCTCGCCCGCCAGCAGGCACTGCGGGAGGCGAAGGCCGCGCAGGAGCGTCTGGCGCTGGTCAACGTGGCGTCCGCCCGGATCGGCACCACGCTCGAAATCGACCGCACCGCACAGGAGTTGGCCGAAGTAGCGACACCCAGGCTGGCCGACACGGTGGTCGTCGAGGTGCTGGACGACCTCGTCCGCGGCGAGCGCGAGGCCCGCCCCTCCCCGGACGGCTCCGCACTCCTGCGCCGGATGGCCTTCCACTCCGTGCACGGCTCCACCCTGCGCCCGATCGACCGGACCGGCGGCGTGCAGCGTTTCCGGCCCAGCTCGCCGTACGCCTGGTCGCTGGCGAACCGCAAGCCCGTGCTGGTGCCGCGGATGGACGCGGAGGGGCTGGCCTGGTTCGCCGACGACCCGGTGCGCACGGCGGCGGTGCGCGAGCAGAACGTCCGTTCGTTCATGGTCGTCCCGCTGATCGCGCGCGGCACTCCGGTCGGCGTCGCGGGTTTCTACCGCACCCTCGTCGAGCGCCCCTACGAGGACGACGACCTGGCGCTGGCCGGGGAGTTGGCGGTGCGGGCGGCCGTGTCCATCGACAACGCGCTGCTGTTCACCCGCGAGCGCGACGCCGCCGCGGCCCGCCAGCGCGCGCTCGACGAGGCGTGGGCCGCGCAGCAACGGCTGTCGCTGCTCAACGAGGCCAGCACCCGGATCGGCACCACGCTCGACCTGCACCGCACCGCACGGGAGTTGGTGGAGGTCGTGATCCCGCGCTTCGCCGACTTCGTCACCGTCGACCTGCGCGACGCGGTGCTCAGCGGCGAGGAGCCCGGGCCCGTCCCCACGGACGGATCGGTGCTGATGCGGGCGGTCGCGGTCGGCGAGGCCGCCCCGTCCGGGACCATGACCGGCGCGGCCGACTCCATCGGCGAGACGTCGCAGTCCGCCGCGCTGTACGCCGAGAGCCTGCGCAGCGGGCGCTCGATCCTCGTCTCCGAGGTCGCCGAGGACGATCTGCGCCGGATCGTCGCCTCGCCCGACCGGGTGGAGCCCGGGCTGGCGGCGGGGGTTCACTCGTACCTGATGGTGCCGCTGGTGGCGCGCGGACTCGTGCTCGGCGGAGCGGAGTTCATCCGCACCGCCAACCCGGTGCCGTTCGGGTCGGCCGACCAGTCGCTCGCCGAGGAGCTCGCCGCCCGGACCGCCCTCGCGATCGACAACGGACGGCTCTACCGGCGCGAGCGGGACACCGCGCTCACCCTCCAGCGCAGCCTGCTGCCCCAGGAGATCCACCGCACCCTCGGCCTGGACATCGCCTACCGCTACCTGCCGAGCAGCGTCGTCAGCGAGGTCGGCGGCGACTGGTTCGACGTCGTGCCGCTGCCCTCCGGGCGGGTCGCGCTGATCGTCGGCGACGTCATGGGGCACGGCATCCGGGCCGCCGCCACCATGGGCCAACTACGCACCGTCGCACGCACGTTGATCACCCTGGACCTCGACCCGGCACGCGTCCTGCACCGGCTCGACGAGGCCACCACCGCGCTCGGGGACGGGCAGTTCGCGACCTGCGTGTGCGTCGTCTACGACCCCGTCGACCGCCACTGCACCGCCGCCTGTGCCGGGCACCTGCCACCGGTCGTCGCCGACCGCGGCGGGCGGGCCCGGACGGTCGACCTGCCGCCCGGCGCACCGCTCGGCGTCGGCGGAGTCCCGTTCGAGAACGTCGAGTTCACCCTCCCCGAGGAGGCCATCCTCGCGCTCTACACCGACGGACTCGTCGAGCGCCGCGGCCACGACATCGACGAGGGCATCCAACTGCTCTGCCACACGATCGCCGACCGGCGCCGCTCCCTGGAGCGGACCTGCGACGCCGTCCTCGCCGAACTCACCGGCCGCACCGCCGAGGACGACATCGCCGTCATCATGGCCCAGGTCCGCCCGGTCGGCGCGGACCGGATCGCGACCCTGCCGCTCACCGGCGACCGCGCGATGGTCGCGCACTCCCGCCGCTTCACCCGCACGACGCTCGCCGGCTGGGGGCTCGACGCCCTCGCCGACTGGGCCGAGCTGCTCACCAGCGAACTCATCACCAACGCCCTCATCCACGCCGGATCCCCCACCCAGCTGCGGCTGTTCTGCAACCGGATGCTCACCGTCGAGGTCGCCGACCGGGAGGGCGAGGCCCCGCGCATGCGGCACGCCAGGTCCGAAGACGAGGGCGGGCGCGGCATGCACCTCGTCAACGAACTCGCCCACCGCTGGGGCACCCGGCGGACCAGGGACGGCAAGGTGGTCTGGTTCGAGCTGGAGCTGCCGCCCGGCACGACGAGCACCTCCTGAACCGCGTGCGGCCTGCGACGACAATGGTCGGTTGTCGGCCCCGCACCGCGGTTGTTGGCCCGGCGCGATGCCGGCGCGGTTGTCTGGTGGCACGGCGGGACAGCCCCACCGGAGGACAGCAGAGGAGCCACCGTGAACCAGCAGCTCGACGCCCGCACCGTCGTCACCGCCTACGTCACCGCGATCGCCGGGGGCGACCTCGACACCGCCGTCGCCTGCTTCGCCGACGACGCCACCTGGGAGTACCCGGGCACCCTGCCCCTGTCGCGGGTCTGGCGCGGCAAGGACGCCATCCTCGGCGACTTCCTCGGCGGAGTGCGCACCCTGTTCGCCCCCGACGCCCCACTGGAGGTGACGCTCACCCAGGTCCTCGCGGACGGCCCGAAGGCCGTCGCCGAGTGGACCGCCAAGGGGACGGCCGCGAACGGCAGCGCGTACGAGAACCACTGCGCGGCCGTGTTCACCGTCGAGAACGGACTGATCACCGCCGTCCGCGAGTACCTCGACACCGACCACGTCGCGCGGACGCTCTTCGCCTGACCGTTCGTCAGGATCGCCGGAACGGAGCGACTCTCAGTCCGGCAGGAGGAGGTTGACGTCACCGAACTCGTGCCAGAGGTACCGGTTCCGGACGGCCTCGCGGTAGCAGCGGGCCAGGAGCGGAAGGCCGGCGACGGCGGCCAGCAGGTTGAGGTGGGAGGCTCGCGGCTCGTGCCAGCCGGTCAGGAGGCCGTCGACCGCACGGACCCCGCGCTCCGGGGTGATCACCAACTCCGTCCAGCCGTCGGCCTCGTGGACCGCCCCGTCCGAGCCGGCGGCGGACTCCAGCGCCCGCACCGCGGTGGTGCCGACGGCGATCACCCGGCCGCCGCCCGCCCGGACGTGGCCCACCAGGCGGGCGGTCGCCGCCGGAACGTGGAACCGCTCCGCGTACGGCGCCTCGTGCGCCTCCGGGGACGCGACGCCGGTGTGCAGGGTGATCGGCGCGAGCAGCACCCCGCGGCCGGCCAGACGGGCGACCACCTCCGCCGTGAACGGGCGTGCGGCGCTGGGCATTTCACTGCTGCCGGGGATGGTGGCGAACGCCGTCCGGTAGGCCTCCATCGGCCAGTCGCGGTCCACGTAGCCGTACCGGATCGCCCGGCCGTGGCGCGACAGGTACGGCAACAGCGCTGCGGGGAGGTCGAGTTCGGCGTACCAGAGGCGGGCGGTGAACGGCGTGGTCAACTCGGCGGCACCGCCGGCCGGCAGGCCGACCCGCAGCCCCGGGCGGGCCGGACTGCCCTCGGGCGGGTAGTACTCCGCGGCCCTCCCGGGCACGACGCGGCGCAACTCCACCAGGAACGCCCCGCGTCGGTCCGGCTGGGCCGAGGACAGGTGCAGCGCGACCGGCGTTCCGTCGGGCAGCCGGCCGGGCAGCGCCGCCGGGATCGTCGCGGAGTTGTTGACCACCAGCAGGTCGCCGGGGCGCAGCACTTCGGGCAGGTCGGTGAAGCGGTGGTGCTCCGCGGTGTCGCGCTCGCGCCGGCCGACCAGCATCCGGACGCCGTCGCGCGCCCGGCCGCGGGCCTCCGCCGGTGCGGGGGCGGAGAGTTCCGGCGGGACGGTGAAGCCGGGGCCGAGCTCCGTGAGGACGGTCATCGCCCACCTCGGACCGCTGCGAGGTCCGCCGCCCGGTCCGCCGCGAGGTCCGCCGCCCGGTACCGGCCGGACGGCGCGCCGTCCCTGAGCAGGCCGAGCAGGACGGGGGCGACCTCCTCCGGCAGCGGCTCGCCGGAGATGTCCTCGCCGGGGCTCGCGGCCTGCAGCATCGAGGTCCGCATGCTGCCGGGATCGACCGCCCAGACGCGCAACTCCGGCTCCTCCCGGGCGAGTACGGCGGTGGCGAGGTCGAGCGCCGCCTTGCTCGCACCGTAGCCGCCCCAGCCGACGTACGGCACGACGGCCGCGTCGGAGCTGATGTTCAGCACCGCGCCGCCGTGGGCGCGCAGCTGCGGCAGGACGAGCTGGGTGAGCGCGATCGGGGCGAGGGCGTTGACCTCGAACGTCTCCAGGAGTTCGGGCAGCGGCGCGTCGGCGAGCCGGGGCAGCGGTTCGGCGCGGACGTCGTCCGTGCCGTTGAGGGTCCCGGCGTTGTTGACCAGGAGGCTCGCGCCGCCGAGCCCGGCGGCGGCCTCGGCGAGGCGGGTGCGGTGGTCGTCGTCCACGAGCGTGCCGGGCAGCGCGACGACCCTGGTGACGGCGCCCAGCCGGGCCTCGGCGGCGGCGAGCCCTGCGGCGCCGCGGGCGGTGATCACCAGCTGCCACCCGTCGGCGGCGAGCGCCTCGGCGAGGGCCAGGCCGAGCCCCCGGGAGGCCCCGGTGACGACGGCGACGCGGGCGGGAGTGGTGGGAGTGGTGGGCGCGGTGCGCTGTGCTGCGTTCATGCCCCCACGATCGCCCCGGGCGTCCGGGCCCCGGATCGGCCACCGGGACCGGGACCCGGTCGTCCGATGGTCCTAGGGCGCTGGGGTTAGACCGTCAGGAGCCCTCGGCCCCGGCCGCCCAGCTCTCCGGGTCGGTCCAGGCGGCCAGGGTGCGCCGGCTCTCGAAGCGGTGCTCGCGACCGGTCACGGGATCGGTGAACTCCACGACGGAGGCGAGCAGTTGGAGCGGCCGACGGAAGTCGTCCGCGGCCGGTTCGGGCAGCACCACCGGGTACACCGGGTCGCCCAGGATCGGCACGCCGAGGCCGGACATGTGCAGCCGCAGCTGGTGCGTGCGCCCGCTGAGCGGCCGGAGCCGGTAGCGGCCGAGCCCGTCGCGCCGCTCCAGCAGGTCGATCCGGCTCTCGCTGTTCGGCGGGGCGTCGAGCTCCCGGGCCGCGATCACCCCGCGCTCCTTCACGATGTGGCTGCGGACGGTACGCGGCAGGTCCAGCCCGGGGTCGAAATGCGCGACGGCCTCGTACTCCTTGCGGACCAGCCGGTCGCGGAAGAGCGTCTGGTACGCGCCGCGCTCCTCGGGCCGCACGACGAACAGGGCGAGCCCGGCGGTGAGGCGGTCGAGCCGGTGCGCGGGGCTGAGCGCGGGCAGGTCGAGGCCGTGCCGCAGCCGCGACAGGGCCGTCTCGACGACGTGCTTGCCACGCGGGGTGGTGGCCAGGAAGTGCGGCTTGTCGACGACGACCAGGTGCTCGTCGCGGTGCACGACGGCGAGCTCGAACGGCACCCGGACCTCGTCGGGGAGGTCCCGGTAGAACCACAGGTGTCCACCGGGCCGGAACGGCTCGTCCGGCGCGACCGGCCCGTCCTCGCCCACGATCTCCCGTCCGTGCAGCGCGGCGTCGACGCGCGCCGCGCCGACGGCGGCGAGCCGCTCGACGAGGTACGCCCGGACGGTCTCCCAGGGCCCCTCGATCGGCAGCCGCAGGTGCACGGGGTCCACACCGTTGCGCTGCGGGAGGGGGGAGGCCGGGCGGCGGCTCTTGCGTCTCATCTCGGTCCCCCAGCCTAGTCGGGCGGCTGACGGCCCGGCCGACGGGGGCGCAGCCGGAGTCCCCTGTCCGCGCGGGTGGCGCACGGCGGGTCGAGGTGCCGGGTTTCGGGGGCGCGGGGAAAGTGGAGGGGTGATCGAGGAGGAGGACGAGCCGGGGGACTTGCCGCCGTTGCACTTGCCGCGGCGGACACGGGGGTTGCTGTACGGCGCGTTCCTGCTGCTGGCCGGGACCATCGTGGCCGACCTGGTGAGCGGGCCCGGCACGACGCTCTCGCCACTGCTCGCGGTCGCTCCGGTGCTGGCCGGGGCCACCACCAGGAAGGCGCGGGTGCCGCTCCTGGTCGGTGCGGCGGCACTGCTGGCGGTGGGCGCGCTGGAGACCGCCAACGAGCGGCTGCCGACGGCCGTCCGGATCAGCGTGCTGGTGACCGTCCTCGCCGCGACGCTGGCCAGCGCCGCCAACGTGCTGCTCGTGGCGGCGCGCGAGCGGGAGCTGTTCCAGGTCCGCACGGTGGCCGAGGCGGCGCAGCGGGCTCTGCTGCGGCCGCCGCCGGAGCGGATCGGCCGGCTGCGGCTGGCCGTGCGGTACGTGGCGGCGGCGGCCGAGGCGCGGATCGGCGGGGACCTGTACGCCGTCCTCGACACCAGGTTCGGGGTGCGGATCCTGCTCGGGGACGTCCAGGGGCACGGGCTGCCGTCGGTGGAGACGGCGGCGGACGTGCTGGGGGTGTTCCGGGAGGGCGCGCGGACCGAGCCCGACCTCGGGCGGCTCGCGGAGCGCCTGGACGCGGCGCTCGCCGCGCGGCCGGGCGACGGACGGTTCGCGACCGCGCTGCTGCTGAGCGTGCCGACCGGCCGGGAGCCGGTGACTGTCGTGAACTGCGGCCATCCGCACCCCCTGCTGCGCCGCGCGGGCGTGGTGAGCGAGCTGGAGCCGGAGGAGGCGGCGCCGCCGCTGGGACTGCTCGGGCTGACCGGCGGCCGGTACCCGGTGGGGCGCTTCGCGCCGCGACCGGGCGATCTGCTGCTCCTGTACACCGACGGGGTCTCGGAGGCCCGGAATGCCGACGGAGTGTTCTACCCGCTGGCGGAACGGGTGCCCGGCGTGCACGCGGGGCAGCCGGCGGACCTGCTGGACGGCGTGCTGGCGGACGTCGACGACTGGGTGGGACCGGCCGGGCTCGCGGACGACGCGGCGCTGCTCGCTGTCCGCTGGGAGCAGCGCGCGGAGCGCTGACCAGGGAATTCATCGCGCGGGGCGCGATTGTCAGTGCCGTGTGCAAGGCTCTGATCGCGGTCGGCGGGGTGTCGGTCGCGGAGACGTTCGTCGAGGGGAGCGGGCCATGGGGCACAGGGCGAGCGGGGCGTTCGAGCTGACCGCCTTCGAGCCGGTCGAGACGGAGGAGCGGGCGGGTGCGGCGTTCGGCCGGATCCGGATCGCCAAGACGTTCACGGGCGGGATCACCGGCACGAGCGAGGTGCGGATGACGTCCGTGGGGGACGCCGCGGGCGCGCCGGCCTCGTACGTCGCGGTGGAGCACGTGACGGGTGAACTGGACGGGCGGAAGGGCTCGTTCGTGCTCCAGCACGCCGCCTGGGACACCACCGGTGTGACGATACGCGTCGTCCCGGGCTCCGGCTCGGGCGAGTTGGCCGGGCTCACCGGGGAGTTCCACCTGACCGTCGGCGAGGACGGCGCGCACACCTACGTCCTGGAGTACGAGCTGGGCTGACGCCGCTGTCCCCCGGTCGGCTGCGCGCCGCGCGCTCCGGGCGGCCGGGAGCACTGCCACGATGATGCGATCAGTGCACGATCGACATCGGAGGGTGGCGCATGCCCGGTGCGGCGGCGAGCACAGGAGCGAACGGCACGGCGGCGGGCGGCGGAGCGACGGACGGCACCGTCGACGGGGTGGTCGCCCGTCTGCGAGCGCTCGGGGCGGGGGCTGCCGCCGGAGGACGGGGTGGCGGTGTTCAACCGGGCCTACCTCACCGTCACGGAGGCCGTCCGGGAGCGGCTCGGCGGTCCGTACTTCGCCGATCCGGCGGCTGTGGCCGAGCTGGACGTGGTGTTCGCGGGGCGATACCTGCTCGCGGTGGCGGCCGACGCCGCCGGGCGGGAGCCGCCCGCCTGCTGGCGGCCACTGTTCGAGCTGCGCGCCCACGCCGGAGTGCACCCGCTGCAGTTCGCCCTGGCCGGGATGAACGCCCACATCCAGCACGACCTCCCGCTGGCCGTCCTGGACACGTGCGGGCGGCTCGGTTGCGGACCGGAGGACGTCGAGGACGACTACCACCGGGTCAACGGGGTGCTCGCCGAGGTGGAGGCCGCCGTCCGGGAGCAGCTGCTGGGCGCGCACGGGCTGCCGGAGCCGGCCGCACCGCTCGCGCACCTGCTGGGCGCCTGGTCGGTGGACGCCGCCCGCGAGGCGGCCTGGTCGGCGGTGCGGGCGTTGTGGGAGCTGCGCCGGGTGCCGTGCGCCGCGCACGCCTTCGCCGCCGCGCTGGACGGCTCGGTCGGGCTGCTCGGCCGCGCGCTCCTGCTGCCGCTCGGGCTCCACCACGGCCTGCACGAAGGCCTCGACGAAGGCCTCGACGACGGCCTGGACGACGACCCGGCCACCGGAACGGCCGCCGGCCGGCTCCCCGAAGCGCGGAACCGGCCGGTGGTCGGACACGTCGACGCAAGCACCGCCGACAGCACCGGGGCGGGCGGGCGCTCCGCCCGTGCGGATCAGGCCCAGCTGGAGTGCAGCGGCTTGCCCTCGGCGTAGCCGGCCGCGCTCTGGACGCCGACGATCGCCTTCTCGTGGAACTCCTCCAGCGTGTTGGCACCCGCGTAGGTGCAGGAGCTGCGCACGCCGGCCACGATCGAGTCGATCAGGTCCTCGACGCCCGGGCGGGCCGGGTCGATGAACATCCGGGAGTGCGAGATGCCCTCCTCGAACAGCGCCTTGCGGGCACGGTCGTAGGTGGAGTCCTGGGCGGTGCGGTTGCTCACGGCGCGGGCCGAGGCCATGCCGAAGCTCTCCTTGTACTGGCGGCCGTCGGCGGAGGTCTGGAGGTCGCCCGGGGACTCGTAGGTACCGGCGAACCAGGAGCCGATCATCACGTTGGAGGCGCCGGCGGCCAGCGCCATGGCGACGTCGCGCGGGTGGCGGACGCCGCCGTCGGCCCACACGTGCTTGCCGTGCCGGCGCGCCTCGGCGGCGCACTCCAGGACGGCGGAGAACTGCGGGCGGCCGACGCCGGTCATCATGCGGGTGGTGCACATGGCGCCCGGGCCGACACCGACCTTGAGGATGTCGGCGCCCGCCTCGACGAGGTCGCGCACGCCCGCGGCGGAGACGACGTTGCCGGCCACGATCGGGATCTGCGGGTCCAGGCCGCGCACGGCGCGCAGGGCGCTGATCATGCTCTCCTGGTGGCCGTGTGCGGTGTCGACGACCAGCACGTCGGCGCCGGCCTCGATGAGGGCCTTGGCCTTGCCGGCCACGTCACCGTTGATGCCGACGGTGGCGGCGATCCGCAGCTTGCCGGCGGCGTCGACGGCCGGGGTGTACAGGGTGGCGCGCAGCGCGCCCTTGCGGGTGAGGATGCCGACGAGGCGGCCCTCGGCGTCGACGACCGGGGCGAGCTTGCGGTGGGCCTCGGAGAGCTTCTCGAAGGCGGCGCGCGGGTCGACGTCCTCGTCGAGGAGCAGCAGGTCGCGGGACATGATGTCGGCGAGGCTGGTGAAGCGGTCGACGCCCTGGCAGTCGGAGTCGGTGACGACACCCACGGGCTTGCCGTCCTCGACGACCACGAGGGCGCCGTGCGCGCGCTTGGGCAGCAGCGACAGGGCCTCGGCGACGGTGGCGCCGGGGGCGAGGGTGATCGGGGTGTCGAACACCAGGTGGCGGCGCTTGACCCAGGCGATGACCTCGGCGATGACCTCGGTGGGGATGTCCTGGGGGATGGCGACCAGGCCGCCGCGGCGGGCGACGGTCTCGGCCATCCGGCGGCCCGCGATGGCGGTCATGTTGGCGACGACCAGCGGGATGGTGGTGCCGGTCCCGTCGTTCGAGGAGAGGTCGACTGCCTGCCGGGAGCCCACGGCGGAACGGCTGGGGACCATGAAGACGTCGTCGTACGTCAGGTCGTACGAGGGCTTGAGGTCGTTCAGGAAGCGCATGAAATGGGGCTCTCTGGCTGGGAGAAGGTACACCTCGGGTGCGGTTGCGGCGGTGCCGCCGGGGCGCACTCGGGCGCCCGGCACCCAACATTCGATTCTCCGGGAGGGTCGGGACAAAAGCCAGTTCGGGGACGATTGCTGGCGCTGTGCACAAACCAAGATCAAAGCTTCGCGCGTAGACTTGGATGATCATCCAAACGATCGACTTTTCGCCCCGGCCGGGGCGACTCCCGTAGCATTCACGCGGTAACGGCGAGGCGAAACGGGAAACGGCAGCGGGCGTGGGCATCGATCAGCAAGTAGCGGCACAGCACCTCGAAGAGGGCCTGGTGAAGGACACCGGGGAGGAGACCGGAGAGGAGACCGACTACGGTCCCGGCCTCGACCCCGAACGCCTGAGGCTCTGTCTCGAGGTGATCGCGGAGCTGGACGAGCTGCACGTCGACCACCCGGACGCGATCACCGTCCGCCAGGCCGTCGGCGGCATATTCCGCACGCTCAAGCAGCGCCGCCGCCAGGAGACCCGGGCCCGCAAGACCGCCAACGACCGCGCGGTCACCGCCCGCACCGCCACCGGCGCGCCCACCCGGATCGACGACGAGACGGCCGGCGCGTTCGGCCTCACCACCGTCACCACGACCGAGATCGCGGGCATCCTGGAGCGGCCCCGCTCCTGCTACACCTGCAAGAAGCGGTACGTCGAGGTCGACGCCTTCTACCACAACCTGTGCCAGCCCTGCGCGACGCTCAACCGGGCCCGTCGGGACGCCCGCGCCGATCTCACCGGCAAGCGCGCGCTGCTCACCGGCGGCCGGGCCAAGATCGGCATGTACATCGCGCTGATGCTGCTGCGCGACGGCGCCCACACCACGATCACCACCCGCTTCCCCAACGACGCGATCCGCCGCTTCAAGGCGATGCCCGACAGCGACCAGTGGATCCACCGCCTCAAGATCGTCGGGATCGACCTGCGCGACCCGGCCCAGGTCATGGCGCTGGCCGACGAGGTCGCCGCCGACGGCCCGCTGGACATCCTGATCAACAACGCCGCGCAGACCGTGCGCCGCCCGCCGGAGTCCTACCGCGAGCTGGTCGCCGCCGAGTCCGCGCCGCTGCCGGCCGGCGAGCTCCCCCAGGCGACCACGATCGGCCGCTTCGGCAGCGGCAGCGTCGACCTGCCCGCGCTCCCCCACCAGGGGAGCGGTGCCGAACAGCGGCTGGCCGCCGAGGACGTCACCTCGCTCGCGCTCGTCACCGGCTCGGCGACGCCCGCCCGGATCGAGGCCGGCACCGCGATCGACGCCGGCGGCCTGGTGCCCGACCTCGCGGACACCAACAGCTGGGTGCAGACCGTCTCGGAGGTCGGCCCGATGGAGCTGCTGGAGGTGCAGCTCTGCAACTCCACCGCGCCGTTCATCCTGATCAGCCGGCTACGCCCGGCGATGGCCGCGTCCGCGTCGCGCCGCAAGTACGTGGTGAACGTGTCCGCGATGGAGGGCGTCTTCTCCCGCGGTTACAAGGGCGCCGGCCACCCGCACACCAACATGGCGAAGGCCGCGCTCAACATGCTGACCCGCACGAGCGCGCAGGAGATGTTCCAGAGCGACGGCATCCTGATGACCGCCGTCGACACCGGCTGGATCACCGACGAGCGCCCGCACCCGGACAAGATGCGCCTGGCGGACGAGGGCTTCCACGCCCCGCTCGACCTGGTCGACGGCGCGGCCCGGGTCTACGACCCGATCGTGCGCGGCGAGCAGGGCGAGGACCTGTACGGCTGCTTCCTCAAGGACTACGAGCGCGCCAACTGGTAACCCCCGAAGGAGACCGCGAGTTGACCTCCTCAGCAACCGCACCGACGGTGCCCGCCCCGGCGGTCGCGCCGATGCTCGGCGCCGGCGTGATCGTGCCCACCGGGGACGGCCGGGTGCTGCTCGGGCGCCGCACGACCGCCGGGGAGCCGCCCACCTGGAGCCTGCCGGGCGGGAAGGTGGAGGCCCCGGGCGAGTCCTTCGAGCAGGCGGCGGCGCGCGAACTCGCCGAGGAGACCGGCATCGTGCTGCCGGCCGACGGGATGCGGGTGCTGGCCGTGCTGCTCGATCACGAGCTCGGCCGGCCCCGGCTGACCGCCGCCGTGCTGGCACCGCCGAGCCTCGCCGAGGCGCTGGTCACCGAGCCGCACGCGTGCGCGGGCTGGGAGCGCTTCCCGGTGGACGCCCTGCCGGAGCCCATGTTCTACCCGTCCGCCCTCGTCCTCGGCGCGTGGCTGCCGGGCATGGACGGGGTGCGCCGCCCCGGCACGCACGGCTACCGGATCGGCTGAGCCCGAACGCGCCGGTGTCCCGGGGCTCCCCTGCCGCCCCGGGACACCGAACAACCGGCCGCCGGTCAGCCGTTGCGCGCCGCCTCCGGCCCGGTGATCCGCCTCAGCAGCGGCAGCGTCGAGGCGATGATGCCGAGCGAGGCGAGCAGGCCGAAGCCCGTGAGCCCGCAGTAGAGCGCGCCCGGCGACACCAGGTCGTACTCCATCTGCGACTTGAGGAACATCGCCGCCGCCGCGAAGCCCGTCCCGATCGAGACCGCCGCGACCACCAGCAGCGGCAGCGCGCTCTCCAGCCCGATCACCCGTTGCAGCAACCGCAGCGGCGCCCCGGTCAGCCGCAGGATGGCGAACGGCCGCCTGCGGTCGGAGAGTCCGGCGACCACGCTCACCGCGAGGCTGCACCCGGCGATCGGCAGGGTGGTCAGCAGGACGACGTTCGCGAGCTGGCGCCAGCCCTGGAGCTGCTTCTGCGACACGGTGCCCCAGTCGACGGCCATCCGCGCCTCGTACGTCGGGTAGGCCCTGGTGAAGAGCGTCCGCAGCTGTTCCATGGCCGCCGACGAGCCGTCGGTGGTCGTGTAGACCATGCGCACCGGCAGCGCGGCGGCGTCCTGCGCGGAGACCGGAGCCGCGGGCCACTCCTGGGAGCTCGCCTCCCGCAGATCGACGAACTGCCAGAGCGGGACGAGGGCGACGGCCGCGCCCGGCGCGCAGTGACCGATCACCGGGACCTGCGCCAGCTCCGAGCAGAGCACCAGCGCGGGCGCGGGCACGGGCTGGGAGCCGTGGTACTCCCGGCCGAACCCGGCCGGGTTGTCGTGGGCCAGCGCCAGGCCGCGGAAGCCCGGCACGGCGCGCGCGGCGGCGAGCAGGGAGTCGGGCACGGCGCCCATCACGTCCGAGCGGAACAGGTCGAACGACGGGGCGTGGACGACGGCCTTGCGGACCTCGGGATCGCCGCTCAGCGCACCGCGGTTGGCGTTGATCGTGCCGATGACGCTCACCGTCGAGGTGACCACGAACAGCGCCAGCACCAGGCCCGCCACCGCGCGGAACCCGGCCTTCGGATCGTCCGCGAGGCGGCGCACCGCGATGAGCGAGGCCGGCCGGCTGGTCCGCCGGGCCACCGCCCGGGCACCGACCATCGTCAGCCACGGACCGGCGACCACGAGGCCGAGCATCACCAGCAGGAAGCCGGTCAGGTACGCCGCCGACTGACCGTTGGTGGTCGGCGGGCGGTGGTCGACGAAGTAGCCGAGCTCGCCGAGCCCGGCCAGCAGCGGGACCACCCGCCAGGCGCGCGGCGGCTTCGGCGTCACCCGGCGGGAGACGCCCAGCGGCGAGATCGTGACCCGCCGCAGCGCGAACCGGGCGGCGAGCGCCGCCGCCACGGGCACGCCCACCACGGCACCGAGCACCTGCGGGGCGGTCAGGGTCAGGTCGGAGGTGAAGAACCGGCTCCCGGTGAACGGGACGTCGGCCACCAGCGGGCGCAGCGCCGCGTAGAGCGCGAAGCCGAGCGCCGTCCCGGCCACCGACGCGACCGTGGACTCGACCGCCGAGATCACCGAGACCTGCCGGGGAGTCGCGCCCACCAGCCGCATCGCGGCGAAGCGCTGCTCGCGGGTGGCGGCGGACAGCCGGGTCGCGGTGCCGATGAAGATCAGCACCGGGAAGATCAGCGCGCCGGCCACCACGGTGAGGATGAGCGTCATCGCGTCGCCGCGCACGCCGTGGCCGAAGCAGTCGTTGTCGCAGTCGGCGGGCAGGGTGGTGGCGATCGTCGTGATCTGCCGGGCCCGCGGCCCCGCCTTGACCTGGTCCGCCGTGCGGCCGATGACGACCGTCAGGCTGTCCGGGGAGGGCAGCGCCGCGTCGCCCAGGGTGCCGGCCAGCCGGCCGGGGAAGCGGTCGCCCAGCTGGACGGCCGGGACGTCGCGCAGCAGCTTCTCCAGCGCGGGCGAGGCGAAGTACTCGCCGGGGGCCGGGAGTCCGGTCAGACCCGGCGGGACGGGCGAGGCGGGCCCGGTCGGGGCGACCTCGACCTCGAAGACCTCCTTGCCGTCGTAGAAGTCGCCGTGCGCGTACCACCAGAGCGGGTCGACGGCGGCCGGCGCCTCGGCACGGCTCCTGGTGCCCGAATTCATCCACAGCTGGCGCTCGTTGGCCCGGCCGATCGCGTTGACGCTCGCGAGCGTGGAGAGCAGCAGGCCGACGCCGATCGCGACGGCCGCCGCGATCATCGCCAGCCGGGCCAGCGCCTCCCGGCCGCCGCTGACGGCCAGGCGGAGCGAGAAGGCGATCACGGCGCCACCGGTCCCGTCGACGGCCGGGCCGCCTGCCCCGCCGACGGTCCCGCCGGGAGCACCCGGGCCGAGCCGTCGCGCACGATCGCCTCGCGGTCGGCGTAGGCGGCGACACGGGGCTCGTGGGTGACCAGGACGACGGTCGTGCCCTGCTCGCGGGCCGAGACGACCATCAGGTCCATCACCTGCTCGCCGGTCAGCGAGTCCAGGGCGCCGGTCGGCTCGTCGGCGAACAGCACCTGCGGGCGGGCCACCAGACCGCGGGCCAGGGCGACGCGCTGCGCCTGACCGCCCGACAGCTCACCGGAGCGGCGCTTCTCCAGGCCGTCCAGGCCGAGCCGGGCGAACCACGGCCGGGCGTCGGCCAGCGCGGCGGCGCGGCGCACGCCGTTCAGCAGCAGCGGCAGGGCGACGTTCTCCTCGGCCGTCAACTCCGGCACCAGCTGGCCGAACTGGAACACGAAGCCGAAGCGGTCCCGGCGCAGCGCGCTGCGCTGGGCCTCGGCCATGGTGTCGATCCGCTGTCCGTCGAAGTGCACCTCTCCGGCGTCGGGCACCAGGATGCCGGCCAGGCAGTGCAATAACGTCGACTTGCCCGAACCGCTCGGGCCCATGACGGCCAGCACCTCGCCGGCCTCGACCGAGAGACTGGCCCCGCGCAGCGCGGGCGTCTCCCCGAAGGACAGGGCTATGTCGCGGGCCTCGATCACGGCGGTCATCGCCGCACCTCCGCGGCGAGGGCGCCCAGGCGGGCGGCGGTGAGGTCGATCCAGCGCAGGTCCGCCTCCAGGTGGAACAGGCCGTGGTCGGCGAGCAGGGCGTCCACCAGGGGGCCGGTGCGGCGCAGGTCGGTGAGCTCGCGCATCCGGCGCAGGTGGGCGGCGCGCTGGGTGTCCAGGTAGTCCTGGGCGTCGCGGCCGAGCATCAGGGCGAGCACGACCTTGGTGAACAGGGTGCTCTGCAGGTTGGGTTCGGGCGCGACGGGTTCGGTCAGCCAGGTCTCGAACTCCGTAGCGCCGGTCTCGGTGATCACGTAGCGCTTGCGCTCGGGTCCGTCACCGGGCTCCGCCTCGCCGGCGACCACCTTGCCGTCGCGGGCGAGGCGGCCGAGCGTCGCGTAGACCTGGCCGTACGGGAGGGGCTTGCCGCGGCCGAACAGGGCGTCGTAGTCGCGCTTGAGGTCGTAGCCGTGGCTCGGCTCCCGTTCCAGGAGCCCGAGCAGGGTCAAGGGAACACTCATGGGGAGGACCATACCCCACGCGTATACTCTGAGTGTATATCCGGCGAGAACAAGCCGGTGACCTGGCGCGACGTCAGAACCCCGGACACGGCGGGCAGGGGGCGGGCCCCACACCCGCCCCCTGCCGCACACCACGGCCCGACGCCCCCACGCGAACCGGGCCGGCCGCGCCCAGGCACGGGAGGCGCGACCGGAACCAAGCCTGCCCCGCCCGCACCGCCCTGCCGAGGGCCGAACGTCCCGTTCCGGTCACCCGGTTCCGGCCGTCGCGGCCGCCGCCACCTCCACCGCCACCGGTGCCCGGCCGTCACGCGCCGCGTTCGTGCGAACCCGCACGGCACTTGTGCCCGGGCGGGCACGGGGTGGACATTGGGTAACGGAACGCCGCTCACCACCACACAGCCCCACCGCTTCTGAGGAGCCGTCATCGTGTCCAGCAGCCCCCGCCCGGCCCGGCCCGCGTCGCTCCCGCGGCGGATCGGCCGCCAGCTGCGACGGGCCCTCGGCGGACGGCGCGAACCGCTCGCCCGGTCCGTGGACCGCTCCCGCGCCCGCGCCTGGACCGTCGCCGCCCTGGGACTGCTGCTCTCCCTCGCCCTCGCCACCGCCGGCGCCCTCGCCAGCTACCGCTCCGCCGCATCCCAGGCCTCCGCCGACCACGGCCGGTTCCACCAGGTCGACGCCGTCGTGCTCGGGCCGCCCCAACACGGCTCCTCCGGCGGCCGGTTCGCCGGCGGCGGGTACGACAGCCGCGTCGAGGCCGAGGCCGGCTGGACGTACCCCGACGGGCAGCCGCACACCGGCACCGTCCAGGCGCCCCGGACGGCGGCCGTCGGCAGCACCGTCCGCATCTGGGTCGACCCCGGCGGCGCCGTCGCCGCTCCCCCGCTCGACCGTGCCGCCGTCGCCGTCTCCGCCGCCTGCATCGGCGCCGGCACCCTGCTCGCCCTCGTGGCGCTCGTCGTCGTCGGGCTCCGGCTCCGGCTCCGTGCCCTCGAACGGCGGTCCGACGAGTCCTGGACGCGCTCCTGGGCCCGGCTCGAACCCCTCTGGAGCGGCCGCGCGGGCCACCGGCAGGACGACTGAAACCGACCGGGGCCGATCCGCGTCTCCCCCGTCAGCCAACCGCACCCGGGGGACCGCACATGAACAACCGTCGCACCGCTCTGGCCGCCGCGCTCGCGCTCGGCCTGGCCGCACTCGTCACCGGCTGCGGGCCGGACGACCCGGACCCCGCGCCCGCGGCCGCCCCGCCGGCGCCCACCACGGCCGCCTCCGGAGCACCCGCACCCGCCCCCACGGCGAGCGCGGCACCCGCCACGCCCGCACCGACCGCCTCGGCCGCGCTCAAGCCCTGTCACCCCGACCCGGCCCGGCCGGACTTCGTCAAGTTCGACTCCGCGACCACCACGGGCGGGGTGACCAAGGTGAACCTGACACCGGTGAGCTGCGGCTACCAGGCGGAGAACGAGGAGCTCGTCGAGTACACGCCCACCGGCGACGCCACGGGCTATCAGCTGACGAGGAACGCGGTGGTGCAGGTGGTCGAGTTCACCGGCAAGGGCACGAAGGAGCGCACCATCACGCCGGCCGAGCTGGCCACGTACAAGCTGGCCAGCACGCCCTACTTCGCGGTCCACCGCAACGAGCAGGGGAAGATCACGGCGATGAAGGAGATCTACCACCCCTGAGACACGCCCCGGTCAGGGCCGCGCCGCCCAGGGCGGGGTGGTGCGGGAGGGGCGGTGGAGGACGGCCGCGACGGCGATCAGGAGGGCCGAGGCCAGGGCCAGCGCCGTCGGGACGTTCGCGTGGAGGACGAGCAGGGCGCCCAGCAGGGCCCCGGCGAGCATCCAGACCGCGGAGGCCAGCCGGCGGGGGCCGGAGCGGTCGGCGGCGAGGGCGGTGATCGTCATGGTCAGCACCGTCGTCGTCAGGTCGGGCACCTTCAGCGAGCGCACCACCGCGTTCTGGCCGCCCATCGCCAGGGCGAGCAGCCCGATCAGCGCGTAGCGGACCGGGCCGGCGGTGTGCCCGGCCGCCACCGCCAGGACGGTGCTCGCGACGACGAGCGCCGCCTGGGCCACGACCGCCGCCCGTAGCAGCCGTCCCCGGTGCTCGGGCAGGCGTCCGGCGAGGTGCCCGCCGGCCAGGGCGCCGGCGAGGAAGGCCGCGAGGGCGGCCAGCGAGGCGGTCGCGGAGAGGTTGGCCGCGCCCGCCAGGGCGAAGCCGAGGAACACCACGTTGCCGGTCATGTTGGCGACGAAGACGTGCCCGAGCGCGAGGTAGCTGACCGCGTCTACCACGCCGGTGACGACGGTGAGCACCAGCAGCAGCGGCACGAGCGGCCCGTGCCTGGGGTCGGGCGTGAGCATCGGGCCTCCTGGTGGTGGGCGGTCTGACGGTCCTTCCGTTCTACTCCCTCACGCGAGCGCCGGGGCGCCGGGGTCGTCCGATTCGTCCTCGACGCGCCAGTGGAGGTCGCGAACGCCCGGTTCGAGGGAGAGCCGGGTGACGACCTGCTCCAGCGCGGGGGCGACCTGGCCGGGGACGGCGACGGTCGCGCGCAGGCTGGTGGCCTCGCCGGTGTCGGCGCGGCGGGCGCGCAGGCCGGTCGGGGTGAGCCCGGAGGCGGCGAGGGACTGGAGCAGCAGGGCCCGGATGTGCGCCTCGGACTTGCGGTCGCACTCCAGGTGGACGGTCGCGCGGTTGGTGGAGTCCGGGTCGCTGCCGGCCTGCGGGGCGCGGTCGAGCAGCCGCCCGGCCGGGCGCAGCACCAGGTGCACGGCGAGCACGGCGAGGGTGCCGAGGACGGCGAGTCGGAGCTTGCCGGACGCGGCGAGCACCCCGACGGCGGCCGAACACCACAGCGTGGCGGCGGTGTTGAGGCCGCGGACGCCGGCGCCGTCGCGCAGGATGACGCCACCGCCGAGGAAGCCGATGCCGGAGACGACGTACGAGGCGACCCGGGTGGGGCTGCCCGTGTCGCCGACGGCCTCGCTGTAGAGGACGAACAGGGTGGCGCCGGCGGCGACCAGGGCGTTGGTGCGCAGGCCGGCCATCCGGGCGCGCCACTGGCGTTCGACGCCGATCAGGGCGCCGCAGGCGACGCCGGTGGCCAGCCGGACCAGGAACTCGGCGGTGGTCAGGGTGTGCACGGCGGCACCTCCTACGGAGAGACTGCGGGCGGACGGGAGGGGGAGGAACGGAACGGACGGGTGGCGGGACCTCAGCCCGCCCCCGTCCGTTCGGTGGGCTTCCGGCGGCTCAGTGCCCCAGGGCGGTCTGGACGACCTTGATGATGACCATGATCATCGCGATCAGCAGGTAGGCACGCAGGGCGCCCATGCCGACCTTGCGGGCGGTGGACATGACCGGCTTCTCCAGGGACTCCAGCGGGGGCATCCGCCAGTTCCCGCGCCCGGTGCGGTCGATCGGGTCCTCCTTGGTGCCGCTGCGGCCGAAGGTGAAGAAGTACCCGGCGACCAGCACGCCCGCCACGCCGCAGCCGGCCATGATCCACAGGATCGCGTCCGAGCTGATGTCCGGCCAGACGACGGCGGCGGTCAGGATGAGCGACAGCATGACCAGCACGCCGACCACGGCCGAGGTGAAGGCGTTCGTCTTCGGGCCGTTGACCCACGGGCCGAGGACGGCCTTGTCGTTGCAGAGCAGCAGCAGGAAGACGGTCGCGGAGGGCAGCAGCACGCCGGCGAGCACCTGGACGAACTGCGTCATCAGGCCCTGGGTGTACTCGGTGGACAGCAGCGTGATCGCCGCGGCGACCACGACCAGGCCGGCGTAGATCCCGTAGAAGCCCTTGGCACCCTTCACGCCGCGGTGCAGCGAGTGCTTGATGCCGAAGACGTCGCCGACGGCGTAGGCGGTGGAGAGCGAGACCGCGAAGGCGCCGATGATCGAGGCGTCCAGCAGGGCGACGGCGAACAGCACACCGGCCAGGCGGCCGGCCTTGTCCTCGATGCCCCTGGCGACGGCGGCCGCGTCGGAGAACTGGCCGAAGCCGTCGGTACCCGCGAACGCGGCGGCGGTGAGGCCCATCATCGCGGCGGCGCCGACGATGACCACGGCGATCCCGATCCACAGGTCGACCTTCTCGTACCTCATGAAACGCGGGGTGATGCGCTTGTCGATGACGTACGACTGCTGGAAGAACAGCTGCCAGGGGGCGACGGTGGTGCCGACGATGGAGATGATCACCAGCATGACCGCCGCGAGCCGGCCCGAACCGCCCGGCATGCTCGGCACCACGAAGTCGTGGGCCATCTGCGAGGTCTTCGGGTGGACCATGAAGTAGATCGGCACCAGCAGCAGCGAGCCGGCGCACAGCGTGACGGCGACCCGCTCGAAGCGCTGGAAGGAGCCGGTGAACGCCGAGGCGATGATGATCGCGGCGGCCAGGACCACCGAGGCGGCCTTCGGCAGGCCGAGGTAGCCGGCCGCGAGGGTGACGCCGATGAACTCGGTCACCAGGGTCAGGGCGTTGAGCAGGAAGAGGTCGATGACGCTGAACGCGCCCCAGAACCTGCCGAAGCGCTCCAGGATCAGCCGCGCGTGGCCGACGCCGGTGACGGCGCCGAGGCGCAGCACCATCTCCTGGTTGACGTACAGCACGGGGACCAGCATCAGCAGGGTCCACAGCAGCTGGGTGCCGTAGTTCTGGCCGGCCTGGCCGTAGGTGGAGAAGGCGCCGGCGTCGTTGTCGCCGACCATGACGATCAGGCCCGGGCCGATGATCGCCAGCAGCGTCTTCAGCCGCACCGAGAGGCCCCGGCGGGGCGCGTCGTCGTCCAGCCTGATGGTGCCGAGGGCACCCTTGATGTCACCGATGTGCGCGTCGTCCAGCACCGCGCTGCGAGCGGCGGGAACCTTCGGGTCGAGCATGGCGTTCGCCATGGTGGGTCCTCCCCGCCCCCTGCCTTGAGGGGGCCGTCAGGGGGCACGCAGCAGTAATCCCCCCTGCGGACGCGCGACACCGGGCCGCACGGCGGCGCGAGCCGGGACAAGGCCGGTCTCGGGCGTCGCGCTGACATGACGGTGCGTCAAGTCGCTTGCGTCAGGGCATGGTTGAGCGCACCACGGAGCGCCTGACGGAGCGTTCGCAGGAAAGGTTGTTACCGCGTGCCGGAGGTGTACGAGAGCATGCGGGGGCAGGGGCGACTGTGGCCCGGACTACTGCAGTCCATGTTTCTCGCCTCCTCCCGGCCGGGGGGCGCACCGACTGTGCGCCGCATCGCGACACGGCAAGGAGCGGACCGGTCCCGTCGACCGGTACACCCCAACTCGTCAGAGCTTTGGCACTTCACGGCGTAATCCCCGGCCGCAACGGGCGCTGCGGGGAAGCCACTTGGGATCAACCCTTAACTCGGGAAGATCTGTCCTGAACCTGGGCGTCTCTCGACGTCGTCGGGTCAGTGGCCTGTGTCCGTGAAGACGCCTCACCGAACGAGGTGCCTCTTCAAACCTCGAAGAGCATACCCCCGTGCGGATCGCCGTGGGCCACTTTTCCGGTTTCCTTCGACACCTTTGTAGAACTTTGACGCAGGAGGACGCAGGACGTCGGCGACGTCGAACGCCGTACCATGGGCGCCGTTCCAGACGGCGGCGGCGAGGAAGGGGAAACGGGCGGTGCTGCGCGGGTTCGGCGACCTTGAGGCCGAGATCATGGACCGGCTCTGGTCCTGGGGCCGGCCGGCCACGGTGCGCGAGGTGGTCGACGACCTCCAGCAGCAGCGGCCGGTCGCCTACACCACCGTGACCACGGTGGCCGACATCCTCCACACCAAGGGCTGGCTGCGCCGGGACAAGGTCGGCCGCGCCTGGGTGTACGAGCCGACCTGCACGCGCGAGGCGTACACCGCCCGGCTCATGCACCAGGCGCTGGAGACCACCCACGACCGCACCGGCGCGCTGCTGCACTTCGTCGACGCCATGACCGGCGACGAGGCCTCCGCGCTGCTGGCCGCACTGGAGCAGGTGAAGGCCCGGGACGACGAGCGGTGACCCTCGCGCTGCTCGGCCTCTACCTGGCCGCGACCGGTCTCGCACTGCCGCGCCGGCTGGCCGGCTCGGCCCGGCTCCAGGCGCACCCGGTGGCGGGCACCGCCCTGTGGCTGGCACTGATGGCCTCGTTCGCAGTCGCGCTGCTGCTCGCCGCCCACCACGCCGTCGAACCCTTCGCCCACGAGCCCGCCGGACTGCTCGGGCTCCTCCCGCACGCCGAACCGGCCCCGCCGCTGGCCCCGCACACCCACGACTGGTGGCTGCTCGCCGCCGGGGCCGCAGGGCTCGCCGCGGTGGTGGCCGCCGTCGGCGCGCGGGCCGGACGGGCTCGCCGGCGGCACCGGAAGGTGCTGGACCTCGTCGCGGTGCGCGACCGGCGCTGGAACGCGCTGGTGCTGGAGCACGCCCACCCGGCCGTCTACTGCCTGCCCGGCCGCCGCAGCCGGGTCGTGGTCTCGCGCGGCGCCCTGGAACTCCTCGACGAGCGCCAGCTCGCCGCCGCCGTCGCGCACGAACGCGAGCACATCCGCGGGCGGCACCACCTGCTCCGGCTGCCGGCCGACGCCTTCGCGCTCCTCCTCGGCCGCCTGCCGCTGGCCCGCCTGGGACGGGCGGAGGTGGCGCTGCTGCTGGAGATGGCGGCCGACGACGCGGCGCTCGCCCGGGTGTCGCGCACCGAACTCGCCTCCGCGCTCTGCGCCCTGGCCACCTCCCCGGCGCCGCCGGGCGGCTCCCTCGGGGTCGCGGCCACCGGGGTGCTCACCCGGGTGCGGCGGCTGGCGCGCCCCGGGGGCGGCCGGCGCCCGCGCCGAGCGGCGTGGTGGGCCGGGGTGGTGGCGGTCCCGCTGCTCCCCTACCTGTTGGCCTGTGCGCCGCATCCGTGAGCCCGGGCGTCGCCCTCCGTCCACTGACCGTCCATCAGACTCCCAGGAAGATCGGTTAACCTGCCCCGGCACCGCACCGTGCGGTGCGCCAAAGGGGGATCGACAACCGAGATGACCGCGAAGACTTCGAAGAGTTCGATCAGCAGGTACACCCGCACGACCGCCGTGGCCGCTGCTGCCGCCGCCGTCCTGGCACTCACCGGCACCGCCGCCCAGGCCGCCGCCCCGGTCTCCGGCACCGAGGGCATCATCACCGTCGGCCACAACCAGGCCCAGCCGCTCGTCAGCCCCGACGGCACCACGGCGTACGTCGTGGTGACCGGGACGGGCAACGCCGTCCAGGTCAAGGCGGTCGACACCCGGAGCGACGCCGTCACCCGGCAGGCCACCCTCGGCGCCACCCAGCTCGGCCTGGTCGCCGGGCTCTCCCCGGACGGCACCCGCCTGTACGTCGCGAACGGGCAGCAGCTCACAGTGCTCGACACCGCCACGCTGACCGTGCTCACCACCACCGCGCTGCCCGACCAGCCGCGCCAGGCCGGCTGGAACCCGGGCACGCTCACCGGCCTCACCGTGAGCCCCGACGGCGCCACCGCCTACGTCGTCCAGAACGGGCCCACCGCCTACCGCCAGTACGGTCAGGGCCGGGTGGTCGCGTTCTCCACCGCCCAGCATGCCTTCACCGGTTCCGTGCAGGTGCCCACCGGCTTCACCGGCACCGCCGCGTTCCGGCCGGGCGGGCACGACCTGTACGTCGGCGGCGACGCCGGCGTCTTCCACGTCGGCACGGCGGGCGCCACGCCCACCCTGGTCGGGACCGTCAGCGGCACCGCCGGGGCGCTCGACTACTACCCCGTCTTCAGCCCGGACGGCACCCGCCTGTTCGCGGTGGCCTCCGGCTACAAGGGCGGCCAGGCCGACGTGATCGACCCGGCCGGCGACACCGTCACCCGGCACCTCACCCTGGTCAGCGGTTTCGCCGACCTGCGCGCCCCGCAGGTCAGCCCGGACGGCACCCGCCTCTACGTGGAGAAGAACGACTACAGCGCCGGCCCGTCGGTGCTCTCCGTCGACACCGCCTCCGGCAGCGCGGTCGCGGCCGAGACCATCTCCCCCGACGAGGACCAGCTCGACGGCCTCGCGGTCGGCCCCGACGGCCACACCCTCTACGTGACCGGCAGCATCGGGAGCGACGGGACGCTCCAGATCATCGCCAACTGACCCGAAGGGGCGGGCCCGGTCGTTCCGTCGGGAACGGCCGGGCCCGGCTCCGGCGGCCGACCTGCCGCCGGCCGGCTCGGCCCGCCCCCGCCGCCAGGTCCGGGGCGGCGCCCGTCAGGCCGGGCGGACGGCGCCCATGTACGGCATGACGGAGATCGGGAGGACCTCCACGTTCTTGCCGGTGCGCGGGGAGTGGATCATCTTGCCGTCGCCTATGTAGATGCCGACGTGGTGGATGTCGCCGTAGAAGAAGACGAGGTCGCCGGGCTGGAGGTCGCCGCGGGCGATGCGCGTGCCGGCGTTCCACTGGTCCTGCGACATCCGGGGGAGCTTGACGCCGGCCGCGCGGTAGGCGGCGCCGGTCAGGCCGGAGCAGTCCCAGGTGTTCGGTCCGGTGGAGCCCCATTCGTAGGGCTTGCCGAGCTGGGCGGTGGCGAATTTGATGATGTCGGCGACGCGGCCGCTCCCGCTCGGGCTCGGGCTCGGCAGGGTGGCGTCCGCGCCGGGCCCGGCGGCGGGACGGTCGGCCGAGCGGGAGGCCCGGTCGGCCGCGGCGGCCTGCTGGGCGGCGGCCTTCGCCTTCTCCGCGGACTCCTGGGCGTTGATCCTCGCCCGGTCGGCGGCGCTCAGCTTGTTGAGCAGCGCCTGGGCCTGCGCGAGCCGGCTCTGGACCTGCTTCTTCTCCTCGCCCAGCGACGCGCCCACGCTGTCGAGCTGGGTGAGCATGGCGGCGGCCTCGGCGCGGTCCTGGTCGAGCCGGCGCTGCTCGTCGCGGGCCTGCTTGAGCAGCGCGGTCTGGCCCTCGACGACCTGGTTCTGCGCGGCGGCGCGCTCCAGGTAGCCGGCCGGGTCGGAGTCGAGCATCAGCTGGATGCCCGGGTCGATGCCGTTGGTGCGGTACTGCTCCCCCGCCACCGCGCCGAGCCGGGTGCGCAGCTCGTTCATCGCCTCCTGGCCGCGGGCGACCTTGTCCTGGATCCGGGTCGCGTCCGCCTGGAGCGACTGCTGCTTGGCCTGGAAGCCGTTGTAGCGCTCGATGGACTGCTCGGCCTCGTCGTTGAGCTTGTCCACCTGCTCCTTGACGGAGGCGAGCGTGGGCGTCGGCTCGGCGTGGGCGGTCCCGGCGGCGAGCACCGCGCCGCCGGCCACGGCCGTGGTGAGGACGGCGAGGCGGGCCCGGCTCGGGGGGCTGGGCTTGCGGCGCTTTCCCATGGCGGTGGGCTCCTTCGGGGTACGGAGGCAGGGCGGAGCGAGGGGGAACAGGGCACGGCGGAGCGAAGGCGGGTGAGATCGCACGGGGGATGTCAGTCTCACCCGCCTTCTTCGAAGTAACTTAATAGATGGGAGCCGAGGTTCCACAATCCCGTTGCCACTTCTCTTCCTTGGAACGACCGGGGCCGCCGCTTTCGTTCAGCCGTCCGCCCGACCGCCCGACCCCTCGACGCCCGGGCTGGCACCCGCCGTCACCCGGAGTGCTGAAGTCTCGCCAAATCGAGGGAAAGGTCACACCGACCGGCCCTCCTGTGCTCACGCGAACGGGCGCTAACCTGCGGTCATGAAGGTCCCGCCCGAAGGGCTCCCCCTCGCCGCCGAGTTCCCGGCAGCGCACCGTGAGCAGTGGCAGCGGCTCGTCGAGGGCGTGCTGCGCAAGTCCGGAGCGCAGCCCGGGGACGGCCCCGCCGCCGAACAGGCGCTCGCCACCACCCTCCAGGACGGCCTGAGCGCCCGCCCCCTGTACACCGCCGAGAACACCGGTGCCGAGGCCGGTTACCCCGGCTTCGCGCCGTTCGTGCGCGGCGGCCGCCCGCAGGGTTCGGCCGTCGCCGGGTGGGACGTCCGCCAGCGGCACGCCGACCCGGACCGGCGCCGGACCAACGAGGCGGTCCTCGCGGACCTGGAGAACGGCGTCGGCTCGCTCTGGCTGGAGCTCGGCGGGGACGGCCTGCCGATCGCCGCGCTGCCCGAGGCGCTGACCGGCGTCTACCTGGACCTGGCCGCCGTCGCCCTCGACGCCGGCGCCGAATTCGCCGACGCCGCCGAGCAGTTGTTCAAGCTGTACGAAGAGCGCGAGGTCTCCCCCGCTGCCGCCGCCGGCAACCTCGGCGCCGACCCGCTCGGCCTCCAGGCCAGAACCGGCGACACCACCCGCACCGACGCCCTGCTCGCCGACGCCGCCGCGCTCGCCGCCCGCTGCGCCGCCGACTACCCCCGCGTCCGCGCCCTCACCGTCGACGCCCTGCCCTACCACGAGGCCGGCGCCTCTCCCGCGCAGGAGCTGGGCTGCTCGCTCGCCACCGGCGTCGCCTACCTGCGCGCCCTCACCACCGCCGGGCTCCCGGTGGACGCCGCGCTCGGCCAGCTGGAGTTCCGCTACGCGGCCGACGGCGACCAGTTCCTGACGATCGCCAAGTTCCGTGCCGCGCGCCGCCTCTGGGCCCGCGTCGCCGAGGTGTCCGGCGCGTCCGCCGAGGCCTCCGCGCAGCGCCAGCACGCCGTCACGTCCCGGGTCATGATGACCGCGCGCGACCCGTGGGTGAACATGCTGCGCACCACCGTCGCCTGCCTCGCCGCCGGGGTGGGCGGCGCCGACGCCGTCACCGTGCTGCCCTTCGACACCGCGCTCGGCCTGCCCGACGCGTTCGCCCGCCGGATCGCCCGCAACACCCAGTCGATCCTGCTGGAGGAGTCCCACCTGGCCCGGGTGATCGACCCGGCCGGCGGCTCCTGGTACGTCGAGCAGCTGAGCGAGGAGCTCGCGCACGCCGCCTGGGCCTGGTTCCAGGAGATCGAGCGGACCGGCGGCCAGCGGGCCGCACTGGAGTCCGGCCTGGTCGGCGAGCGGATCGCCGCGACCTGGGCCGAGCGCTCCGCGAAGCTCGCCAAGCGGCGCGAACCCGTCACCGGCGTCAGCGAGTTCCCGCACCTGGAGGAACAGCCGCTGGTCCGCGAGCCGGCCCCGGCCGCGCCCGGCGGCGGGCTGCCGCAGGTACGGCGCGCCGAGGCGTACGAGGCCCTGCGGGACCGCTCGGACGCCTTCCGCGCGGCCACCGGCGAGCGGCCGAAGCTGTTCCTGGCGTCGATCGGCACCGCCGCCGCGCACACCGCGCGCACCACCTTCGCCGCCAACCTGTTCCAGGCGGGCGGGATCGCGACCGTCTCCCTGGAGTCCGCCGACCCGGCCGCGTTCGCCGAGGCCTTCCGGGCCTCCGGTGCCACCGTCGCCTGCCTCTGCTCCAGCGACGCCCTGTACGGCGAGCACGCCGCGGCCGTCGCCGGCGCCCTCAAGGAGGCCGGCGCCCGGCGCGTGCTGCTCGCCGGACGGCTCGCCGAAGCACCCGCCGGGGTGGACGCGTTCATCCACGCGGGCGGGGACGCGGTCGCCGTCCTCACCTCCCTGCTGGACCAGATCACCGGTGCGGGCAGCGCCGACGAGGACAAGGTGGCGTGATGATCCCCGACTTCACCGGAATCGGGCTGGACGGCGACGCCGCCCGCGACGTCACCCCCGAGCAGTGGCGCTCCGCCTGGCGGCGGACCACCGGCAAGGACGTCGACGAGCTCGTCTGGGACACCCCCGAGGGCATCGGCGTCAAGCCGCTGTACACCGCCGACGACCTCGCCGGGCTGGACTTCCTCGACACCTACCCGGGCATCGCCCCGTACCTGCGCGGGCCCTACCCGACCATGTACGTCAACCAGCCGTGGACCGTCCGCCAGTACGCGGGCTTCTCCACCGCCGAGGAGTCCAACGCCTTCTACCGCCGCAACCTCGCGGCCGGCCAGAAGGGCCTCTCGGTCGCCTTCGACCTGCCGACCCACCGCGGCTACGACAGCGACCACCCGCGCGTCACCGGCGACGTCGGCATGGCGGGCGTCGCCATCGACTCCATCTACGACATGCGCCAGCTGTTCGACGGCATCCCGCTGGACAAGATGTCGGTGTCGATGACCATGAACGGCGCCGTGCTGCCGGTGCTCGCGCTCTACATCGTCGCGGCCGAGGAGCAGGGGGTGCCGCCGGAGAAGCTGGCGGGGACCATCCAGAACGACATCCTCAAGGAGTTCATGGTCCGCAACACCTACATCTACCCGCCGCAGCCCTCGATGCGGATCATCTCGGACATCTTCGCGTACACCTCGCAGAAGATGCCCAGGTACAACTCGATCTCCATCTCCGGCTACCACATCCAGGAGGCCGGGGCCACCGCCGACCTGGAGCTCGCCTACACCCTCGCCGACGGCGTCGAGTACCTGCGCGCGGGTCTCGACGTGGGCCTGGACGTCGACGCCTTCGCACCGCGGCTGTCCTTCTTCTGGGCGATCGGCATGAACTTCTTCATGGAGGTCGCCAAGCTGCGCGCGGCCCGCCTCCTGTGGGCCAAGCTGGTCAAGCAGTTCGACCCGAAGAACGCCAAGTCGCTGTCGCTGCGCACCCATTCGCAGACCTCCGGCTGGTCCCTCACCGCGCAGGACGTGTTCAACAACGTCACCCGCACGTGCGTCGAGGCGATGGCCGCCACCCAGGGCCACACCCAGTCGCTGCACACCAACGCCCTCGACGAGGCGCTCGCGCTGCCCACCGACTTCTCGGCCCGCATCGCCCGCAACACCCAGCTGCTGCTCCAGCAGGAGTCCGGCACCTGCCGCGTCATCGACCCCTGGGGCGGCTCCGCCTACGTCGAGAAGCTCACCCACGACCTCGCCGTCCGCGCCTGGCAGCACATCCAGGAGGTCGAGGCCGCCGGCGGCATGGCCAAGGCCATCGACGCGGGCATCCCCAAGCTGCGCGTCGAGGAGGCCGCCGCCCGTACCCAGGCGCGCATCGACTCCGGCCGCCAGCCGGTCATCGGCGTCAACAAGTACCGGGTGGAGAGCGACGAGCAGATCGAGGTGCTCAAGGTCGACAACTCCTCGGTCCGCGCCCGCCAGATCGAGAAGCTGCGCCGCCTGCGCGAGGAGCGCGACGAGACCGCCTGCCGCGACGCGCTGCACGCGCTGACCCGCGCCGCCGAGGCCGGCCCCCAGCGCGGCGGCTCCCTCGACGGCAACCTGCTGCACCTCGCCGTCAACGCGGCCCGCGCCAAGGCCACCGTCGGCGAGATCTCCGACGCCCTGGAGAAGGTGTACGGCCGCCACTCCGGCCAGATCCGTACCATCTCCGGTGTGTACCGAGACGAAGCGGGCCCGTCGGCCCCCCTCCAGCGCGCCCGGGACCTCGTCGAGCGCTTCGAGGAGGCCGAGGGCCGCCGCCCGCGCATCCTCGTCGCCAAGATGGGCCAGGACGGCCACGACCGCGGCCAGAAGGTCATCGCCACCGCCTTCGCCGACCTCGGCTTCACCGTCGACGTCGGCCCGCTGTTCCAGACCCCGGCCGAGGTCGCCCGCCAGGCCGTCGAGGCCGATGTCCACATCGTCGGCGTGTCGTCGCTCGCCGCCGGACACCTCACCCTGGTGCCCGCGCTGCGCGCCGAACTCGCCGAGGCCGGGCGGGAGGACATCACCATCGTCGTCGGCGGCGTCATCCCGCCGCAGGACTTCGACGCCCTGTACGAGGCCGGCGCGGCGGCGGTCTTCCCGCCCGGCACCGTCATCCCGGACGCGGCGTACGACCTCCTGAAGTCCCTGGCGGCCGACCTCGGCCACGAGCTGTGAGCCGCTGACCCTCCATGCCTCCGCGGACGATCGACCTCGACAGCTACGTCACGGGCGTCCTCGACGGCTCGCGCGCGTGGATCGCGCGGGCCGTCACGCTCGTCGAATCGACCCGGCCCGACCACCGCGCGCTCGCCCAGCAGCTGCTCCAGCGGCTGCTCCCGCACGCGGGCGGCGCGGTCCGGGTCGGCATCACCGGCGTGCCCGGTGTCGGCAAGTCGACCTTCATCGACTCGTTCGGCACGATGCTGACGGCGGCGGGCCACCGGGTCGCGGTGCTCGCCGTCGACCCGACGTCCAGCCGGACTGGCGGCTCCATCCTGGGCGACAAGACCAGGATGGAGCGCCTGGCGGTGGATCCCGCCGCCTTCGTCCGCCCCTCCCCCACCTCGGGGACGCTCGGCGGCGTCGCCAAGGCCACCCGGGAGTCGATGGTGGTCATGGAGGCGGCCGGGTACGACGTCGTGCTCGTGGAGACGGTGGGCGTCGGTCAGTCCGAGACGGCGGTGGCCGGGATGGTCGACACCTTCCTGCTGCTCAGCCTGGCCCGCACCGGTGACCAGCTCCAGGGCATCAAGAAGGGCGTCCTGGAACTGGCGGACGTCATCGCCGTCAACAAGGCGGACGGCCCCCACGAGACGGACGCCAAGGGTGCGGCCCGCGAACTCGCGGGCGCCCTGCGGCTGTTGCAGGCACCGGAGGCGGCGTGGACGCCGCCGGTACTGACGTGCAGCGGCCGGGAGGGCCTGGGCCTCGACGTGCTGTGGGAGCGCCTGCAGCAGCACCGCAAGGTGCTGGACGCGACCGGCGCGCTGGCCGCGAAGCGCCGCGACCAGCAGGTCGAGTGGACCTGGACGATGGTCCACGACCAGCTCTACGCCCGGCTGCACGAGCACGAAGAAGTGCGGCGCGTCGCAGGGGACTTGGAGTCCCAGGTCCGCGCCGGCTCGCTGCCGGCGGGCCTGGCGGCGCAGCGGATCCTGGAAGCCTTCTTCGGCCCGGCCTAGATTCCGGGCGTGGTCAGGGCGGCCGGCGCTCGTACTCGGCCTGGACGAGGAGGTCGGTACAGGCGTCGTCGCCCTCGGGACGGGGTGCAGACCGGCCGACCAGGGGACGGCCCCGGGCCGCGCGAGCGGGCCCGGGGCCGCCGGGTGGAGCTCCGTCAGGCGGACTTGACGGCGGCGAAGCGGGTCGAGACGTCCTGCCAGTTGACGACGTCCCACAGGCGGGTCACGTAGTCGGGGCGCACGTTGCGGTACTGCAGGTAGTAGGCGTGCTCCCAGGCGTCGAAGGCCAGCAGCGGGGTGGTGCCCTGGCCGACGTTGCCGTGGTGGTCGTAGACCTGCTCGACGATCAGGCGCTTGCCCAGCGGCTCCCACGAGAGGATGCCCCAACCCGAGCCCTGCACGCCCGTGGTGGCGTTCGTCAGCTGCTTCTTGAAGGCCTCGAAGCCGCCGAAGTGCTCGGTGATCGCGTCGGCCAGCTCGCCCTCGGGGCGGTCGCCGCCCTCCGGGGACAGGTTCTGCCAGAACAGCGAGTGCAGGACGTGGCCGGACAGGTGGAAGGCGAAGGTCTTCTGCAGGCCGACCAGGCCGCCGAACTGCTCCTTGTCGCGCGCCTCGGCCAGCTGCTCCAGGGTGTCGTTCGCGCCCTTCACGTACGCGGCGTGGTGCTTGGAGTGGTGCAGCTCCAGGATCTCGGCCGACATGGCCCGCTCCAGCGCGGAGTAGTCGTACGGCAGGTCGGGAAGCGAGTAGGTGCCCAACGGGTCCTTCTTTCACGAAGTCGGCGATCGTGCCGGGACAACACTATTGCGTATCAGTTGCAGGAGCGACCAATGGGCTCCTGCTTATTCCCGACATTACGTCGGACACAATGGGCCCGGCACGTGTCATGGGTCAGGCAGGTGGGGGACTGTGACGATCGCGCTCGGGATCGAGTCATCGTGCGACGAGACGGGCGCCGGGCCGGTCCGTGACGGCCTGCTGCTCGGGCAGGCGGTGGCGCCGTCGCGGTCACCACCGGACCCGGCCTCTCCGGCACCCTCCGGGCTCCTGCCGACGTGTCGATCGACCCCTCGGCACCGCTGGGGTACGCCGCGCTCAGCCCCCTGCCGTCCAGGTGACCAGCGGTGGGCGCACGGCGGCGCACAGCGGGTGGCCCTTGGCGTCCGTGAGGCCCAGACGGGCCACCAACAGGCCGGTGCCGACGGCGGCTTCGACGACCTCCGGGGCAATCGCGTCCAGGAAGATCTTCGCGCGGCGGAACATCGTGGACTCCGGGCCGCTCAGCCAGTTGAGGTAGACGAAGCGCCCGCCCGGGCCGCCCTGGACGTACCGGCCGGTGATGTCCGTACCGGCGGGGGTCGGCCTCGCCACGCACCCCAGCGTCCACTCCGCGCGCGGTGCGTCGCCGGGCTGCGGGTCCAGCAACCCGCCCGGATCGGCGCGGCGCTGGACGGCGACGTGGATGTCGCGGTAGCCCGGGAAACCGGGGGCTGCGCCGCACGCGCGGCCGGGCAGGTCGGTGGCCTCGATCCTCAGCTGCATGCGCCCGCCCTCCGTCACGGTGCCTCCCGCCACTGCCGGACGGCCCGCACGATGTCCTGGCCGATCCGGTCGAGGAGCGCGGCGGCGCCGTCCATTCGGGCGCCGGCCGGGGTGGCGGGGCCGAGCAGTTCGGCGCCCTCGCGGGCGACCCCGGCGAGCATCGCGTTGCGCTCGGCGCTGGCCAGCAGCGCGCGGTACCAGATGTCGCCGTCGATGACGTACCGCGTGCGGCGCCGGTGCTCGTCGCGCTCGCGGCGGACCAGCGCCTGGCCCTCCAGGTAGGCGGTCGCCTTGGAGACGGAGGCCGGGCTGACCCGGAGCCGGTCGGCGAGGTCGCCCGCGGTGAGGCTGCCGTCGTCGGTGACGTAGAGGCAGGTGAGCACCCGGGCCACCATCCGGGGCATGCCGACGTGCACCAGCAACTCGGCCATCCGCTCGGCGAACTCGCGCACGGCGACCGGGTCGCGCCCGGCCGCCTGCCGGACGACGACGGCCGAGCGGGTACCCGGCGGCGGAGCCGGGCGGGTGCGGCGGGAGCGCTGGACGGTGGCCCGGTGGGCGCGCTCGGCACGGTAGCCGCAGGGGCCGCCGTTGCGGGCGATCTCGCGGGTCACGGTGGACGTCGGGCGGCCGAGGTCGCGGGCGATCTCGCCGTAGCCGAGCCCCTCGGCCAGGCCGGTGGCGATCCGGCGGCGGTCCTGCTGGGTCAGTCGAGCTCCGGGCATCCGTCCTCGTCTCCTCGCATGGCGCGACCAGTATGCGCGGGGCGCCGGGCTTGTTGCAATGAGACCACAGGCTCTTGCAATCACTGACAGGGTCATTGCAAGGATATCGCCGCTATGAGCTGCAATGATTCATATAGCAACAGGAGTTGACATTGATTCATATGGAAAGCACGCCGTAGTTTCTTCCTCGCAACCGCAACCACTGCCAGGGGGAACGCACCATGAGGACCACCATCCGCACCACCGTCGGCGCAGCGCTCGCCGGAGTCCTGCTCTCGGCCACCGCCGCCACGCCGGCCCTCGCCGAGCCCGCCGTGGCGGGCGGCCACGACGGCGTGCAGAGGGTGCTGGACCGGGCCGTGGCCGAGGGCGGCCTGCCCGGCGCGGTCGCCGAGGTCAGGGACGGCCGCCGCCGCTGGTACGGCGACGCGGGCGTCGCCGACACCGCCACCGGACGGGCGCGCCACCCGCAGGACCGGTTCCGGATCGGCAGCACCACCAAGACCTTCGTCGCCACCGTCGTCCTCCAGCTCGCCGCCGAGGGCCGGCTGAGCCTCGACGACAGCGTCGGCCGCTGGCTCCCCGGCCTCGTCGACGGGCCCGGCTACCAGCCCGACCGGATCACCGTGCGCCAGCTGCTCGACCACACCAGCGGCGTCTTCAACTACGTGATGGACGAGGACGTCCGGCGGAAGGCGGGCGGCCCCGCCTTCCTCCAGCACCGCTTCGACGACTACACCCCCGCACAGCTCGTCGGGATCGCCATGCGCCACCGGCCCGACTTCGCCCCCGGCGCCGGCTGGACGTACTCGGACACCAACTACGTCCTCGCCGGGCTGATCGTCGAACGCGCCACCGGCACCTCGCTCGCCGAACAGATCGAGCGGCGGATCAGCGCACCGCTCGGCCTCGGGAGCACCTACACGCCCGACCCGTCCGACATCACCGTCCACGGGCCGCACGGGCGCGGCTACACGCGCCTGGGCGACCCCCATCCCGACGCCCCCGTCCACGACGTCACCGAGCTGAGCCCGTCCTGGGGCTGGGCCTCCGGCGACATGATCTCCACCGTCGGCGACCTCGACACCTTCTTCGCCGCGCTGCTGGGCGGCCGCCTGCTGCCGGCCGCCCAACAGCGCGAGATGTTCACGATGATCCCGACGCCGCCGAAGGCGTGGATCGAGAACACGACGTACGGCCTGGGCGTGAGCTCGATCGAGCTGTCCTGCACCACGGTGTGGGGCATGGGCGGCGCCATCAACGGCTCGTGGACCTACACCTACGGCAGCCGGGACGGCCGCCACCTGCTCTCCACCAACGTCAACGGCGACTGGACGGACGGGGCCTGGAAGAGCGGCGCCTGGCCGATCGGCGTGTTCACCGACGAGCTGGAGGCGGAGTTCTGCCCCGGCGGCTCGGCGACCTGAACCGGCCGCCACGCGCGGGCGGTTGCGGGGGGGTGGGGTCAGCGCGCCGTCGGCGGCTGGAGGGCCGGCAGGGACGGTACTCGGGCGGGTGCGGCCAGGCGCAGGAGGCCGTGGCCGATGCCGGCCAGGCCGACCATGAGGGACGGGCTGTGGATGCCGTGCGGCAGGCCGCAGGTCCAGCCCCGGGCGTCGAGGGCGTCCAGGGCGGCACGGGCCGCGCCGTGCCAGGGGCGTCCCGCCAAGTGGAGGGGCTCCACGTTGCCGAGGTCCCCGTGGCACAGGGACGCGTTGAGGCCGAAGCCCTCGCGCAGCACGGTGTCGAGGGCCGTGTCGCGCTCCTTCGCCAGCAACTCGGCTCCCTCCGGCAGGAGTTCGGCGAGCTCGATCCGGGCGAGGGCGATGCCGGAGGCGCCGTGGCACCAGAGGACCGGGAAGGACGGGGCATCGGGACCGCCGTCCTCGCGGACGTCGCGCCAGTTGGCGGCGGCCGGGTCGAACAGGGTGCGCTCGTAGTCCACTGCGGCGAGGGCGAGTCGGGACAGCCGGTCGTCGCCCAATCGGTGGCCCGCCTTCGCCAGTGCCCACGCGATGCCGGACGCGCCGTGGGCGAACCCCGCGAGCGGACGGGCGGCCGCGCCCGCGAGGGAGGCGGGGAGCCAGCCGACGCCGCCCTCCGGGTGCGGGGACGCGGTCTCCGCGAGGCGTGCGGCACAGGCGGCGAGGGCGGCGGTCACGGCCGGGCCTGGGCGGACGGAGCCCCAGGCCAGGAGGCCGCCGATGGTGCCGGCGTTGCCCGCCAGGAGGTCGTGCTGGACGTCCCCGGCAGCGGTGGCCACGATGCGGCCGGTCACCTGCCCGGCCAGGGTGTCGAGTTCGTCGTCCGGGTGGTCGGCGGCGAGGTGCGCGAGGGCGTACAGCACGCCGCCGGTACCGGCGAGGCCGCCGCCGAGGCGGTCGGCGCGGCGGCGGACCTGGCGGCGGAGCGTGCGTTCGGCCGCCCGGGCCGCCTCGCGGTGGGAGCGGTCCCCGGTGACGGTGGCGAGCTGGTGGAGGAAGAGGGCGATGCCGGCCGTGCCGCTGTAGAGGTCGGGGCCGAGCTCGGCGGGCGCCCAGCGGCCGGGCGGGGTCCAGTTGGGGCCGGTCCAGGCGAGGTCGGCGCTGCCCCGGTGGGCCTCGCGGAGCAACTGCTCGCCGGCTTCGACGGCCTTGGCGAGGGCACGGGCGGTGAGGTCGCCGTTCGTCCCGGCCGCTGCGGCGAGGGGTGCGGTCGTCGTCGTTCGGCGCGGTTCGCGGGCACCGTCGGCCGTCGTCACGGACAGCCGGAGGAGCTGGAGTTGGCGCTCGAGGTCCTCCTCGCCGAGCCCGTCCGCCTTCGCGAGGGCGAGGTCGAGCGCGGGCCGGTCAGCGACCCCCCGGAGCACCGCGCCGGTCGAGGAGCGGGCGTCGACGCCGTCCGGGCGGATGGTGAACACGGGCACGTCGCCGCGCCACAGGTCCGCTCGCTCGTGCTCGACGAAGGCGAGCGCGTGCTCCTCCCAGGCGGCGAGGGCCCAGAGCCGGTCGAGGTGGCGGTCCTGGTCGAGGGCGTCGCGCAGGAGGTCGGGGTGGCAGGCGGTGTTGAGGAGGCTGCGGTACTCGAAGGTGTCGCGGCGCAGCATGCGGGTCTCGTCGCCGGCGAACGCGCCTATCAGCTTGCGGAGTTGTTTCTTTTCGGCGGCGAGGATCCGGTAGGCCTCGGTGAAGCCGGCCTCCAGTTCGCCGAGGTGGTCGGCGAGTCGCAGTGGCCGGTCGGCCGGGACGGGCCGGCTACCGGGGGCTTCGATCGGCAACCGCCGGTATTCGAGTCGCAGTTCGTCCGTGCCCTCGCCGACGAGGACGGGTGCCGCACGGGGCGGGAGGGTCGAGGGGTCCCAGCCGAGGGCCGAGAGGTCGGTGCCGCCGTTGCCCTCGTCCCACATGCGTTCGGGCAGCAGGCCCGAGCGCAGCACCGAGTGGCGGGCGTGGTGGCGGGCGAGTCGCTCGGACTCGGAGAGGTCCTTGGCCGGCTCGTGCAGGTCGGGGTGGAGCAGGGCCTCCAGGTCGATGAGCACGGGCTGGTCGCGGACGGCCAGCAGGTTCTGCGCGTGGCAGTCGACGGCGTCGAGGACGTACATGAGGGCGGCGAGCGTGCCGGCGCGATGGTAGAAGGCGCTCAACTCGGTGTTGTCGCGCACCGGTTCGGCCGTGACATGGGCGACCCAGCCGTAGCCGTCGCGGGCCAGGTGGGCGAGGTCGTGCAGGGGCAGCCGGAGCCGGGGGTTGAGCCACCGCAGGACCTGCTGGAAGTGGCTCTCGGCGCCGAGCGGGCGGGGCTTGTAGACGATCCGGGTGCCGTGCTCGAAGCGCAGGGAGCTCACGGTGGCGCCGCCGCGGTGCGGATCGCCGAGGCCGGTGGCGAGTTCGGTGAGGCGGCCGAGCGGGCGGCCCTCGGCGAAGGTGGCGGAGATCGCGGGCAGGTCGGCGGCGAGGCGGCGCAACAGCGTGCGGCCGGTGGCGGTCCACTGCTCGGCGGCCATCGTCAACCGGTGGGCCAGGACGGGGTGTTCGGCGAGCAGGCGCAGGGCGCGCCCGGGCCGGGTGAGCCGGTCGAGGAAGTCGCGGTAGCGCTCCTCCGGGGTGGCACCGGTCAACTCGCCCGTGAGGCGGGCGACGTGGAGCTCGGTGATGACGGTGCGGACGGCCATGCCGTGGACGGCGGCGGTGAGCGCGGGGAGGGCGAGGGCGGTCAGCTCCTCGGGGGTGCCGAGGGCGGGGGCGTCCAGGTCGGCGAGGCCGGTGCACAGGCGGTCGCGGGCGTCGGCCAGCAGGGGCGTGACGAGCCGGGCGAAGGCGTGGTCCTCGGGGACGTCGAGGGTGGCGGGCGTCGCGAAGGCGGCGGCGAGGCGCTCGGCCCACGGGAGGTGTCCGAGGCGGTCCGCGAGGGCGTCCGGGTGCTCGGCGAGCAGGGCGTGCAGGGCGTCCGGGTCGAGGCCGTCGGCGGCGAGGCGGCGCTCGAACCAGCCGTCCCGGTCGAACGGCGCCTGGGCACGCCAGCGGTCCAGCTTCCGCGTGGCGCGTTCGGTCCGTTCGGCGAGCCCCGCCGTCTCGGTGCCCGCGGCCCTCGCGGTGCCGGGCACCGGACCGCGGGCGTTCAGCGGGACGGCGCGGGCGGCGGCCCGCAGGAGTTCGGTCGCGTCAACCACGGGTCGGGGTCGCCTTTCGCTGTCTCTTGCTGTCTCTTGCCGTCTATCGCTGTCCCGCCGCACCGGCCCCTCGGGCCCGAGCGGTGGTGGCGCCCCGGCGTGGGGTCGGGGCGCCACCCGGCGGACCGGTCACCGGCTGCGCCTGCTTGGGCAACTCGACGCGCTCAGGGGTGGTGAGTCGCAGTGCAGCCGTACCTCCCGCCCGCGGGCCGGGGAGCACCAGGGCCGTGGGGTGCCCGGTGCCGTGGGCCGGCCACGGTCGTACCGCCGGTCGGCGGCGCGGACGCGGCGCGGATCCCGGCGGTGCGGCCGGGATCCGCGCCGGCCGCGACCCCGGGAGCCGTGGGCTCGGGAGAGCCGTGGGATCCGGGGGCCGCCGGCTCCGGGGGCCTCACGGCCCCCGGAGGACTCAGAAGCTGCAGACGCGGCCGCAGCTCGACCAGCCGCCGCAGGTGCTGTTCTGCACCGCGGCGGTCACGTACAGCTCGTCCGTGAGCTCGCCGGCCGGGTGGACCTGGTGGCCCTGGCCGAGGGTGAGCCGGAAGTCCTCGTCCTTGAGCGCGCGAACCTGCTCAGCCGTGGGCAGCATGTTGCCTCCTCCAAGCGATGGGGTCTGGCACGGGCGTGCCGGGTCCGGATCCTGACAGCGCCTCACCCGCCACACCAGGGGCGTGCGCCCCACCCGACGCAATTCCGGCCACGATCGAAATAAGGTCAGGCCCCGCGCCCCGCCCCCGTACCCCCAGGCCACGCCCGGTCCCTCCGCCGGCCGCCGCGCCCACCGCTCCCCCGCCCGGCCCGACGGCCGCCCCACACCTGGCCAAAACCGGGACGGCGAAGGCCACACAAACCGGACCCCGCGTTTCGGGGCCGCCGCCCCCGGGGAGCCCGGCGGGCCGTCGCTGCTGTGGCAGGGCCGAGCACCCAGGGTGACGATGGAGCCCGGGACCCGTGGACCGATCGGAGCACCATGAGCGAGCAACACAACGTCGTCCTGCTGACCTTCCCGGACGCCACCGACTGGCGGGCCGCCTACGACGAGGCGCAGCACCTGCCCGGCCTGCGGCAGGTGGCCGCGCTGGAGCGCAGCGCCGACGGCCTGCTGGAGGTGCGGGACGGCTACGTGCGCGGCGCGGGCGTGGCGACCGTCGGCTCCGGCGTGCTGGGCGGGCTGGTGGGCCTGCTCGGCGGGCCGATCGGGGTACTGCTGGGCTTCGCGGCGGGCGCGGCGCTCGGCAACGCAGCCGAGGAGCACCAGGCGACGGAGGGCGGCGCCGGGCTGATCGTGCTGTCGCCGCGGGTGCCGGACGGCGGTGCGATGCTCGTGGTGGACGTGCGGGAGGCGTCGCCCGGCCCGGCGGACGAGTTGGCCGCGAAGCACGGCGCCGCGGTGGAGCGGATCGACGCCCACGCGTTCGAGGAGCAGGTCAGGGCGGCCGAGCGGAAGGCCGAGGGGCCCGGCCGGGACTGACCGGGCTCCCGGTCCGCGCCGGACTCCCGGTCCGCGCCGGGGTCACGCCGAGTGCCTTGGTGACGCCCGCGGAGGTACGACGCGCGTCGTCATCCTTGCGACGTAGTCGACGGGGGTAGGGCACTCCGCCGGACGCGGGGCTGTCCAGCCGGGCGCCCGGCCGCCACAATGTGCCGGTGATCGAAGCCCTGACCCCGGACCGGCTGCGCACGGCCGTCCGCGCGAGCGCCGGACCGCCGCCACCCCTGCCGTCCCGGCGCGGCCGGGCGTTCGACGTCGCACTGGCCCTGTTCCTGGCCTTCCTCGGCACGCACTACGTCCTCATCGTCCAGGAGCCGCGCTCGGCGCTGCTCCTGATGGTGCCGGTCGTGCCGCTGCCGCTCGCGCTGCGCCGCCGGTACCCGCTGGCCGTGCTGTGGACGGTGCTGGCGCTCGCCCTGCTCGTCCGTCACCAGTCCGAGGACATCGCCTACTCGGCGGGCGTCGCCGTCGTCATCGCCGCCTACAGCGCGGCCGCCTACGGGCGCCGCCGGGCCGCCGTCCTGGCGAGCCTCCCCGCCGCCACCACCGCGCTCGTGGTCCTCTTCGCCGAGGCCAAGCTACCGCACTTCCCCAACGGCGTGGTCGCCGTGCTGCTCCTCGTGCCGGTGTTCGCGGTCGCCTACGAACTGCGCATGTGGCGCCGCCGGACGGCCGAGGGACACCAGCGGCTCTCCGCCCTCGAACGCGAGCAGCTGGCCGCGCTCCAGCGCGCGGTCGAGCACGAACGGGCCCGCATCGCACGGGAGTTGCACGACGTCGTGACGCACAACGTGAGCATGATGACGATCCAGGCCGGCGCCGCCCGCAAGATCCTCGACACCGCGCCGGACAAGGCCCGCGAGGCGATGGCCGCCGTGGAGACCGGCGGGCGCGCGGCGATGACCGAACTGCGGCACGTCATGGGTCTGCTGACGATCGACGCGGGCACCGGCGACGACCCGGCCGCCACCGCCGACCTCAGCCCGCAGCCCGGCCTGGGTCGACTGGACGCGTTGGTCGAGGGCGTCCGGCAGGCCGGGCTGACGGTCGGGCTGACCGTCTCCGGCGAGCGCCGCGCCGTACCGCCCGGGGTCGAACTGGCCGCCTACCGGGTCGTCCAGGAGGCGCTCACCAACACCGTCAAGCACGCGGGCGGCGCCGCCGCCGAGGTCACCGTCGAGTACGCCCCCGACCACCTGGCCGTCGAGGTCACCGACACCGGCGGCCGCCCCACCGGCGCCGCCGCCACCGGCAACGGCCGCGGCCTGATCGGCCTGCGCGAGCGCCTCGCCGTCTACGGCGGCACCCTGCACACCGGCACCCGGCCGCGCGGCGGCTACCGCGTCAAGGCCCTGATCCCCTTGGAGAGTTCATGAGCACCGACCCGCTGCGCGTGGTGGTCGCCGACGACCAGGCGCTGGTGCGCACCGGCTTCCGGCTGATCCTGGAGTCCGAGGGGATCGAGGTGGTGGCCGAGGCCGACGACGGCGAGCAGGCGGTGGCCGCGGTGCGCCGGACCAGACCGGACGTCGTGCTGATGGACATCCGGATGCCCGTCCTGGACGGCCTGGAGGCCACCCGGCGGATCGTCGCCGACACGGCGCAGGAGGCGCCGCGGGTGATCATGCTGACCACCTTCGACCTCGACCAGTACGTCTACGCCGCGATGGCCGCCGGCGCGAGCGGCTTCCTGCTCAAGGACGTCACCCCCGAGCACCTGGCCGCCGCCGTCCGGCTGGTGCGCTCCGGCGACGCCCTGCTCGCCCCGGCGATCACCCGCCGGCTCGTCGAGCGCTTCGCGCGCCCGGATGCCCCCGCCGCGCCGCACCGCGAGCTGGCCGCGCTCACCCCGCGCGAACTGCAGGTCATGACCCTGCTCGCGCGGGGGCTCAGCAACGCCGAACTCGCCGCGCAGTTCGGCCTGTCCGAGGCGACGGTCAAGACGCACGTGGCCCGGATCCTCGGCAAGCTCGGCCTGCGGGACCGGGCCCAGGTGGTGGTGGCCGCGTACGAGACGGGGCTGGTCAGCGTCGGCTCGGGGCCGGGCCCGGCGTAGGCCCGTCCGCACGGACGGGCCCCGGGTCCGGCCCCGAGCCGGGGGGTCACGCCTTGGCGAGGTCGAACCGGTCGAGGTTCATGACCTTGACCCAGGCCGCGACGAAGTCCCGGACGAACTTCTCCTTGGCGTCGTCGCTCGCGTAGACCTCCGCGACGGCGCGCAGCTCGGAGTTCGCGCCGAACACGAGGTCGGCGCGGGTGCCGGTCCACTTGACGGCGCCGGAGGAGTCGCGGCCCTCGAACGTGGTCTCGTCCTCGGAGACGGCCTTCCACGTGGTGTCGAGGTCGAGCAGGTTGACGAAGAAGTCGTTCGTCAACACGCCCGGCGTGTCGGTGAACACACCGTGCGAGGACTTGCCGTGGTTCGCCCCGAGCACGCGCAGGCCGCCGACGAGGACGGTCATCTCGGGGGCGCTCAGCGTCAGCAGGTTGGCCCGGTCGAGCAGCAGGTACTCGGCGGCCAGCCGCTGGCCCTTGCCCGCGTAGTTGCGGAAGCCGTCGGCCGAGGGCTCCAGCGCCGCGAACGACTCGACGTCGGTCTGCTCCTGCGAGGCGTCCACGCGCCCGGCCGCGAACGGCACCTCGACCGCGACGCCCGCGTCCTTCGCCGCCTTCTCGACGGCCGCGCCGCCGGCCAGCACGACCAGGTCGGCCAGCGAGACGTGCTTGGCGCCGGCCTGGGCGTTGAAGTCCCGCTGGACGCCTTCGAGGGCGCGCAGCACGATCGCGAGCTCGTCCGGGTCGTTGACCTCCCAGCCGGCCTGCGGCTGGAGGCGGATCCGGCCGCCGTTGGCGCCGCCGCGCTTGTCGCTGCCGCGGAAGGACGACGCGGCGGCCCACGCGGCGGAGACCAGCTGGGAGACGGACAGGCCGGTGGCGAGGACGCGCTCCTTGAGTGCGGCGACGTCGGCGGCGTCGATCCGCTCGCCGGTGGCCGCCGGCAGCGGGTCCTGCCAGATCAGCTCCTCGCTCGGGACCTCGGGGCCGAGGTAGCGGACGACCGGGCCCATGTCGCGGTGGGTGAGCTTGAACCAGGCGCGGGCGAACGCGTCGGCGAACTCCGCCGGGTTGTCCTTGAAGCGCCGGGAGATGGGCCCGTACACCGGGTCCATGCGCAGCGACAGGTCGGTGGTGAGCATGACCGGGGCGTGCCGCTTCGACGGGTCGTGCGCGTCGGGGACGGTGTCGGCGCCGGCGCCGTCCTTCGGGATCCACTGGTGGGCGCCGGCCGGGCTCTTGGTGAGCTCCCACTCGTAGCCGAAGAGGGTCTCGAAGAAGGAGTTGTCCCAGGTGGTGGGGGTGTGCGTCCAGGCGCCCTCCAGGCCGCTGGTGATCGCGTCGCCGCCCACGCCGGTGCGGAAGGAGCTCTTCCAGCCGAGGCCCTGCTGCTCCATCGGGGCGGCCTCGGGGTCGGGGCCGACGTTGTCCGCCGGGCCGGCGCCGTGGGTCTTGCCGAAGGTGTGGCCGCCGGCGATGAGGGCGACGGTCTCCTCGTCGTTCATCGCCATCCGGTAGAAGGTCTCGCGGATGTCGCGCGCGGCCGCGATCGGGTCCGGATTGCCGTTGGGGCCTTCGGGGTTGACGTAGATCAGGCCCATCTGGACCGCGGCGAGCGGGTTCTCCAGCTCGCGGTCGCCGGTGTAGCGCTCGTCGCCGAGCCAGGTGGTCTCCGGGCCCCAGTAGACGTCCTCGTCCGGCTCCCACTCGTCGACCCGGCCGCCGCCGAAGCCGAAGGTCTCGAAGCCCATCGTCTCCAGGGCGACGTTGCCGGCGAGGACCATCAGGTCGGCCCAGGACAGGCTGCGGCCGTACTTCTTCTTCACCGGCCACAGCAGGCGGCGGGCCTTGTCGAGGCTCGCGTTGTCCGGCCAGCTGTTGAGCGGGGCGAAGCGCTGCTGGCCGCCGCCGGCGCCGCCGCGTCCGTCACGGATGCGGTAGGTGCCCGCACTGTGCCAGGCCATGCGGATCATGAACGGGCCGTAGTTGCCGTAGTCGGCGGGCCACCAGTCGTGCGACGTGGTGAGGACCGTCGCGATGTCGCGCTTGACGGCCGGGAGGTCGAGGGATTCGAAGGCCGCCGCGTAGTCGAACTCCGCGCCGAACGGGTTCGCCACCGCGGGGTTCTTGGCGAGGATCTTGAGGTTCAGCCGGTCGGGCCACCACTGGCGGTTGCCGCCGCCCTGGGTGGGGTGCGCCGCGCGCCCGTGGACGACCGGGCAGCCGCCCGTGCCCTCCGCCTGTGCTCCGACTCCGGTTGCATCGTGGTTCTCAGACATGGGAATCCTTCCCTGACAAGGCGGATCACGGTGTCTTGTGCTACCTAGTGTGCTGCTGCCTAGGCTAATACCGGAGCCGATCCTACGATGGACGCAATCCAAGTCAAGAAGGACACCAGGGAAGTATCGGGTCCAATACCAGATAACCCTGATATCCGCTGATAAACTCCGGGTTTCCCCATTGACCTGAATAGGTGAACCGACATGAGCGACCTCCTGGAACGGCTGCGCGAGCGCGGCTGGCGCCTCACCTCCCAGCGGCGCGTCGTGGCGGAGGTCCTCGACGGCGACCACGTGCACCTCACCGCCGACGAGGTGCACGCCCGCGCCGCGGAGCGGCTCCCGGAGATCTCCCGGGCCACCGTCTACAACACCCTCGGCGAGCTCGTCACGCTCGGCGAGGTGGTCGAGGTCGCCACCGACGGCCGCGCCAAGCGCTACGACCCCAACGCCCACCGCCCCCACCAACACCTCGTCTGCACCGGCTGCGGCACCATCCGCGACGTCCACCCGGCCGGCGACCCGCTCGCCGACCTCCCGTCCGAACAGCGCTTCGGCTTCACCGTGTCGGGCGCCGAGATCACCTACCGGGGGCTCTGCCCGGAGTGCGCACGCTGACGCGCGCCCCGCTCACCCGGCGTGAGCCGCCGCCCGCGCGCCACCTGACCGGGAGGGACTTGAGCCCGTTCTGGAAGTTGGAGACGAGGCGCTGCGGCGCGCGGTCGGGGGCCGCGAGCTCCAGGCCGGGGAGCGTGGTGACGACATGACGGACCATCACCGTCATCTGCAGGCGCGCGAGTTGGGCACCGAGACAGAAGTGGGGGCCGTATCCGAAGCTCACGTGGTCGTTCGGGGTGCGGGTGATGTCGAAGCGGTCGGGGTCGGGGAAGACACGTTCGTCGCGGTTCGCGGAGGCGTGGTAGACGACGACCTTGTCGCCGCGCCGAACGGGTCGGCCCGCCAGGACGAGGTCCCGGGTGGCGGTGCGGCGGAACTCCACGACGGGAGGCCAGTACCGCAGCATCTCCTCCACCGCGGACGCGGTCAGCTCCGGCTTCTCGCACAGCAGTCGGTACTGGTCGGGGTGGCTGAGCAGGGCGTGGAGCCCGCCGGGCAGGGCGTTGCGGACGGTCTCGTTGCCGGCCACGGCGAAGAGGAAGAACATCGTCTCGAACTCGTCGACCGTCAGCCCCGCCTCCCGGGTGCGGGCCAGCAGGCCGTCCGCGTCCGGTCGTCGGGCGAGGGCGTGGGCGTAGGCGTAGAGATCGGCGAGGCCGGCGCGGGAGCGCGGGTTGAGCGGACGGCCGCCGGGGACGGCGGTCGGGCGGTGGGCGAGGGCGGCGCGACCGAGGGCGGTCAGGCCGGCCGGGTCGGCGGTGGCGGACGCGGCGTAGTCGGTGTCCTGGTAGCCGATCACCCGGTTCGCCCAGTCCAGCAGGAGAGGGCGGTCCCGGTCGGGGACGCCCATCACGCGGGCGAGCGTCCACAGCGGCAGGTCGGCGGCCAGGCCGACGAAGTCGGTGGCGCCCACCGGCCGGACGGCGTCGACGAGTTCGAGCACCCGCCCCTCGATGGCGGTGGCCAGGTCGGCCAGGGCGCGCGGGGTGAAGGCGGCGGCGACGATGCGGCGCAGGCGCGCGTGGTCCGGCGGGTCCTGGTTGAGCATCATCGTGCGCGCGAAGGCGAGGTCGGCGGGCGTGTCGGGGTCGCGGATCTGGGTGCCGCCGAGGTGGGAGGAGAAGTCCCCCGGGCTGCGGAGCACGTGCTTGACGTCCGCGTGCCGCAGCACCGCCCAGTAGCCCGGCCCCGCGGGCCAGTCGCCGACGGGCGGCTCCTCGATCCGGTGGACCGGCCCGGCCGCCCGCAGTTCGCGGTAGAGGTCGTACGGGACGCCGTCCGCGTAGGTGGCGGGCGGGAAGATCCGGTTCGCGCGGTCCTGGTCGAGGGTCACGGCGACCGACGGTAGGGCAGTCGCCCGCCGCGCACCAGGGGGCCGGCTCTCCGCGGAGGAATCGGGTCAGCTGGTGGCCCCGTCGACCGATGCCTTGCCCACGGCTCCGGCCTGGACACCCCAACTGGTGAGGATTCGGCCGTAGTTGCCGTCGTCGATGAGCTCCTGAACGGCGCCCCGGACCGCCTGGGTGAGCGTGCTGCCCCGGCCGACGGCGATGCCGTAGGGAACGGAGTCGTAGGCGGCGCCGACCTTCGTCAACCGGCCGCCGCCCGTGCTGACCGCGTAGTCGACGACGTCGGACGGGCCCAGCAGGGCCTGGTCCCGGCCGGAGACCACGGCGGCCGTCGCGTCCTTCTGCGCGCCGTACGTGTCGCCGCCGTTGCGGATGCCCGGCTTGCCCGCGGTGGCGCAGGCGGGATCGCGGGTGCCGGTGATCTCACCGGTCTGGGGGCTGCCGGTCCTGACCGCGACCGACCGGCCGCAGAGGTCGTTCGGGTCGATCCGGTCCGGGTTCCCGGCCCGCACCGCGACGGCCGTGCCGACGGTGAAGTAGTCGACCATGTCGACGTACCCCTCGCGCTTCCTGCGGTCGTCGATGGAGCTCATGCCCAGCTGGTAGGCGCCCGACATGACGCCGTGGGCGATCCCGTCGAAGTTCACCGCTTCGAGGTCCGCGGTCAGTCCGAGCTTGCGGGCGACCGCCTTCGCCAGGTCGGCGTCCATCCCGACGATCACGCCGTGGTCGTCCTTGAACTCGTTGGGCGCGTGGACGGGGTCGGTGGCCACGACCAGCCTGCCGCTCGACCGCACGGCGGCCGGGACCAGGGCGGCCAGCGCCGGATCCGTCGAGACGGCGGGGACGGCCCCCGCGTTCGGGGCCGCACCCGCGGCCGTCCGCGCGGCCGGCGGCCCGGGGCGCGAGGTGACCACGACAGTGGCGACGGCGGCCAGCACCAGGAGGAGCGCTCCCAGGAGGAGGGCGCGGACCTTGCGGCCGCGCGGGAACAGACGGATCCGGGGGCCGGGCGGGGCGTCTCCTGGCGGGCCCCCGGGTCCGCCCGGGGCTCCGGGTCCGCTCGGTGGAGGTGGCCCGGGAGGCGAGGACGAGCCGGGGGGCCGTGACGACCACGGCGGCGAGGACGAACCGGCCGGCGGGGACACGAGGTCCTGCGCCAGCGAGCCGAACTCCTCCACGTTCCGGACCGGCGGCGGAGGCGGGACGGCCCGCGCGCGCACCTCCGGCGACGGGACCGCGAGGGCCGGGGGAGGCCGGGGGGCCGTCCGACGGGCGGATGCCTCCGGCGACGGGACCGCAAGGGCCGGGGGAGGCCGGGGCGCCGTCCGACGGGCGGGCACATCCGGGCGGGGCGCGGCCGGGACCGCCGGGGCCGCCGGCGGGCGAGCCCGTGCGGCCGGCTGCACGGCGGGTTGCACCGCGGGCCGCCCGGCCGGCTCGGGGCGGGATTCCGGCCGCACGGGCTCCGTTCCTGGTGCGCCCTGTGGGGATGCGACGGGGCCGACCGACGGCTTCGGGCGCGACGGGCGGTCTTCGGCGGGCCGGACGGCGGGCCGGACCTCGGCGGGCTCGGCCCTCGACGGCCGCTCCGGACGTCCCCCGGGCTCGCACCGGAGTCCCGGGGGCGACAGCCGGGCCCCGCCGGGCGTGCGCTCGACCGTCGGGGACGACGGCCGGGCCCCGCCGGGCTTCGCCTTCGACGTCGGCGCCCCGGGCTCGGGCCTGGAAGCCGGCCTCCCGGGCCCGTCCGGCCTGGCCTTCGAGGACCCGGCCCTGGAAGGCGGCACCTCCGGCCCGCCGGCCCCTGCCTTCGACGGCTGCGTCGGCCGCTCCCCGGCCTTCGGTCCGGCTTGCTCCAGCAGTGCGCGCGCGGCCGAGGCCACGAGAGGGACGTCGGCGTCCGCGACCTCCTTCAGCGTCCGCCGGGCCGTCAACTCGCGCGCCGGGTCGGGCCCGGCGAGCCACTCGCCGAGCGCGGTCACCGCGCCGAGCCGGATGGCCGGGTGCGGGCTGTCCAGGCCGCTGCGCAGGGCCTCCGGCAGCGGCGCGGCGGCGACGGCCACGCCGGCCGGGCTGCGGGCGATCAGGATCTTCCCCTCGGCGCCGTAGAGCCACCGTTGCGGGGTCTGCTGACCGCCACCGGACCGGATCCGGTCGAAGGCGAACGCGTAGGCGTCGTCGACCGACACGTAGCCGTCGTGGTCCTCGTCGGCCGCGCCGCTGCGGATGCCGTCGACGATCGCGGTGGTGAACACCGAACCGGGCGGTTCCGTCCCGGACAGCGGCTCGCCCTCCCAGGAGTACTCGCTGCCGCGCGAGGCGGTCAGCACCACCCGCCCGCGGCCCTGGCCGCGCAGGCGCTCGCCCAGCGCCAGGTCCTCGTCGCCCTTGAGCCCGTGCGAGAACGCGCCGCTGAAGCAGCAGTCGAGGATCACCACCAGCCGTCTGGCCCGGCAGTCCTCCATCAGGTCGAGCAGCCACTGCGACTCCACCCCGGTGGCGGCGAGCCGGGTCTTCACGGTGTCGGTGGCGGCGAAGTACAGCTTGCGGCGGACGTCCACGAGGCCGTGGCAGGAGAGGTAGACGAGCAGCAGGTCCTCCGGGTCGCGGCCGGTGAGGAACTCCTCCGCGGCCAGGCGGATCTCCTGGGCGGTCCGGTCGACCACCCGGGTCACCGCGAAGCCGCCGATCCGCGGGTCGGCGAGCACCTCGCTCAGCTGGTCGGCGTCGCGGGCCGGGGCACGGAGCTGGCGCAGCGCCGGGTCGGTGTACCGGGCGGTGGCCACCACCAGCGCGAAGCGGAGTTCGTCGGGCAGCTCAGGTGACGGCCGCGTGACGTGCGAGCCAGTCATCGATCATCGTCTCCTGCTGCTTGGCGGTCGCCCCGGTGACCTTGAGCGTGTCGCCGCCGTAGCTCAGTTCGACGACGTGTCCGGTCCGTCCGACCCAGTTCCGGACGGAGGTCACCACGGCCCGCAGCATGTCGAGGTCCACGAAGTGCACGAGCAGCACGCCGGCCAGGCTCCCGAGGCCCTTGGCGTCCTCGGGCGCGGACTCCTCCTCGACCGGTTCGGCGTCGGTGAGGTCGAGGTCGTCGAGCAGTTCGGTGCGGAGCCGGGCGGTGAGCTCCGTCAGCTCGTCCGGATCGAGGCCGGTGTCCGGCCGGACGTGGAGCAGGAGCCCGGCGGGCCCGTCGAAGGTCGTCATGGCGCACGCTCCTTCCCCGAGGACCTGTGGCCGGTTGCCTCCCCACCATCATCTTCCGGAACGGGCCCACCGTCACCGTTTTTGCACGATCGATTCGTAGGGTGAGCAGCACTCAAGGCGACGGATACTCAGCGCGACCGGTACCGGGCCGAAATCGGGGCTCTCCGGTAGCGGCATTCGCCCGGTGGACACCCAGCGCGACCGCCACGCGGAGTGACGAACGCCCAGCGTGACCGGTCGCCGCCGATGCCGCTCGTGCCACCTCTGCCACCACCGCTGCCACTGCCGCCGTCTGACTGCCGCCGGCGATCAGGACGGGTCCGGTCGGCGGGGCGCGATCCCGGTCGTGCGCCTGTCACCGTGCCCGCGCCCGTGCCGTCCGCGCGCCCACCCCGCGGGTGTCCGACGCTCCGTCACCCGGCATACGTCAACCCTGATCCTGCGAGATCACCCTGGAGTGTGGGAATCGGCGGCGCCGCGGGGTGGTTGGGCCATGTCGAGCGTACGGAAACTCTTGCGAAGGGGTCCCACCATGAAGATCGGCATCATCGGCGCGGGGAACATCGGCGGCAACCTGACGAGGCGCTTCACCGCTCTCGGCCACGACGTCTCCGTCGCCAACTCGCGCGGGCCCGAGTCGCTGGCCGACCTGGTCGCGGAGACGGGGGCGCGGGCGGTGCCGGCCGCCGAGGCGGCGCGCGGCGCCGACGTCGTCGTGGTCACGGTGCCGCTGAAGAACGTGCCGGACCTGCCCGCCGGCCTGCTCGACGGGGCCGCCGAGGGCTTCGCCGTCATCGACACCGGCAACTACTACCCGAAGGAGCGCGACGGCCTGATCGCCGAGATCGAGGGCGGCCTGACCGAGAGCCGCTGGACGGAGCGGCACCTCGGCCACCCGGTCGTCAAGGCGTTCAACGGCACCTACGCCCAGGACCTGGTCGAGCGGCCCCGCCCCCAGGGGGATCCGGAGCGCCTCGCCGTGCCGGTCGCCTCGGACGACGAGGACGCCAAGCGCAAGGTCCGGGCGCTCATCGACGAGATCGGCTTCGACACGGTGGACGCCGGCGGCCTCGACGAGTCCTGGCGCCAGCAGCCCGGCACCCCGGTCTACGGCCTGCGCGCGGGCGTCGAGGCCGTGACGCAGGCGCTCGCCGAGGCCTCGCCGGAGCGTCCGGAGGCGCACAGGGCCTGAGGCGTACGACGGGAGGCTGCCGGCGGGACGCTCCGGATGGGTGCCCCGCCGGCAGCCGGGTGGCACGGTCAGGCGGTACGGCGGGCGCCCTCGGCCGGGGTCGCGGTCAGGGTGCGCGGGGCGGTGAAGCCCTTGGCCAGGAACGCGGCGGTGACATCGGCCGCCACGGCCTCGGCCGCCTCCGCATCCACGAGGGCGATCACGGAGCCGCCGAAGCCGCCGCCCGTCATCCGCGCGCCGTGGGCCCCGGCCGCGACGGCCGTGTCGACGGCGAGGTCGGTCTCGGGGCAGGAGACCCGGTAGTCGTCCCGCAGCGAGGCGTGCCCGGCAGTGAGCACCGGGCCCAGCGCCGCGAGCGCGCCCGCCTCCAGGTGCGCGACGGCCTCGACCACGCGCTCGTTCTCGGTGACCACGTGCCGCACCAGCGGCCGCAGTTCCTCCGGGAGCCGGGGCAGCGCGGACGCCAGGTCTGCGGGCCCGAGCTCGCGCAGGGCGGGCAGGTCGAGCAGCCGCGCCGCGCGCTCGCAGCCGGCCCGCAGGCCGGCGTACGCGCCGTCCCCGAGGTCGTGCTTGACCCTCGTGTCGAGGACGAGCAGCGCGAGGCCCGCACCGGCCAGGTCCACCGGCACCTGGCGCATCGCGAGGTCCCGGCTGTCCAGGTGCAGGGCCGCGCCCGCGCGGCAGCACATCGAGGCCATCTGGTCCATGATCCCGCACGGCACGCCGACGTAGGCGTTCTCCGCCCGCTGCGCGACCAACGCGAGCTCGGGCGCCGAAAGGCCCAGTCCGTACAGGTCGTTGTAGGCGATGGCCACCGCGCACTCCAGCGCCGCCGAGGACGACAGCCCGGCGCCCGTCGGCACGTCGCTGCCCAGGGACAGCTCCGCCCCGCCGACGTCGTGCCCGGCCTCGCGCAGCGCCCACACCACCGCCGCCGGGTAGCCCGCCCACCCGGTGACGCTGCCGGGGGTGAGGTCCGCGACCGCCACCTCGGCACCGCCGCCCTTGGTGGAGTGCAGGCGCAGCAGCCCGTCGTCGCGCCGCCGGGCCTGGGCGCGGACGGTCTGCGGCAGGGCGATCGGCAGGACGAAGCCGAGGTTGTAGTCGGTGTGCTCGCCGATCAGGTTGACCCGCCCGGGGGCGGCCCACTCCCCCTCGGGCGCGTGTCCGTAGAGCTCGGAGAAGGTGTTCATCGGGCGACCTCCCGCAGCCGGTGGGCCGCGTGTTCGGGGCTGACGTCGTTGACGAAGGCGTCCATGCCGGATTCGACGCCGGCCAGGTACTTGAGCTTGTCG
>NZ_JBEZGX010000014.1:0-148862 GCF_040650235.1 Kitasatospora sp. NPDC048722
ATCGACTTGACGGTGAGGCGGTCCATGATTTCCTGGAACCGGCCGTTCCGGTCGATCACATCGCTGACCATGGGCGATGTCTCCGTTCGCCTCGGCGTTCTTGGACGATTCGAGGCTAGGGATTGGTGCAGACCTTCCTCAACGCCCGGAACCGGCTGCCGAATTAGGTCAGCGGACAGCCGGGTGGGTCACCGGAACACCGGGCACCGGGGGAAGCCCCCCGGGGATCGCTCCCGTCCTACTGCGGCTTCACCGCGGCGAGCTCGGCGCGCAGGGCGGCGTTCTCCTGCTCCAGCAGCGCGAGGCGCTCGTGGATCGGCGCCAGGGCGTCGGACACCTCGCGCTGACTGAACCTGGGCGTGATGTGGTTGGGGCAGTTCCAGGCGAACGCCTCGACCCGGATGGTGACGACGTGTTCGACCGCGCCCTCGGTGCGCGGCTCGCTCAGGCGCTCGACGAGCCCGGGGTCGTCGCCGATCGGCACGGCGGCGGCGCGGCCGAACAGCTTGAGGCGCGCCCGGCGCGCGTGGTCGATGAAGAAGAGCGCGACCCGGTCGTCGCCCCGCAGGTTGCCGGTGGTGATGTACTGCCGGTTGCCCCGGACACTGAGGTAGCCGAGCGTGTGCTCGTCCAGCACGTGCACGAACCCGGTGGGGCCGCCCCGGAACTGGATGTACGGCCAGCCGGTCTGGCCCACGCTGGCGAACAGGAAGCCGTCGAGGCTGCGGATGAACGAGGCCTCGGAGCCGGTGAGCGGCTCGGCCTCCTCGGCCGGGCGCCGCAGCCGGCGGTCGGCGGCGGTGGCGCTGCCCATCTCCTGCTGGACCTGGCGCACCGCCTCGGTGTACGCGAGCTGGTCGAACCGGCTCATGCGACGCTCCTCTGGTGGGTCGGCACGGGGAACGGCCTTGCGGTTCGACCACCGTACGGACCTCGCCTGGTCGCACTCCTACAGCCCGGCCAGAGGAGCGGGAGCCCCCGGGCGTCCGGCCGCTGCCCACCGCACCGCTGCCCACCAGCGCTTTGGCCGGGCGCCGCCCACGGGCCCGTCGCGACCGGCAGAACCGGTAACACTGCCGGAGCAGTTGTCCGGAGTGCGCGGCGCACCGGCAGGAGCGGCGTCCGGCGGGCGGGGCGGTGGCGCGCGCCCGCGCCGCAACGCGGAAGCCGCAGGCCGGGGGCCTGCGGCTTCCGGGTGCCGGGGCGGTTCAGCGGGCGGCGGCCAGGGCCTCCAGGGTGGGGACCATGGCGGCGGGGGCGGGGAGGGCGTCGTTCTCGGCGCGGACACGGGCGGCGGCCGCGCGGAGGTCGGTGTCGGTCAGGAGGCGGTTCAGGACGTCGGTGTCGACGGTCTCCGAGGTGGAGCGCAGGGCGATGCCGGCGGCGACGAGGGCGTCGGCGACCAGGAAGTTGTCGGCGCCCTGGGGGAGCAGCAGTTGCGGGACACCGGCGGAGAGGGTGGTGCCCGTGGTGCCCGCGCCGCCGTGCTGGATCACGCCGTCGCAGTGGCGGACCAGGTCGGCGAGCGGCACCCAGGGCAGGGCGCGGACGTTGTCGGGCAGGGTGCCGAGCGGAGCGATGTCGGCGCCGTCGACGGCGAGCAGGAAGTCGGCGTCGACCGAGGAGGCCGCCTCGATCAGGCGGGAGACGGCGCTGACGCCGTCCATCTGCGTGACCACGGTGCCCAGGGTGATCAGCACCCGCGGACGTCCGGCCGGGGCCAGGAACTCGCCCGGGACGAGACCGCCGCCGTTGTACGGCACGTAGCGCATCCGCAGGCCGTCCGGGTCGCCGCCGAGCGGGCCGATGCTGAGAGAGGTGGGCGTGGCGGGACCGGCCACGCCGTGCTTCTCGTAGAGGTCGGTGAAGTGGCCGGCGAGGCGCTCGACCATGTCGCGGCCGGTCGGGATGCCGTAGTTGTGCAGGACCGACGGGATCCCGAGCTTGGCCGCCACCAGCGGGGCCGCGGGCTGGAACGCGGCGTGCACGAGCAGGTCGGCGCCCCAGTCGGAGGCGACGTCGAGGAGGCCGTCGACGGTGGGACGGGCGGCGTGGGCGAAGGCGCGGGCGGCCATGTCCAGGATCCCGTCCTGGTCGAGGCCGTGGCCGCTGTAGCTGAGCTGGCCGTCGTTGGCCTCGGAGAACAGGTCGCGCATGTCGCGGCCGTCGCCGATCTCGGCGAGCGGGAAGCCGGCGGTGCGGATCTGGTCCAGCGGCCGGGAGACGGCGAACAGGATGTCGTGCCCCGCGGCGCGCAGGGCCTGGGCGGTGGGCACCATCGGGAAGAGGTGGCCGGCCGCGGCCGGGCCGGTGAGGAGTATGCGCATCATCGTCTCCTTGCATGACGTGTCGCGCTCTCGTGCGGAGCGGCGACGGACAAGGCCATCTCCTCTCGCGAGCTGATGTCGAGTCAATTCGGATTTCGACGCCGTGTGCGGGAATCGGACGTTCTGCCGCGGCTCTTGTCAGCCGGGCCGCGGTGTGCTCTCCGGCGCGGGGCGGGTCGGCCGCCGTTCGGTCGCCGGTCAGGCGTCGAGGAAGTCGCGGACGGTCTTGGTGTACGCCTCGGTCTCCTCGGCCAGGACGATGTGTCCGGTGTCGAACTCGGCGTACGCGCTGCCGGGGAGGGCGGCGTGCAGTCGGCGGGTGTTCTCCACCGGCACGGTGGCGTCCTGGGTGCAGCCGATGACCAGGGCCGGCGCCTGGACCCGGGGGAGCAGCGGGCCGAGGTCCAGCGCGAGGTCGAGGGCGATGTGTCGCAGCGTGCCCGAAGTCGGCTGCATGTAGGCGGTGTTGGCCTCGACGGCCGCACGGCCGATCCGGTTGAGGAAGCCACGGCTGAAGGCGGTGAGGGTGGCGTAGCGGCCGAAGGCGACCGGGTCGCCGGCGAGCGACAGCCAGGTGGCGAAGGAGAGGCGCAGGTACTCGTCCTGCTCGCTGCTGATCCACCCGGCGGTGGCGACCAGCCGGCGGACCTGCTCCGGGCGCAGTGCGGCGGCCGCGGTGGCGACGACGGCGCCGAGCGAGAAGCCGACGACGTCGGCGGGGCCGCGTCCGGCGTCGTCGATGACGGCGTTGACCTGGGCGGCGAGGGTCACGAGGGCCAGCGCGCCGCCGTCGTCCTCGGCGGCCTCGCTGCCGGAGAGGTCGGGCAGGAGGACGGTGTACCGGTCGGTGAAGGAGTCCAACAGGCCGTCCCACATGGCGGATCCGGGGCCGGTGCCGTGCACGAGGACGAGGGTGTCGGGGCCGTCGCCGACGACGCGGTACGGGATGCGGGCGGTGCCGACGGTGATGGTGGGCATGGCGGGGTCCTTCCGCTGGAGAGGAGGTGGTTCCTGGTCGGCGCTTCTCGCCGACGAGAAGGAAACTACACGGTGCAGATCATTGATTCAACTGCACGGTGCAGTGCAATTCGGGGCGGGCGTGACGCCGCCGGGCCCGGAACCGATCGCGTACACGCGCCGTCGAAGGAGTGAAGGGAATCCCTGCCCGGGTTGAACGCCGGGAGGAGTACGGAGAGCCCAGTGCTGCCAGGTGGTGCCGACCTGAACCTCGGATGCCCGGTGGGCCGCCCTTGTTTCGGACCGGAGGAGCCGGCCGCCTGGCCGCTGGGCGAGGCGACGGTCGATCAACTCGTCGCCGCCGCGAGATGCGAGACGCTGCTCCAGGACTCGCTCGACGCGATCCGGCCGATGCCCGTCTGGCAGAGCGCGCCGCCCCGGTCCGGCGTCCGACTGCCGCCGCCGGGAGCCGGTGACGGTCTGCACTGGTACGTCACCCGTGGACGGGACGTCCTCACCATCGTGTCGGAGGCGCGGCGCGCGGTGCTGGCCGGCGCGGTCGAGGGCCACTGGCGGCGGCGCGGCTGGACGATCACCGCGCTGGGCGTCGGCCGGGAGCTGCCGCGGGTGGCCGCGACGACCCGGGACGGCTATCAACTGGTGCTGGAATTCGGTGACTTGGGCGAGGTCGGACTGATCGCGAGCTCACCGGGGGCGGACCGTCCGGAGCACCCGTCGCGCACGCAGGCCGCGGATGGGTGCGGCCGAGCGCCGCTGCCGTACGTCTGCTGCTCCCACTGGAGTGCGATGGCGTGACGCCGGGTCGCGCGTCGGGCGGGGTGCTCGGCGGGTAGGGGAGGCGCGGAGCGAGCCCCCCCGGACACGCTCCGCGCCACCCTCGTCGCGCGGCTTCGGCGCTGCCGCTCCCCCCGCCCCCCCGGCCGCTCGCCGGTCCCCCCTGACGGCGCCCTCCGGCGAGGGCGGTCCGCACGGACCCCGGCGAGCCCCTTCCCCCAGGGACGTCGTTGGACCCAAGCTAACAAACCGCGTGGTTGGTTTGTCAATAGCGGGATCCACGAAACATCCACAATCGTGACAGGGTCGTGGACGCTGCGCCACCAGGTATTTGTGGGCGCATCAGGGCGCGCGACGGGCTGCCGGGGGCGCGTGCGAGGTGTGGGGGAGCGGCGCGCGCCGGTCCGGAATCCGGCATTCCGAGCACTTCGACAGTACGGAGCGGTACCGGACGAGCGCTCAGCGCAGCAGCCTGCGCTCCTTTGCGACGGCCACCGCGCCGGACCGGGTGTCGACGCCGAGCTTGTCGTAGATGCGGCCCAGGTGGGTCTTCACGGTGGCCTCGCTGATGAACAGCGCGCGGGCGATCTCCCGGTTGCCGAGCCCCTGCGCCAACTGCTCCAGGATGTCCTGCTCGCGCTCGGTCAGCTGCGGCGTCGGCGCCCGCATCTGCGCCATCACCCGCGTCGCCACCGGCGGCGACAGCACCGTCCTTCCCCGCGCGGCGGCATGGACCGCGGCGAACAGTTCCTCCGGCCGTTCGGCCTTCAGCAGGTAGCCGGTGGCCCCGGCGGCGATCGCGCGGCTGATGTCGGCGTCCGTGTCGTACGTGGTCAGCACCAGCACGTGCGGACCACCGGGCGCGGCGGTGATCCGCCGGGTGGCCTCCACGCCGTCGATGCCGTTCCCGAGCTGGAGGTCCATCAGCACGACCTGCGGCGCCAGCCGGGCGGCCAGCGCGACCGCCTCCTCCCCGGTGCTGGCCTCGCCGACCACCTCGAAGTCGCCCGCGCTCGCGAGCAGCGCCAGCAGACCGGCCCGGACCACCGCGTGGTCGTCGCAGACCAGCAGCCGGACGGGAGTCGTGGTCATGGCTGTTGCTCCAGGGGGATCGAGGCGGAGACGACGGTGCCCTCGCCGGGGGCGCTCTCGACGGTCAGCGTGCCACCGAGCTGCCGCAGCCGCGCGCGCATCGCCGGCAGCCCGTACCCGCGGCCGGGGGCGCCCGCAGGCCCTTCGCCGGCGCCGTCGAGGCCCCGGCCGTCGTCGGCGACGTCGAGGACGGCCTGGTCGCCGAGGAAGGACAGCGTGATCGCCGCCGTCGAAGCCCCGGCGTGCTCCCGGACGTTGGCCAGCGCGCCCTGGGCGATCCGCAGCAGCGCGGACTGGACGGCGGCCGGCAGCGGGACGGGCGCGCCGTCCAGGTGGAAGCGGACCGGCAGGCCGCTCTCGGCGGACTCGCGCGCGGCCAGCGCGCGCAGCGCCTCGTCCAGCGGGCGGCCGTCGGCGAGTTCGGCGGGTGCGAGGTCGTGGACGAAGCGGCGGGCCTCGGCGAGGTTCCGGGCGGCGACGTCGGCGGCGGTGCGCACGTGGACGCGGGCGGTCACCGGGTCGGCGTCCCAGGTGCGGTCGGCGGCCTGGAGCAGCATCTGCTGGCTGGACAGTCCCTGGGCGAGGGTGTCGTGGATCTCCATCGCCAGTCGCTCGCGCTCCGCCAGCGTGCCCTCCCGCCGTTCGGTGGCGGCGAGTTCGCGCCGGGTGCGGACCAGGTCGGCGATCAGCGCGCGCTGCCGGGCGGCCTGCCGCGCCATGAAGAGGAAGACGCCGGTGGCGAGCGCCGCCACGGCGGGCGGCAGCAGGACGAGCGTCGCGTCGGCGCCGCCGGGCAGCCGGATCTCGGCGATCACGACCAGCAGGGTGAGCGCCGCCACCAGCGGGATCGCCGCCCGTGCGGGGAGCGTGCGCAGGGCGGTGTAGACCAGCGGGACGGCGCACCACGCGAAGCTCGGCGCGAGCAGCACCAGCACCACCCAGAGGGCGACCACCGTCGCGAACGGCCAGAGCCGGCGCCGGCCCGGTGCGGGCGGGCGGCGGTGCGCGAGCCAGGAGCCGGCCGGCTGGGCGGCGGCCAGGGCGGCGCTCAGGCCGACGACCCACGGGATCCGCGGGCTGCCGGCGTGGTGGGTGAGGTAGCGGCTGAGCGAGGCGACGAGCAGCAGGAGGAAGGCGGAGTCGAGCAGCAGCGCGAGCCGGCCCGCGTCCGGGTCGCCGGCGCTGCCCCCGAGCTCGTCCGCACCCGCGAGCGCGTCGGCGCCCTCGGTGACGACGGCGTCGTCTGCGGCGCGGGGGTGCGGCACGGGAGGCTCCTGGTCGGTGGTCACGGGCGGCGCGCTGACCTGCGCCGATCCCTCGATGGTGGCCCGTCCGGCCCGGTCCCGCATCAGCCGATCGGTTGACCCCGGTGTCCGCCGACCCGCTTGCACGCCCGCGCCGGACCGCCGATGTGGCGGGTCCCGTTTCCCCCGGAGGATCGAAGCACGGCCGCCGGACGGGTCCCCCCTGCCGCCCGGTGGCCCTGCTCGCACCCGCGGCTCCCCACGAACCCGCGGTTCCCCGACCTCCCGATCCCGCAGTCCCCGAGGAGCTGGACCCCGATGAAGAAGATCTCCGTGCGCACCCGAGTCCTGACCGGCACCCTCGCCGCCGCCGCCCTCGCCGCCACCGTCGGTGCCGTCTCGGCCAGCGCCGACACGAGCGAGACCCCGGCTGCCGCGCCGGCCGCGGTCAAGGTCGACACCCAGAACAAGAACCTGGCCCAGAGCACCGGTCTGACCGTCGACGCCGCCACCCGCGCCGCCCAGGCCGCCCTGGACGCGGCGGCCAAGGCCGGCCAGCACGTCTCGGTCGCGGTCGTCGACCGGGACGGCGTCACCCGGGTCCTGCTGAAGGGCGACGCGGCCGGCCCGCAGTCGCCGGAGTCGGCCGTGCGCAAGGCCTACACCGCGGTCTCCTGGAACGCGCCGACCTCGGAGCTGGCCAAGCGGCTGGCGCAGGCCCCGAACCTGAAGGACATCCCGGGCACGCTGTTCCTCGCCGGCGGCGCCCCGGTGCAGGCCAAGGGCGCCCCGGTCGCGGCGATCGGCGTCGCGGGCGCGCCCAGCGGCGACCTGGACGAGCAGTTCGCGCAGGCGGGGGTCGCCGCGCTCGCGAAGTGACGCGGCCCCGGGCACCGCGGACGTCCGGCGGCCCCGGCGCACCGCCCGCCCGGCACACCCGGGCGGGCGGGTTTCCGTTTCCCCTCGTTCGGGTGAAGATCGGGAGGGTCATTGCAGTACAGGGCGCGGACCGGTCAAAAGCCGGTGCCGCTGTCGGTGGCGCGTGGCAGGCTTCCCGGTATGACGGCGTGGACCCTCAACGACATCGAACGTGCGATCCGCTCCTCCTGGGGTGTCGACACCTGTGCGCCCGAGGACCTGGCCCACTGGCGTCCCGACAATCCCGCCCGCGGTCAGTGCGGCGTCACCGCGATGGTGCTGCACGACCTGATCGGCGGCGAGCTGATGATGGGCGAGGTGTACGCCGGCGGGGTCAGGACCGACCTCCACTGGTGGAACCGCTTCGCCCCCGGCGTCGAGATCGACCTCACCCGCGAGCAGTTCGGGCCGGACGAACTGGTCGGCCCCGGCCGCCCGGTCTCCCGCCCGGCCCGGCACGGCCGGCTCCAGGCCCAGTACGAACTGCTGCGGCACCGGGTGCTCACCCAGCTGGAGCGCGGCCGGGCGGTGCGGCTGCCGGAGCGCGCCTGCGCCTGAGCCCGAGGCCCGGGCGCCGCTGCGCCGGAGCCCTGCTGACGTACAGTCGGCCGGGGAGCGGTGGCGCGGGCGCGCGGCCACGGCGACTGCGACGGCGACGGCGAGGGGAGTGCGCGATGACCGGGACGACGGTCGGCTTCGTGGGGCTGGGTGCGATGGGCCGGGGCATGGCGGGCAGCCTGCTGCGGGCCGGCCACGCCGTCCGGGTCTGGAACCGTTCCCCCGAGCCGGTGGCCGCCGTGGTCGCCGAGGGCGCGGAGGCGGCGGAGACGCTCGCCGAGGTGTTCGCGGCCGACACGGTGGTCTCCATGCTCGCCAACGACGAGGCGTTCGAACGGCTGCTGCTCGACCCGGCCCTGCTGTCGGGCGCGCGGGCGACCCTGCACGTCAACATGGCGACGGTCTCGCTCGCGCTCGCCGAGCGGGCCGAGGCCGTGCACGCCGGGCACGGCATCGGCTACGTCGCCGCGCCCGTCCTCGGCCGGCCCCCGGTCGCGGCCGCCGGGCAGCTGAACATCCTCGCCGCGGGCGATCCCGCGCTGCTGGCGCGCGCCGAGCCGCTGTTCGCCGCGATGGGGCAGCGGACCTGGCACTTCGGGGACCGTCCGGGCCAGGCCAACACCACCAAGATCAGCGTCAACTTCCTGCTGGCCTGCGCGATCGAGTCGATGGCCGAGGCGTGTGCCCTGGCCGAGGCCCACGGCGTCCGGCCGACCGACCTCGTCGAGCTCATCACCGGCACCCTCTTCCCCGGGCCGGTCTACGGCGGGTACGGCGCGATGGTGGCCGAGCGGCGCTACGAGCCGGCCGGGTTCCGGCTGCCGCTTGGCCTCAAGGACGTCGGCCTCGCGCTCGACGCCGGGGCCGCCGCGACCGTGCCCCTCCCGTTCGGCAGCGTCCTGCGGGACGCCTTCCTCGACGCGCTCGCGCACGGGGACGGCGACAAGGACTGGGCCGCCGTCGCGGCCGTCGCCCGCCGCCGCGCCGGCCTGCCCGACTGAGCGCAGGCCTGCCCTGCCGAGGGCCACCGCGCCCCGTCGCCACCAGCGCCGCCGGCCGACAACCACGTGCCGGGCCGCACCGCACCCGCCTACGATCCGCGCGTGACGTCCACCCACAGCGCCCACGACCGCTCCGCCGCCCCCTGGCTGGTCCGTACCGAACGGCTGGAACTGCGCGCCGTCGGCCCCGCCGACCTCGCGCCGCTGCACGCCATCAACCACGACCCCCGCACCTGGTGGCACGCCCCCGAGGGCCGGCACCTCGACGAGGGCACCACCCGTGCCTGGATCGGACGAGCCGTCGACGTCTGGGAGTCCGACGGCATGGGCTACTGGACGGCCCGTCTGGGCGCCGACGGCCCGGTGGTCGGCGTCGGCGGCGCCTCGCTCCAGACCTCCACCGGATTCTGGAACCTCTACTACCGCCTCGACCCGGCGCACTGGGGCCGCGGCTACGCCACCGAGCTGACCCGCGCCGCCGTCGACGCCGCCCACCGGCACGTGCCGGACCGGCCGGTTGTGGCCTGGGTGCACGACCACAACACCTCCTCCCGCGCGGTCGTCGAGCGGATCGGCCTCGCCGACCTCGGCCCGCGGTGGCACCCCGTCCTGCGCGAACCGGTCCGGCTGTGGGCCGACCGGCCCGTCCCGCGGGCGGAACCGGAGCGGACGCCCCCGGAATAACCGGCCCGGCCCGCGCGCTGGCGCCTGCGACCGCACCACTTCCGCACCACTTCGACGGACCGCGCCCGACCGGGCGGTACCGAGGCAACGGGGGCCACCGATGGACGACCAGCACGCGGGCGCCGGGACGCCGCGCACGTTCCTCTTCCTCGTCGCCAGTTCGCGCGCCGACGGGAACTCCGAGCAGCTCGCCCGCCTGGCCGCCGGGGCGAGCCTGCCGCCCGGCGCCGAGCAGCGCTGGCTGCGCCTGGACGACCACCCGCTCCCGCCGTTCGAGGACCTCCGGCACGCCGGGGACGGTTCCTTCCCCGAGCCTCAGGGGCACGAACGGACTCTGCTGGACGCCACGTTGGAGGCCACCGACCTGGTCTTCGTCGCGCCGCTGTACTGGTACTCGCTGCCCACCAGCGCGAAGCTCTACCTCGACCACTGGTCGGCCTGGCTGCGGCTGCCCGACACGGGATTCCGCACGCGCCTGGCGGGCGGCACCATCTGGGCGGTCACCGCCCTGGCCACCGAGGACGACAAGGCCGACCCGCTGATCGGCACGCTGCGGCTGACCGCCGACTACATGGGCATGCGCTGGGGCGGCGCGCTGCTCGGCAACGGCACCCGGCCGGGGGACGTGCTGCGCGACGAACGGGCGCTGGTCGCCGCGAAGTCCTTCTTCTCGGAGTGAGCTCCGCACCCGGCCGGGCCTGAGGGCCGGACCGGTGGATTCACGCCACGGAGGGCCGTGCGGTACCGTCCTCCGGGCGTGTACCCGTCACATCGGGTGTGCTTTTGGTAAAAGACAAAAGCCTTGCCCGGTGACGGAGTTGGACGATTCGGGCAGGCTCCGTGCGTCGCACGGGACGGAGCGTGACACCTGCCTTTCGAAGTGGCTGGATCGTTCGGTAGTCTCCGTCGGACTTTCAAGCTTCGCGGGGGGATCGCGGCGCGCTCGGCCGCGCCCCACCGCGCCTCCGGGCCTGCCCGGACTCTCCCGTGAGGTCTCCCTTGTCGATACGTCGCACTCTTGCCCTCGCCGGCGCCGCCGCGCTCGCGTCCTCGATGGTGCTGGCCGGCGCCCAGGGCGCCATGGCCGTCGGTGCCACCGACGCCCCGTCCGCCGCCGCGTCGGCCGAGAAGACGGCGGCGCAGCTCCTCGGCCTCTCGCTCCAGGGCGTGCCGGACACCTTCATCGCCGGCGGCGACGCCCGTGAGTTCACGTACCGGATCGACAACCCGTCCAAGCACGACGACGTCTTCTTCCCGCTCCTGAAGTTCAAGAACAAGGCGGGCTCGCTCAAGGCGAAGGACCTCAAGGTCGAGTACCAGCTGCCCGGCGAGGGCTGGCAGACCGGCGCGGTCGCGCCCGGCGGCGGCGACGGCGACGACTCCGCCGTCACCGTGCTGCTCGGCCAGGTCGGCGACGACCAGAACCCCACCGACGACTCCCTGCTGGTCGTGAACCGCGGCAAGGGCCTGGCCGTCAAGGTCCGGGTCTCCTTCACCGGGGACGCCCCGCTCGGGCGCGCCGGCGTCGTTCCGGTGGTGTTCGCCGCCGCACTCGACGACGACAGCCACCTGCCGACCGGCACCCCCGGGTTCAGCTGCGACGGCATCCGCGGCGCCGGCTTCACCATCAAGAAGGCGGCCCCGACCCCCACCGGCAAGCCGACCCCGACGACCACCACGTCGCCGACGGCCACCCACACGCCGACCCACACGCCCACCCCGACCGGCTCGCCCACGACCAGCCACTCGCCGACGGCCACCGCCACGCCGAGCACCACGGCCACCGCGACCCCGACCGGCACGCCCACCACGCAGCCCACGACCCCGGCCCCGACCACCGGTTCGCCGTCCGCGTCGCCGTCCGCCTCCGCCTCGACCGCCGCCCCGGCCCCGTCCGGCAGCAGCACGGGAGCCCAGGAGCCGATCGACTTCCCGGTGAGCGTCCCGAAGATCACCCCGCCGAAGATCGTCCCGGCCGCCGTCACCAAGGCCAAGGCCGCCGCCGACAACGCGGACAAGGCCCTCGCCACCACCGGTGGCGGTGACGACACCACCGCCATCGGCGCCGCCGGCGGCGCCGTCCTGGTGGCCGGCATCGGCACCCTCGTGGTGCTGCGCCGCCGCAAGTCGGCCCAGCAGGGCTGACCGCGCAGCCGCTCCCGGCGCCGGATCCCGGCGCCGGGCGGCGGCTGACCTCGGGGGATCACCGCCTGAGTGCCGCCGCGCCACCCGGCCGTCCGTCCGACGGACACCCGGGCGGCGCGGAAGGTACTCCTCCGTCACATAGGATGTCCGGCCGGAGGGGGGCGGAACCGGCGGGGAGAGGGACAGGTGCGGGGAGCACGCACGGCACGGACCACTACCGACTACGAGGCCGGCACGGGACGCATCGCGGGTCTGCTGGTCCGCAGACACCACGTCCTGCTGGTCGCCTGGACGGTGCTCTGGTTCTTTCTGGTCGAGCCCAAGGGCGGCTTCTCCTGGCACTACCTGCGCCAGGGCGAGCAACTACTGTTCAGCGGTCAGCCCGACGGCGGGCTGTCGCTCTACGCCCACCACCCCGAGCTGCAGATCGGCCCGGTCAGCCTGGCCGCGGCCCGGCTCACCGCCCCGTTCTCGCCGTACACGGGCCAGGTGATCGCCGAGGCGGTGAGTTCCGCGCTCGGCCTGGTCATGCTGGTCCTCGTGGGCCGCACCGCCGCCCTGTACTACCTGGGCACCGGTACCAACCACCGCCGGCTCCAGCAGCGCGTGCTGATCGCCGGGCTGGCGTTCATCCCGATGTGGGTCGAGGTGTCGGTCCGCTTCGCGCACCTCGACGACGTGCTGGCGCTGTTCTTCACCGCCCTCGCCGCGCACGCGCTCGCCCGCGGCAAGCCCGTCCAGGTCGCGATCTTCCTGGCGCTCGCGGTGGACTCCAAGCCCTGGGCGATCGCCTTCGCCCCGCTGATCCTCGCCCTGCCCAGGCCCGCCTGGCTGCGCACCGCGCTGTGGTTCTGCGCGCTGGTCGCGGTCGCCTGGCTGCCGTTCTACCTCGGCAACCTGGACACCATGGCGGCCGCCAAGTTCACCATCCCCAACCAGCCCGCCTCCTCGCTGCGCTGGTTCGGCGTGACCGACCCGACCACCCCCTGGTGGGACCGCCCGACCCAGTTCGCGCTCGGCCTCGGGCTCGGCGGCATCGCGGTCTGGCGCGGCCGCTGGCCGGCCGTCGTGCTGCTCGGCGCGAACGCCCGCGTCCTGCTCGACCCCAGCGTGTACACGTACTACACGGCCTCGATCCTGCTCGGCACCCTGCTGTGGGACGCGGTCGGGCAGAAGCGCCTGGTGCCGTGGTGGAGCTGGATCGCGCTGGCCTCCCTGTACGGCGGCACGCTGCTCCTGCCGTCCGATCCGGCGCGCGGGTTCGTCCGGCTCGCCTTCGTCGTGGTCTCGACGGCGTACGTGCTGCTCTGGCCCACCCAGCAGACGCGCCGCCCGCGGCCATCGGCGGACGACCAGGGCCAGGGACAGGGTCATGGCCACGGCTCCGGACGCGGCCGGCTCGGCCGACGGCGCGAGCGCGTCCTGGTCGGCGCCGGGCGCTGACGTCCCCGCCGGACACCCGTACGGGCACCGCCGGTCCCTTCGGGCTTGACCCTCACGCGACGTGAGAGACGAGTGTTGAGGTCAGCACGAAGGGAGGAACACCCCGCATGAACAGCGACGGCTACTCGGTCGGCGCCCTGGCGAAGATCGCCAAGGTGACCGTCCGCACCCTGCACCACTACGACGAGATCGGACTGCTGTCCCCCGCGGGCCGCACCCGGGCCGGCTACCGCCGGTACGTGGACACCGACCTCGACCGGCTGCAGCAGATCCTGTTCTACCGCGAACTCGGGTTCCCCCTGGAAGAGATCGCGGCGATCCTGGACGACGACTCGGTCAGCCCGAGCGAGCACCTCCGGCGGCAGCACAGCCTGCTGACCGACCGGATCAAGCACCTCCAGGAACTCGCCACGGCCGTCGAACACGCCATGGAGGCACGGAGAATGGGCGTTCAGCTGACCCCCGAGGAGAAGTTCGAGATCTTCGGCGAGGACTACCAGGAGGAGTGGGAGCAGGAGGCCGAGCAGCGCTGGGGCGACACCGAGGCCTGGGCCGAGTCGCAGCGCCGCACCGGCTCCTACGGCAAGGCCGACTGGGAGCGCATCCAGGCCGAGATGACCGCCCTCAACGACCGCCTGGCCGCGGCGGTCGCGGCCGGCGAGCCCGCCGACGGCACCCTCGCCATGGACCTCGCCGAGGAGCACCGGCAGCACATCTGCCAGAACTTCTACGACTGCACCTTCACCATCCACCGCGGCCTGGCCTGCCTGTACGTCGAGGACCCGCGCTGGACCGCCGGCTACGAGAAGACCGCGCCCGGCCTCGCGCAGTGGCTGCACGACGCGATCCTGGCCAACGCGGCCCGGCACGAGGGCTGAGCCGGGCGGCTCACGCCGCCCCGCGGCCGAACCCCCGCCGGTAGGCCGTCGGTGAGGTGCGCATCACCCGGCCGAAGTGGTGGCGGAACGTCGCCGCGCTCTCGAAGCCGACCGCGGCGGCGATCTCCTCGACCGTGCCCTCCGGGGACTCCAGGAGCGGCAGGCTGGCCGCGATGCGCTGGGTGACGACCCAGCGCATCGGGCTGGTCCCGTTGCGGGCCGTGAAGTGCCGCAGGTACGAGCGGTCGGACATCCGGGCGGCCCCGGCCAGCGCCGAGACGGTCAGCGGCGACGCCAGGTGGTCCATCGCGTACTGCATGCTGCGCGCGATCCCGTCGTCCTCCTCGTCGACCGGCAGGATCGCCGCCTCGATGAACTGGGCCTGCCCGCCGTCCCGGTGCGGGGGCACGACGAACCGGCGGGCCACGGTGTTGGCCACCTTCGCGCCGTGGTCCCGACGCACCAGGTGCAGGCACAGGTCGATCCCGGCGGCGCTGCCCGCGCTCGTCAGGACGTCCCCGTTGTCGACGTACAGCACGTCCGGGTCGACCTCCACCGACGGGTACCGCTGCTGGAGCAGCTCGGCGTAGCGCCAGTGCGTGGTCGCCTTGCGGCCGTCGAGCAGGCCGGCGGCGGCCAGGGCGAAGGCGCCCGAGCAGATCGAGACGATCCGGGCGCCGCGCTCGTGTGCCGTGCGCAGTGCCGCGACCAGGCCGGGTGAGACCTCCCCGCCGAAGGCGTTCGGCACCCCGGGGACGATCACGGTGTCCGCGGCCGCCAGCTCGTCGAGCCCGTGCCGGGCGACCATCGCGAACCCGCCCACCGCGTCCAGCGCCGTCCCCGGCCGGTCCGCGCACACCTTCAGGCCGTACCAGGGCGCCGCCAGCAGGCCGCTCAGCTCCGGCCGGGCGAGCCCGAACACCTCCACCGCCACGCCGAGTTCGAACGGCGCCATGCCGTCGAACGCGTACACCGCGACGTCGTGCACCGGCTCCGGCCGACGCCCGATGGCGACCGCGACCGGCCCGGGGGCGGTCCTCCCGGTGGCCTGCGTCGTGCTGCCCTGCGGCGGGTTGTCGTGCTGGGTCATGCGAACCCCCTGCTCAAGGGTGGTGGAACGTCGGTGAGTTTAGTCCGTCGGGCCACCTCGGAATTTTTCCGGAACCCGCCTGCAACCTCCACCGCCCCCGCACGTCCATTGGTACGGGGGCGGAGAACACCAGGCCGGCGGCGGCTGGGAGGATCTTGCCGATCTCGAACTTGATCAGGTGTGCAGACGGTTCCGGCGTGCTCGGACACCGTCCCGGGGGAAAGCGGAAGACGCAGATGTCCATGGCCATCGGGCCGATCATCGCGCCGGCGTGGAAGCGTGGTCTCTCCGTCCGCGGAGTGGCCGCCCTGCTGTTCGGTGCCCAGGAGGCCGGCGAGCCCGTCGCCGTCCCCACCACCGAGCAGCAGGCGGTACAGCGGCGCTCCGGTTTCCGGCTGCTGCGCGGAGGGCGCGGCCGCACCGAGGACCGGCCGACCCTGACCGACCTCTACCACGCCCACCGGCTCGGCCTGGTCCGGATGGCCGTCCTGCTGGTCGACCACCAGGACCTCGCCGAGGACGTCGTCCAGGAGGCCTTCACCCAGCTCTACCAGCGCCACGGCGAGGAGTTGGACGACCTCGACAACGCGCTCGGCTACCTGCGCACGGCGGTCGTCAACGGCGCCCGCTCGATGCTGCGCCGCCGCAAGACGGCCCGTGAGTACGTGCCGCCGCACGAGGCCGACGCCCCGTCGGCCGAGGAGCACGCGGTGCTCAACGACGAGCACCGGCGCGTGCTGGTGGCCCTGCAGGAACTGACCCCCCGCCAGCGCGAGGTGTTGGTGCTGCGCTACTGGTCCGACATGTCGGAGGCGCAGATAGCCGAGACCCTGGGGCTGTCCCGGGGCGCCGTGAAGTCCACCGCCAGCCGCGCCCTGGACGCTCTCGAAAAGCACCTGGAGAAGGTTCGATGACCGACAAGTTCCCCCGCCGGATCGGCGGCGACGGCGACGGGCCGGCCGAGACCCCGACGGAACGGCTGCTGCGCGAGGCGATGACCGCCCGCACGTCCCTGATCACCGCGCACGACCTGCGCCCCGCGGCCCCGCCCAATCGCCGGGTCCGCAGACTGCGGCCGGTGTACGCCGTCACCGTCCCGCTGCTCGGCCTGGCCGCCGCGATGGCGGTCGGCGTGGTCACGCTCCACGGGAACCCCGTGGCCGACCACGAGCACCCGCCGCCGGCCGCCACGGTGCCGGCCTCCCCCAGCCCGTCCCCCGCGGCGACGCCCACCGAGACCCCCACCCCCACGGCCACCCCGTCCGAGACGGCCACCCCGACCGGCACCGAGACCCCGGACGACCCGGAGACCGCAGCGGCCCTCGCCGACGACACCCCGTCGTCGTCCCCCACCCCGACGAACAAGGCCACCGGCACCGCCACGGGCCCGGCGACGCCGTACACGTTCCGCGGCGTGAAGCTGAAGATCCCGGCAGGCTGGCGGATCGCTCCCCAGGACCAGGCCGGCTACCACCTCTGCCTGCTGAGCCCGGGGGCTCCGCAGGACGCCACGTACCGGGACTGCCAGCCCTACGGAGTGGACGTGACGGTCTTCGACACGGACTCGATGAGCTGGCCGTCGGCCTCCGACCTCGACCGTGCCGGGGGCTGGGCCCACCAGCCGTTCTGCCCGGTCTGGGGCAACCCGCACGTGCCCGCCGCGGGCGAGCAGGTCAGCAGCCACGCCCCGACCAGGACGACGCCCACGGTGTCCGGCCGTCCTGCCCGGAAGTCGCAGTGGCAGGACTCATGCGGCACCTCGTCCTTCACCGCCCAGATGTGGGCCCTGCCCAAGGACCAGGTGTTCGTCTCCGCGGTCGGGCTCAAGGACGACTACCAGCAGGGGCTGATGTCGATCGTCAACAGCCTGGACGTCAGCGGCCACGTCGCGCCGTACTCGGACAGCGTCGGCGTTTCGGTGAGCGGTCTCAGGTCCGGCCAACAGGTGCCGAACGACGGGACCCCCGTCGAGTTCTCGGTCACCTTCAAGAACACCGGCAGCGCCAAGGTCTCCGGTGCGAAGGCCGTGGTCTTCTACGGCTCCTACACCGCGCCTTCCGGGCAGCCGCTGGAGGGCACGCTGGAACGCCAGGAAGGGGCGGACTGGAAGTCGATGGAACTGCGAACGCTCGACTCCTACTCCTCGCTCACGACGGGGCTGCCCGTGGACCTGGACCCCGGGCAGAGCATCACGGTCAACTACCGGCTGAAGCTGGCCGCCCAGGCCATCCCGGGCTCTTTCTCGCTGACCGCGCGACTCGCCACGCCCACGGGTGAGAGCTTCACCGTCTCCGGCGACACCGCCCTCCAGGTGCAGGTGACCGCCAAGTAACGAGCGCGCGGGCCCGGCCTCCCCCTGCCGATCGGGAAGGCCGGGCCCACGCGCGCGCGGGTCAGGCGAGCGACGCCATCCAGGACTCGACGTCCTCGGCGCGGCGGGGGAGGCCGGCGGAGAGGTTCTCGTTGCCGTCGGCGGTGACGAGGATGTCGTCCTCGATGCGGACGCCGATGCCGCGGTACTCCTCGGGGACGGTCAGGTCGTCCTGCTGGAAGTACAGGCCGGGCTCGACGGTGAGGACCATGCCGGGCACCAGCAGGGCGTCGACGTGCTCCTCGCGACGCGAGTGGGCGCAGTCGTGGACGTCCAGGCCGAGCATGTGGCCGGTGCCGTGCAGGGTCCAGCGGCGCTGGAGGCCCAGCTCCAGGACCTTCTCGACGTCGTACACGGAGCCGTCGAGCAGGCCCCATGCGAGCAGGCGCTCGGCGAGGACGCGCTGCGAGGCGGCGTGGAAGTCGCGGAAGCGGGCGCCGGGCCTCACCGCGGCGATGCCGGCCTCCTGGGCGTCGTAGACGGCCTCGTAGATCTTGCGCTGGAGGTCGTTGAAGCGGCCGTCGATGGGCAGCGTGCGGGTGACGTCGGCGGTGTAGAGGGTGTGCGTCTCCACGCCGGCGTCGAGCAGCAGCAGCTCGCCGGGGCGGACGTCGCCGTCGTTGCGGACCCAGTGCAGGGTGGTGGCGTGCGGGCCGGCGGCGGCGATGGTGCCGTAGCCGACGTCGTTGCCCTCGACACGGGCGCGGCGCCAGAAGGTGCCCTCGATCCAGCGCTCGGAGGTGGCGACGGCCTGACCGAGCTCGCGGACGACGTCGGTGAAGCCCTTGACGGTGGCGTCGCAGGCGGCGCGCAGCTCGCCGATCTCCCAGGCGTCCTTGACCAGCCGCAGGCCGCTCAGGAACTCCTTCAGCTCGGCGTCCTTGCCCGCGTCGAGGAACTCGCCCAGGGCGGCCTCCAGGCCGTCGTCGTAGCCGCGGACGAGCCGGGTGGGGACGGCGGAGTCCTTGGCGCGCTCGGCGAGCTCGTCGGCGGCCTTGCGGACGTCGCGGGCGGGCAGGCCGAGCAGCTGCTCCTGCTCGGTGAGGCTGTGCCGGCGGCCGACCCACAGCTCGCCGTAACCGTCGAGCCAGAACTCGCCGTTCCCGCGGTCGGAACGGGGCAGCAGGTAGAGGCCGAACTCGTGGCCGGCGTCGCCGGTCGGCTCGGCGACGAGGACGGCGTCCTCGGTCTGGTCGCCGGTGAGGTGGACGTACTCGCTGGCGGCGCGGAAGTTGTAGTCGGTGTCGTTGGCGCGGACCTTCAGGTTGCCGGCCGGGATCACCAGCCGCTCGCCGGGGTACGCGGCCGAGAGCCGGGCGCGCCGCTCGGCGGCGTACGGGGCCTGGGCGACGGGGGTCAGGCCGTGCAGCTCGGTGTCGGCCCAGCCGGACTTCATCGATGCGGCCAGTTCGTCCGAGACCTCGGAGTACAGGCCGTTCTTGCGGCCCGTGAACTGCTTCGGCTCCTCGCCGCCGGTGGCCTCGGGGTTCTCGGCCACCGCCGGGGTGCGGTCCTCGGTCACGTACAACGCCTCCTTGGGGGTGGTGCGGCCCGCCCGTGGGGGATGTCGGATCGCGACACACGTGGGCGGCCGTGCGTCCCATGGTACGGACGCGCGGTCGCCCACTCGTTCGGGGTCGGAAGGTCTACTCGAAGCGGGCGCCCAGCAGCATCAGGTCGTCGGTGGCGGCGTCGGCCCCCTCGCGGCCGGGGCAGACGGCGAGCAGGTGGGCGCAGAGCCGGTCGGGGTCGATCCGCACGTCCCGCGGGGCGTCGGCGGCGGCCCGGCGCAGGTTGGCCTGCCCGGCGTGCAGGGTGGCGCCGCAGCGGCGGGCCAGGCCCTCGGTGTACAGCAGCAGGGTGTCCCCGCGTTCGGCGGTGAGATCGACGCCGGGGGCCTCCCAGCAGGCGAGCATGCCGAGCGGCGCGGAGAGCGAGGTCTCGACGAACTCGGCGCCGTGCCGGTTGACCAGGATCGGCGGGCAGTGCCCGGCGCCGGCCAGGGTGATCCGGCGCTCGTCGGGCTCGATCCAGGCGTAGAGGGCGGTGGCGGTGCGGGTGGGCTCGGTGGTCTTCAGGAGCAGTTCGAGGTCGCCGAGGACGGAGACCGGGTCCTCGCCCTCCAGGACCGCGTAGGCCCGCAGTGCGGCCCGCACGCGGCCCATCGCGGCGGCCGCTCCGGGCGCGGAGCCGGGGCCCGCGCCGGGGCCGTCGCCGGAGACGGAGCCGACGGTGAGGCCGACGGTGCCGTCGGGCAGCGGGATGGCGTCGTACCAGTCGCTGCCGTTGGAACGGTCGAGGCCGGCGGGGACGAGCCGGGCGGCCAGCCGCAGCCCGGCGGGCTGGGGGAGCCGGTCGGGCAGCAGGCCGCGGCGCAGCGCCTCGGTGGTGCGGCTGACCTTGTCGGCCGCCAGCTGCCCGGCGATCAGCGGAGCGGCGAACCGGCAGTAGCGGTGGGCGAGTTCGCGCTGGCGCTCGGTGGGTTCGGCGGGCCGGTCGTAGAACCAGACGGCCGCCGCGAGCGGGCCGTCCTCCTCGGTGGCGAGCGGCAGTCCGTAGCAGCCGCCGAGACCGAGGTGGGCGGCGAGTTCGCGCAGCCGGGCGCCGGTGGCCGGGTCCTCGGCGAGGTCGGCGGAGTGCAGCCGCTCGGGCCGGTCCCGGTCGCGCAGCAGGCGGGCGAGCAGGCTCTGCTCGAAGGGGACGGTCTCCAGGGCGCCGAGGCTGGCGCGGTCGAGGCCGAGGCCGAGCGGCTGTCCGGCGCCTCCACCGGGCTGCCGGGTGACCAGGACGCCGCGGCCGGCTCCGAGCAGGTCGGCACCGGAGGCGAGGACGGCGGCCAGCGTGGCGTCGAGGCCGCGGGCGCGGGCGAGCCGTTCGGTGTGCTCGTACAGGCTGGCGAAATCGGACAGGCGTCCGGCCAAACGGTCCTGCACTCCGGTGGACGGTGCCGTGCGGGCCTCCGCCGCACCGTCCTGGGCCTCGGCGGGTCCGGGCAGGCCCGGCGGGTCGACGAGCGGGTCGAGGACGGAGAGCCCGCCGGCGAAACCCGGCTCGGCCGGCTCGGAGGGCGTCGACGACGGGTGGGTCTCGGTCATGCCGGCACTCCTGACGCGGTGCTACGTGTCATGCGGAACCCCCAGGGACGGCCGATGTGGGGCGAGCACGGCCGAAGGGCGCGTTTCGCCGCGAATCGCTACTACTCGTCATTGATCGACAGCAATGGCACCACTTCTACACAGGCCATTTGGGGCATGTCCAGATCCAGGACGAGCCGGTGGCCGGTTCCCCGTCCACTGCGACCCGGACGGAGGGCGCGTCCGGTTCGTACGCGCGCCGTTCCGGCCGGGAGGAATGGAGCGGCCCGGGAGCGGGCAGAACCGTGGGGACGGACCCGGCGGCCGTCCGGATCGTATGCTTTCGCCGCCCGGATACCGCGCTGGCCGGATGTCACTCACTCGTACGGTGGAACCAAGCGCGCCCGGGCGGCGTCCCTCCGGGCGCATACGCGATTCTCGTTCCGAGGGCTGTTCCCGTGCGCGGCCCCTCTCATGTCGTGCTCCACGCCGTGCTCCACGTCCGCGCCGCGCCGTCCGCCGTACCGCCCGCCGCGTGCCCCCGGTCCGCGCCGCCGCGGCCCGTGCGGCGAGTCCGGCGGACGCGGCTCCGGGGCGGACGGCGGCCCCGGAGCGAACCGAGCGGTCAGGGAAAGGAACGAGCGCCATGCGTGAGGATCCGAGGGGCCGGTCCGCGGCCCGGTCCGCCCGGCTGACCGCGGCCCTGGAGTCGGCCGTCGACCACCGCTGGCCGGTGGTGCCGGGCGCGGTGCTGTCCGGCGGGCTCTGTTCGTGCGGCGACCCGGACTGCCCGGTGCCGGGCGCGCACCCGCACGACCCGCCGCTGCTGGCGGCCACCACGGACGCCCGGATGGTGCGCTGGTGGTGGGAGCGGCGGAGCCCGGACGCGCCGGTGCTGGCGGCGACCGGTCGGGCGGTGTCGGCGGTGAGCCTGCCGGCCCTGGCCGGGGCCCGCGCGCTCGCGTACCTGGGGGCGCTGCGGCTGCCGCTGGGGCCGGTGCTGGCGATGCCGGGCCGCTACGCGCTGCTGGTGGCGCCGTACTCGCTGGACGCGCTCGGCGAGATGCTCGCCCAACTCCCTTGGGTTCCCGGGTCGTTGCACTACCACGGGCCGGGTGGCTTCCTGCCGCTGCCGCCCGGTGCGGGGGCGGGCCCGGTGCGCTGGGTGCTGGCGCCGAGGCGGGCGGCCGACGGCGGGGTGTGGCTGCCGCAGGTCGGGCCGCTGCTGGGCGAGTTGGTGGAGGCGACGGTCCACCTGGACAGCGGGCGTTCGGCCTACTGACCGGCCGTCCGGTGGCGGCCCGTCGGCCGGTCACCGGCCGGGTCCGGCGCCGTCCGCCCGGAAAAACAAAAGATCCGGCCGCTGGCGACGGGGGATGCACCAGCGACCGGACTCTTTAGACAGTAACAAGGATCTGCGTCCGCGCCAATTTCCAAGACGCCCTCCACGCCCGGAAATTGCGGTTCAGGGCGACAATGTGACGCGTATCACCTCGTTCCTGCGCGCTTTAGTTCAGGGTGACCTGACGGTTCACCAGGTTCGCGCGGGCGCGCCGCTCGTCGGCCGTGAGCGGCGCCGGGTCCGCGAGGACGGCGGCGAGCCGCTCGGCGAACTCGGCGGCGGGCTTCTCGCAGTCGGCCGCCGTCATGGCGAGCGGCAGGTCCCAGACGGGGACGGTCAGGCCGTGCGCGCGGAACGAGCCGACCAGGCGGGTGTCGGTGCCGAGCGAGGCCTCGCCGGCCGCGTTCAGCCGGGCCAGCGCGTCCAGGAGCTGCTCCTCGGGGACGGTCATCACCCAGCGCAGGTGGTTCTTGTCCGGGGTGCCGCACCAGTACGCGGCGTCGACGCCGGTGAGCTTCTCGGTCGGGATGGCGGAGGCGTTGGCGCGCTCCAGCGAGGCGGCGACCTCGCCGGTGGCGGTCTCGGCGTCCTCCAGCCAGAACTCGAAACCGGTGTGCACGGCGGGCGTGAAGTCCGCCGTGACGTCCAGCAGGTCCTGCAGGCGGCGCCCGCCCGGGACGGTCCGGCGGGCCGGCACGGGGCTGCCCGGCTCGGCGGCCAGGGCCAGCTCCAGCGCGTCCGCGAGGTCGCGGCTCAGGTCGCCCGAGGAGGACTGGGTCTGCAGGCCGAGCAGGATCGAGCCGTCCTGGCGGCGCAGGGCCGGCCAGGCGAGCGGCAGGACGGTGGCCAGGGTGACCGACGGCACCTCGCCGACGGCGGTCCCGGCGACTCCGGCGGCCAGCGTCAGCGGCACGGTGGCGGCGGGCACCAGCTCGCGCAGCGCGACCCAGTCGGCCTCGCCCGGCAGGCCCTCGAAGGGGCGGTGCACCAGCTCCTGCACCGCGTGCGAGGCCTCCCGGCCGTGGCAGGCCTTGTACCGGCGGCCCGAGCCGCACGGGCAGTCGTCGCGGGCCCCGACCACGGGGATCTCACCCGTGACGGCGGTGGTGGACTGGCGCTGCGGCGCCTTCTTGGCGGCCTTCTTGCCCATGGTGCGGCTCTCCCGGGGACGGTGGTCCTTTGCTCCGGGAAGCCTACTGACGTTCCCCCGGCGCGCGGGCACGCGCCGGGGCGGGAGCGCCGCGGCGGGGGCGCTCGGGTACTGCGGGCCGGGCGCTAGGCGCTGCGGGCGTCACCGCCGGTGCGTCTGGCGTGCCGCGCGCGGGCGGGCAGCGCGGCCCAGACCGTCACTTCGCCGGGTGCGTCGCGCACGCCCCAGTCGCTCGCGAGCTGGTCGACGATGCCCAGGCCGCGGCCGCCGCGCGAGGTCAGCGAGGGGCTGCCGGGCTCGGGCCGCGTCGGTGCGCCGCCGTCGGTGACCTCCAGCGTCAGCACGCCGTCCGCGTGCATCTGCCAGCGGACGAGCACGCCGCCGTCGTCGGACCGTTCCGCGTCCCGGCCGGCCGGCGCACCGGCGTGCGGCCCGGAAGGGACGCCGACGAGTACCTGGTCGACGACCTCGGCCCGGGCGCCGCGCCCGAGCGCGGGCAGCGGGCCGAGCGGCCGGGCGTACCGGCACGCATTGCTCAACAGCTCGGAAAGGATCAGTACGGCATCGTCAATGACCGGTTCCGGTATCTGCCGATCACCCAGATCTCGACGCAGTCGGCGCCGTGCGACCCCGACACTCGCTGGGCCGTGCGGCACTGCCATGGTCGATGAAGTCGGCACTTCACGCGCCACCATCAACGCCACCCCCGGACCTCCTTCAGCGTATGCCGAGGGATGGATGCCCCTTGGTAATGCGCCGGAAACGACCGCGCGACGATCCCGCGAGCCCATTTCGAGCAGCGCGACCGTGAGTGGGCGGGAGGTCATTCCCCGCTCACCCTCCGTCGCGCCGGCGCACGATTTCCGGCAAGAAACGTGCGCGGAAGGTTTGAGTGCCGACCGGATCGGTCGGTTTCGGTGATCAGGTTCCGACGGAACAGCCGGTGTCCACCGGGATCCGTGGGACCCCTGAGCCCTCCGGGGCGCTCAGCGGCCGAGCTGCGCCAGCACCTGCGCGGGCTTGTTGGTGATGATCGCCGACACCCCGAGCTCCAGGCACAGGTCCACGTCGGCCGGCTCGTCGACGGTCCACACGTGCACCTCGTGGCCCAGCTCGCGCAGCCGCGGCACCAGGTCGGGCTTGGCCCGCACCAGGTCGATGCCGGGCCCGGCGATCCGCGCCCCGCCGGGCAGCGGCCGGCCCTCCCGCAGCTGGCCGAGCAGCGGCAGCATCCGCTCGATCAGGAACACCCGCGGGTAGTCCGGCGCGGCGCCGGCCACCCGGTTCAGCGCGATCGACGAGAAGCTCATGATCCGGGCGGACGGGCGGTCGCTCTCACGGGTGCCGGAAATCTTGAACCGTTCGAGCATCCGGAGCAGCTCCGCTTCGACCCGACCGCGGAAGCGCACCGGGTGCTTGGTCTCGATCGCCAGGTCCACCGGCCGTCCGCAGTCCACGACCAGCTCCAGCAGCCGCTCCAGGGTCAGCACGCCGCGCAGTTCGGGGTCGGTGCTGGGCCGGCCGGTCTTCCACGCGCCGAAGTCGTACGCCTCCAGCTCGGCGAGCGTCATCGCCGAGACGGTGCCGCGGCCGTTGGAGACCCGGCCGATGCGGCGGTCGTGCACGCAGACCAGCTCGCCGTCGGCGGTCACCCGGACGTCGCACTCGACGGCGTCCGCGCCCTCTTCGAGGGCCTGCCGGTAGGCGGCGAGGGTGTGCTCGGGCAGGGCGTCCGAGGAGCCGCGGTGGGCGACTACCTGGACGGACGGCGCGGTGCGCGGGGCCGTCGAAGACAGATCTGGGCTGGTCACGCCGTCAACGATAGGCGGAGCAGGTGACGCGGAGGCGAAGACGGTCCCAATCTGAGGGGCCGTCCTCGCCTCCGGTCCGTCAGTCCCGGGGGGTGCGCCGGCTCAGCGGGGTGAGCGCCCAGGTGACCAGCGCGGGCACCGCGAAGGCGAACAGCGAGGCCGACGTCCACTCCTGCGGGGTGAAGTGCAGCGCCCCCTGGGCCGAGGTCCAGAAGTCGGTCCACCAGCCGGCCACCGGGGTCGGCGCGATGAACTGGTAGACCGCGAAGCCGAGCACCCACGGCAGCAGCATCAGCCAGCGCGAGGGCGCCTCGGCGGTGAGGTTCCAGCCGTTGCGGCCGGCGCCGAAGAAGTAGTCCACCGCCAGCACGGCCAGCAGCGGCACGAAGACCGAGCCGATCAGGCCGAGGAAGTTGGTGTAGGTGTCGGTGAACTTGTCGATCCGCAGCGCCAGCACGGTGGTCAGCAGGCCGATCGCGCCGGACAGCACCCGCCGGTCCGCCCGCGGCAGCAGGTTCTGCACCGACATCGCGGTCGAGTACACGTTGGCGAAGGACTGGTCCGTCTCGCGCAGCACCAGCACCAGCAGGAACAGCCAGCCCGCCCAGACGCCGAGGAAGGAGTCGAAGATCTTGTTCGGGTCGCCGTCGGACTGCAGCAGCGCCATCAGGCCCAGCGCGTAGCACCACACCTGGGCGAAGGTGTAGCCGGAGAAGCTGCCCCAGAACGCCGAGCGCGGCGTGCGCGAGTGCCGGGTGTAGTCGGCGGCGAGCGGGACGAAGGAGATCGACACCGCGATCATGGCGTCGGTGGCGCCCAGGAAGCCGTGCCAGTTGCCCTTGCCCGGGTCGGGCACGCCGTGCCGGCCCAGCTGGACGGTCAGGTAGACCATCGCGACGGCGACGGCGCCCGCCACGAAGCGCCGCAGCACCCGGATCGAGCCGAGCGGCCAGATCGTCAGCACGGTGGTCAGCCCGCCCGCGAGCAGGACGAACAGCCACCGGTAGCCGTCGGTGTGGGCGACCGTCTGCGCGCCCGCCGCGATCGTCAGCAGCTCGAACACGCCCCAGCCGATGCACTGGACGATGTTCAGCAGCGTCGGGACGTAGGACAGCCGGGTGCCGAACAGCCCGCGCAGGTTCGCCATCGCCGGCGCGCCGGTGCGGGCGCCGATCAGCGCGGCCACGCCGAGCATCGCGGTGCCCACCGCGGTGCCGGCCACGATCGCGGTGCCCGCGGCGGCCAGCGAGAGCTCGCTGCCCGGCGCGCCGAGCACGGTGGCGGCGGTGGAGAAGCCGATCAGGCTGACGCCGAGGTTCATCCACAGCGCGAAGTGGTCGCGCAGGCGCAGCGTGCGCGGCGGCTCGGCGTCGAGGACGAGCGGCGCCTCGGCCTTGTCCGGCCGGTCCAGCAGCGCGGCCGCGGCGGCGGGCCCGTCGTGACCGGTCGTGGACGATTCGGAGAAACCCTTGGACTCGGGCGCGCCCGAAGAAGAGGATGGCGAAGCAGGCGGCATGGCCGATACTCCCTACGCCGGCATTACCCGGACAGGTTCCGGCGGTCAGCGCCCCCTCGACGGTCCGCCCGGGATCCCGTGGCGTACGGTCGACCAGCGCACTCTCAGCCTGGAAGGTCCAAGCTCCCGCGTGTCAGTTTGGAGCGACAGGCTAACCGGCACCGGGGCGAACGCCCAAGGCCAGGGGGCGTGCGGTCCGCATCGCGGGACGTTCGGCGGGGGTGGGGGAGCCGCCGCCGGGAACGTGTCGTCGAGCGGGGCCGTCGGTCCCGCCTAAGGATTCTTATGAGTTCTTCAGAGGGGTCCTTACGGCAATCGAATCGGCAGTGCGAAAAACTATGGTCCTTGGTTCTGTCAGCTATGGAGGTCGTCCGTGAGCACCGAGCGCGAGGTTGGGCCCACCGGGCCGCAGGGGGAGCAGCCCTCGAGCACTGAGGCCGCGGCAGCGGCCCCGGCTCCGGACGGGCACAAGCCCACCATGGCCTTCGGCAGGATCCCCGAGCCCGAGGCCCCGGCGGACGCCGCGCCGGCCGAGGGCGGGCACAAGCCGACCATGGCCTTCGGCCGGGTGCCCGAGCCCGAGGCCCCGGCGGACGCCGCGCCGGCCGAGGGCGGGCACAAGCCCACCGTGGCCTTCACCAAGGTCCCCGCGCCGGAGGCGGCGCCCGTCGCCCCCGCCGCGCCCGAGGTGGCGCCCGCCGCGCCGGTCGCCGAGAGCGGCTACATCGACGCCCCGCCGCCGGTCCTGCCGCCCGCCCCGGCCGCGCCCGCCGCCCCGGCTGCCCCGGCCGCGCCGGCCGCCCCCGCCGGCGAGGCCGCCCCGGCCCTGCCGCCGGTTGCCAATCCGTACGCGACGCCGACCCACGGCGTCCCCGCCGCCGGCGCGCACGACCCGTACGCCGCCGCCGGCGCGCACGACCCGTACGCATCCACGGGCGCCCAGCACCCGTTCGGCGCCGGCCGCCCGCTCGGCGGCTGGGGCGCGGGGCACGACACCACCGCCGCGCACGGCGTGCCCGGCTACCCGGGCGCCCCCGGTGCGCCCGGCGGTCCCGCGGGACCGCTCGGCTACCCGGCGGACTACCCCGGCGGCCCGGCCGGCCCCGGCGGTCCCCGCAAGAAGCGCGGCGGCCTGGTCGCCCTGATCGCCGCCGTCGCCCTCGTCGCGGGCATCGCCGGCGGTGCCGTCGGCGTGGCGGTCTCGGGCAACGGCAACTCCGTCGCCTCCGCGGACGACCACCGCAGCACCACCATCCAGGCCAGCAACACCCAGAAGAACGAGCCCGCCCCCGGCTCGATCGCCGCCATCGCGCAGAAGGCGCTGCCGAGCGTCGTCACCATCAAGGCGCAGAACAGCAGCGAGTCGGGCACCGGCACCGGCTTCGTCTTCGACACCGAGGGCCACATCCTCACCAACAACCACGTGGTGGCGCCCGCCGTCACCGGAGGCGGCGGAAAACTGACCGTCAAGTTCGCCGACGGCTCCTCCTACAGCGCCTCGGTGCTCGGCCGCGCCGAGGGTTACGACGTGGCCGTCGTCAAGATCGACAACCCGCCGAAGGAGAAGCTGAGCCCGCTCACGCTGGCCGACTCCGACAAGGTCAACGTCGGCGACGCCACCATCGCGATCGGCGCGCCCTACGGCCTGGAGTCGACCGTCACCAGCGGCATCATCAGCGCCAAGGACCGCCCGGTCGCCTCCGGCGACGAGACCGGTGCCCAGGCCTCCTACATGAACGCCCTGCAGACCGACGCCTCGATCAACCCCGGCAACTCCGGCGGCCCGCTGCTCGACTCCAGCGGCGCCGTGGTCGGCATCAACTCGGCGATCCAGTCCAACGCCTCCGCCAACGGGCGGGCCGGCAGCATCGGCCTCGGCTTCGCCATCCCGATCAACCAGGCCAAGTGGGTCGCCGACACCCTGATCAAGACCGGCAAGCCGGTCTACGCCCAGCTCCAGGTGCTGCGCAACGACGACTACAAGGGTGACGGCGCGCAGATCCAGACCCGCGACATCCAGGGCCAGCCCGCCGTCACCCCCGGCGGCGCCGCCGACAAGGCCGGCCTCAAGCCCGGCGACGTCATCACCAAGCTCAACGGTGCCCCGATCGAGAACGGCCCGGCCCTGGTCAGCCGGATCTGGACGCACAAGCCCGGCGAGACCGTCGACGTCGAGTACCAGCGCAACGGCCAGACCATGACCACCAAGGTCACCCTCGGCTCGCGGGAGGGCGACACCCCCAGCTGACCCGGCGCCCGGAAACCGTGTGCACCGAACCCCGCCGGACCCGTTAGGCTGACCTCCGCCTGGAGAGCTGCCCGAGCGGCCTAAGGGAACAGTCTTGAAAACTGTCGTGGCGTGACCCGTCACCGTGGGTTCGAATCCCACGCTCTCCGCTGGTAGAGAACACACAGCTCAGGGCGGGTATCGGCAAGCTGCCGATACCCGCCCTTTTCGATTCTGTCCCGCACTGTCCCACCTATGTGCCGGGTCCGGTCAGCGTGCGTGGGCCAGTTGTGGGCCAGCCATGGACCACGACCGGCAACGCCGCCATGTTGCCGCCGTCCAAGAACCACTCAATGAGCGTGCTCGCGTGATCCTGGCGACCCGCGATGATCTTTGCGTGGAACCAGAGCGGCACGGCCACGTTGCGTCCAGCTCGGCGCGCGACCCTCCGTGGGGTCGACCCCGGGGACCAGCCATCACGAGACGGCCGTAAGCGCGGGCCGAGTGCGGCGCACCTGCGAGCGGCGCGCTTGCCTCGTCGGCGGTCAGCGCGAGCCTACGCGCCTCCCTCCGGGCGGCGAGTGCTCCTTGGCCATGCAGCAGCCGGGCGAGTGCTCACGGGACCGGTACGGGCCTTGTCGTCCTGCGAGCCCGGCATTTCAGCCCAGTGATTATCTTGAAACTATCATCGCAACCCTGTGCCAATGATCAACGTGATCACCTCGGCTAGCAGGAGAATTCCTCCCGCCTTCAGGCATTTTGCTCTCCACTTTAGGGCATTCTCATTGCTCTTTGTTTGATTGTCTAGCGCTGGTATCAACTCGCTGTATGCCGCATCCTCGCCTTGTCCGAGCCGGTTCAGCGTCATAATTTGATCGGCGTCGGGTGACGAGTACCATGTATCAACGGGCCACAGGACGAAGATTGAAGCTAAGCCGATCGCGCTGATAATTCCCAAAAGGGCCCATGGGGTCCATCCTGGCAAGGTGGCAGGAGCCTTCTGATTGGCAAATCCTAGACTAGTTGACAGCGTTGCGATCAGGGCGCCAACCGAGAATATTGTTGTTGCGCGAGTTCTGAAGCTGGTCAGGTTGTCCGCCTGTGCTTTCAGCTGCATTTCATGTGACTTGTACGCTAGCTCGAGTAGGGGGTTGGCCATGGTCTCTCCCCAGTGGTCCCATGGTGAAGCTTTGGGGTGAATTGGGGCGGAAGTCAGTCGAGAACCGTTGGCGTGACGGTGCCGGCGACGACTGCCTCAAGATGGCGCCCTGGGAGAGTTGCACGCTGCCTGCGCCGCGAGCCGGCCTTCACGACCTTTGGCATATCCCTCTCAAGCGTCGTTGGCAGTCGAAGTCCGTGATACCGGTAGATCTCCCTTAGCCGAATGGGTCGAACCCAAGTGCTGTCGCCATGCTTGAGTGCAGGTGACCCCGGGAGGTTGTCGCGACTCACGTCGGCCGTAACAGTGCCTTCTGCGGTCGTCGCGGTTGCGACGGGGATTATCGCGCTTCCCGAATTGTCGGGCATCTTTATTCTGGCTAGCATTGCAATGGAGAATTCTGTGTCGATCCATAGATCGACAATCTCTCCAATTGGGCTGTCTTGGCGGTCTGCAACTCTTGCGCCAATTAATCTTTGAATCTTCATATTCGGCCCATTGCCCATTGTGGATGCACCTCCGCTTGCTTGCAGCATCCTTTAAGGACAGTTCTTCATCAACCATTATCCTCGCGCTAGGTGAGGTGCGCGAGTGGTGTGCTAACTCTGGCGTCGGGAGCGTTCCGTGCTGGGTGTTTACACCGAGTGGGCTCGCGTAGTGATGGAGCGGGGCGCGCCAGGCGCTTTGAGGTGAAGGGAGCCGTCTGCGCCGCTGGTCGCTGGCTGCCTAGGTGGGGTCTCGTTCGATGCTCTCGAAATTGTCGTGGCGTGACTCGTCACCGTGGGTTCGAATCCCGCGCGCTCAGCTGGTGAGGATCACACAGCTCAGGGCGGGTATCGGCAAGCTGCCGATACCCGCTCTTTCGATCCTGTCCTGGGCTGTCCTCACCTATGCAGGGTCTGGTCAGTGCGCGCGGGCTAGTTGTCGGCCAGATTCGCGACCTACTCGCCGCCGTACTCCTGCTCCAAGAACCGCTCGATCATGGCGTTGGAGCGATCTTTCCGGCCGTCGAGCACCTTGGCGTAGAACTTGAAGAGCACTGTGATGCTGTGGCCGGCGCGGTCGGCGACCTCGGCCGGGTCGACACCGGCCGCCAGCCACCCGGACACGCAGGTGGCCCGCAGGTCGTACGGGACGTCGGCGAACGGCGTCTTCACCTGTTCGGGGGTGAGGACCAACTCCCGGGCCTTCTTCCAGACCTCCGAGGTCTCCTTCGTGCTGAGCAACCCGCCCTCGGCGGCCTGGAACAGGCGCCCGTCGAGACCCAGCCCGAACTCAGCCACGTGCTCGCGCAGCATCCGAACGAACACCGGGGGGATCGGGATATCCCGGGTGGCCGAGCTGGCGCGGTGTTTCAGGCCGCGCTCCTCATGGGACTGCCCGTCGTCGGTCCACCGTGACCCGACCCGGGGCGAACTGCCGGGCGCCACGATGAGACCCCACCCTGTCTCCGGGAGCGTGCAGTCTGCCAGGCGAAGGTGGGCCGCCTCGGACGGTCGGGTGGCGGCCCAGTTGATGCAGCCGTAGTACGTAGCCAGATGGCGCCCGCGCGGGCCGAGCGTCCGTACCGCCTCGATCAGCTCCCGTGCCTGGCGCGGGGCCGGAACGTACCGGAAGTCGATCTCATCGTCCGTCTCCGGCGGATCCCACTTCACAGTTTTCAGCGGGTTCGCCGTGAGGAGCTTCCGCTCGATCGCGTACCCGATCGCACCGCTCAGGGTGGAGTACTTCCGCTTGATGGTGTTGTCCGCCGCGCGCTTCCCGTCCAGTTTCAGGGTGATGGCCACCAGGGCTTCCCGGATGGTGTCCGAGTCCTCCAGGCGGGCGACGGGCACCGACTTGCGGGAGAGCCAGTTGAGCGCTTCCGCGAGTTTCTCGGGGATCTCGCCCTGGTGGTCGGAGAAGTTGAACGCCCAGCACGAGAGGGCCCGCCGCAGCACGGGAGCTGGTGGGGCCCCGCGGCGGTCCGTGACAAGTGCTGGGGCGATCGTGGCCAACCCGTCCGCCCTCGCGGCGCGTTCCTTCGCGGACGAGTCCGGCCATGTGACCTCGGCGTATTTCTTCGTGTGGTCGAACCACGACACCTGAGCCTGCTTCTTTGCCAGTTCGCGTAGCTCCGACGCGGGGAGACCTGTTTCAACGTCGAACTCCTCGCCGTTCTTCATGGCGGTGCGGAGTTCGGCAAGCCTGCCAGTGGCGAGGGTCTTGGTGACGTAGCTTTTGGAGTGGGGCTGCGATCCGACCTTCCAGCGCAGCTCAAACGGCTTTCGGCGGTTGGGGCGTTGACGGATGGTGTACAGCTTCACGTCGTACGTCAGCACGTGCTCTCCAGGTGAGGGGGCCCCGGCAGAAGCCGAGGCCCCTGATCGTGAGGTTGGACGGTCAGGCGGCGGAGGACTGCTCCAGGGCGGCCCACCAGGCGTCGAGGTCGGAACGGCGAACGCGGATCTGGCCGTTGGGGAGCTTCAGGAGCATCGGGCCCTTGCCGCGGGCGACCATGCGGTAGAAGGCAGAGCGGGACATGTCGAGCTCGGCGAGGACGGCGGGGAGCTTCAGGTGTTCCGGCTTGGGCATCGGCTTCTCCGAATGATCCGAATCGGGCGGAGCGGTCTTCGAGTTCCTTGTGTCCGCAGGTGCCGCTACCGCCGCTACCCCGCTACCGTGCTGGTCAGAGGGGGTGTGGTGGTAGCGGATGTGGTAGCGGTAGCGGATAGGTCGGGTCAGCCGACGGTGGTGAGGTCGGCGGGCGTTTCGGTGGCGGGGTGCGGGTCGGTAGCCGCTACCGCTACCTCTCCCGCTACCGGGAAGAGGGTCCTGACCTGCGCGGTAGCGGAGGTAGCGGCGGTAGCGGATTCCTCGGGAACGGGCGGGCAGTAGCGCAGCCACGCGTCGGTGAGGTCTTCGGCGTAGTAGCCCTTGAGGACCTTCTTGGGGGCGGTCTTGATGTTGCGGGGGCGGATCGGCTTGCCGGCGGCGGTGACGTACTCGCCGAGCATCTGGGAGAGGGCACGGGTGGTGAACGGCCGGCCGTCGATGTCGGCCCACGGCGCGTCGTCCAGCTCGTTGAGCTTCTCCACGAGGGTGCTGCTGAGCATGCGTTCGGCGCCGTCGAAGATGGTCCGCAGGTCGGTCAGCAGCCGGATTCCGAGGGACCCGCTGTCGTCGTCCTGGGCGGCCTTGACCAGATGGGTGCAGGCGGCGCGGGCCCGGGCGGGCCAGTGCCCGCCGGCGGCGTCGGCGATGGCGAGCAGGGGTTCCCACACGTCGGCGGGCCGGTCGGTGACGCCGTCGGGGAGTGCGGGCCACGCGCCGTCGACCTGGTCGCGGATGGCGTCGGCCCAGGCGGCGAGCCGGTCGCGCAGGACGTGACCCTCGGGCTCGTGGATGCGCTCGCGGAACGGCTCGACCTTCTCGTTGGGGGCGCGGCGGCGCATCCGGATGACGATGGAGCGGCCCATGATCGTGTCGGGCAGGTCGCCGAGTCCGCCGAGGGCGAGGGCGGCGTAGACGGGGAACTTGACCACCTTGTGGTTGTCGCCCTCGCGGACACTGCGCCAGACGCCGCCGGTGCGGCGGTAGCCGGAGTTGATGAGGCCGCGCAGGTCTTCGTTCCCGGCGGCCTTGGGGCCGAAGACGGTGTCGACCTCGTCGAAGAGGATCGTGGGGCGGTTGGCGGCGTCGGCGGAGATGGAGCGGAACAGGGCGCTGGCGCTGATGTCGTTGGTGACCATCGGGTTGGGCGTGAGGGTCTGGATGATCTCCAGGGCGCGGGTCTTGCCGCTCTGGGGCTCCGGGGAGAGGAACGCCAGGCGCGGCGTGGTTCCGAAGCAGTCGACGAGGTGGGCGTGGGCGTCCCACAGCGTCACGGCGACGTAGGCGGCCTCGCTGGGGAAGACGTTGAAGCGGCGGTGGTGCCGCTCGACCTCGTCGAGCAGGGCGGCGCCGTCCTCGGTCGTGGTGGTGACGGGCGGGGTGGGATCGGTCATGCTGGGGTCTCCGGTCTGTTGGGCTGGATGGGAGCGGGCCGCGGTCTTTGGTGAGAGGGCGGCCCGCTTCGCTGTTCTCGGTTAGGTCCGGCGGGCAGGGCGTAGCGGTTGGGCAGGCGTTGCGGGAGGGCGGGGGCTGGAGAAGCGCTTCTCCGGCCCCGCACGGCACTTGCCGGTCTGTCAGGCGGCGGGTCGGAGGGTGCCGGCGCCTCGGGCGAGGCCGCGGCGGATGGTGTGCTCGCACTCGGTCCGGCTCAGGCCCGTGGCCATTCCGGCGTCCAGGAGCGTGTCGAAGGCGAGGGCCTCGTCGAGGACGCCGGTGGGCAGGTGGCGGCCGAGGGCGGCGGCGGAGGCGAACAGCCGCTTGGCTCGCCCCGGGTACTGCTGGGCGCGCACGGTGGCGGCCTCGCGGTCGAGGGCCGCTTGGACGTAGGCGTCCTGCTTGTGGATCCGCTCCCGCAGTCCGGCCATGTCCACGACCGGCGTGGCCGGCGCGGGCGGAGGGGTGAGCAGGGGCAGCAGTTCGGGCGGGCAGGCAGCGATGACGGCGGGGTCGATGCCGGGCGCGAAGCCGTAGCGGCCGGCTTGGCCGAGGGATCCGGGGCCGACGAGGTAGCCGGCCGGGCCGCGCACGTCGATCCCCGGTGCCACCTTGCCCGCGGAGTTGGGGAACACGGCGTCGGGTGGGGCGGCGAGCCACAGGTGCAGGCCCCCGGTGGGGGTGGCGACGGTGGCGGTGACCGGGATGGTGAAGCCGTGTTCGGTGGCGAGGCGGTTGAGGTCGGCGACGCCGTCGAGGCCGTTCTTCCGGTCGAGGTCGAGGCCGATCAGGTGGTGCGGGGCCCGGCCGCAAGCGATGCCGTAGCCGGTGGCCCACCGGGCGGCCTGGAACATCGCGTCGATCTGGTCGTGGTCGGTGGTGGCGTCGTGGACGCCGTGCCCGAACCGGCCGCACGCGGCGCGGCACTGGTCACGCGCCGGGCCGGGCGGGTGCGGGCTCGGGATCGCGGGCTTCTTGGAGCGGGCGAGGGGGAAGACGTGCAGGCCGCGTTCGGCGGCGAAGTGGGCGGCGGAGTAGGCGCGGTCCCAGTCAGCCAAGGACTCCTCCTGAGATGACGGTTGGGCCAACAGCCCGCCCGTCACGGCGGCGGCCGGTGCGGGCGGGTCGCTGGCGGTGTCGTGCTGCTGCTCGGCGCAGACCTCGTGGGAGGGCCTGCGCTGGTCGTCGCGTAGCGGGGTTGGGCGACCGCACCAGCGGCAAGGGCGGTCGCCGGTGCGGTCGAAGTGGGAGGCGTCGTGCCAGTCGAGGAAGGCGGGCACGGCGGTGTTCCTAGGCGGCGAGGGCGCCGGGGCCCGCGTGCTGGCGGAGGTGGGCGGCGGCCTGTCGGCCGATGTGGCGGGTGTAGGCCGGGGGGATGGCTTCGCGCAGGCCGTCGCGGGTGGCCCAGGGCATGCCCATTACGGCTTCGCTGCGGGCGAGGGGGACGTTGGAGAAGTTGCCGACGACGTGCATGAACTCGTGGTCGGCGACGGGGCGGCCCATCTTCGCGTTCGGGGCGGTGTGCTCCGGGTGGGGCGGCGGGGCGACGGTGAGGCCGCCGCCGGGCTCGAAGAGGCGGTGCCGGTAGGTGCGCAGGCCGAAGGCGGCGCCGCACAGCATCACCGGGTCGCGCAGGTCGTCCCGGGCCTCCATGACGTTCTCGATCGCCCATGGCCGCCCGGTGGTCTCCAGGGCGGCGCGGGTGGGGGCGATGAGCCGGGGGTGCGGCCGTTTGTTGATCTTCCAGGTGAGGGACTGCGCCTGGCAGGGCGGGGAGGCGTGGACGAAGTCGAAGCGGTGCCCGTGCTCGGCGATGAAGGCGACCGCGTCGGCCTGGATGAAGCGGAAAGGGTAGCGCGGCTGGTCGGCGAGGTCGACGCCGAGGACGTCGTATCCGGCGATGTAGTAGCCCATGCCGGCGCCGCCCTGGCAGCAGAACGCGTCCAGGACGGTCAGTCCGTTCCAGGGCCGGGCGGGCAGCCATCCCGCGGCCGGACGGTGGAAGTCGTCGTCCATGACAGCCCTTTCAGGTGTTCGGCGGGGTGGGAGCGGGCTGGTCGGTGAGGGCGTGCAGGGCGTCGGCGATGGCGAGCAGGGCGAGCAGGTGGGCGTGGTCGGCGGGCGGCAGGTCGCCGTACTTCGCGTAGACCTGGGCGAGGTCGTAGTTCGTGGCCTGGAGCAGTCCGGCAGGGTCGAGGGGGTTGGTCAAGGCGCTCCGTTCAGCGGTTGTGGTTGGAGACGGTGACGTTGACGTTCACGGCGCCCTGCCCGCCCGATCCGCCGCCGGTGGCGCCACGGAGCTTGGCCACGCAGTAGGTGCCGGCGCCGATGGCGACGAGTCCGCCGAGGCTTCCGGCGGCGGCGGAGAGGGCCTGGGCGGCGTAGCCGATGCCGAGGCCGGCGGCGCCGAGGCCGATGCCGCCGGCGGCGAGCCGGGCGGGCCACGGGTCGCGCGCCGGAGCGGGCGGCGCGGCCGGGGCGGGGGCCGGTATGACGGCGGTGGGCTGCTGCGGGATCGGCGGGTGGGCGTAGAGGACCGGGGCCGGGTGCGGGGTGTGGGGCTGGTAGAGGGCGGGCGGTGCGGTGAGCGGGGCGGTGGCGTAGAGGGGTTGGCCCTCGGCGGTGTAGAGCACCGGGGCGGGCTGCGGGTACGGGGTGTGGTCCACGGTGCTTCTCCCGTCGGGGCGGTGGTCGAGGGGGCGGGGGTCAGTGGCCGGAGACGATCCGGGTGACGGCGGAGAGGAAGTTGTTCACGGGGTCGGCCATGCCGGTGGAGGCGAGGGTGAAGCCGCTCAGCCAGAGCACGACGGCGGTGGGCAGGGAGACGCGCCGGCCACGGATGAGGACGGTGGAGAGGATCGCGAAGACGACGGTGATGCTGAGCGAGACGATCACGGCAGGGGCCCTTCAAGCGGTCATGAATCGGGTGTGGGAAGGCCCGCCCGGCCGAGTGCCGGGCGGGCCGTGGCGCCTGTCATCCGGGGTGTCATCGGGCCTGTCTGTCACCTGTCGCCTGTCACCTGTCTGTCACCTGTAATCCGCAGGTCACAGAGGGGGTGACAGCCTCCGGCGGCCCCGAGAGGCCCCCTTGCGGGGTGGGGCGACAGGTGACAGACAGGCGGCCCGGGGTCAGGCGCCGGGGGCGTGGTCGCGGTGGACGTAGCGGGTCTTGCTGCCCTCGCCGATGCGGACCGCGTCGCCGCTCTCGACCCAGGCCTTGAGCCAGCCCTGGAGGACCGGGCGGCGGGTGCCGTAGGTGTCCTTCAGGGCCCGCTCCATGGCGCTGGCGCCGGTGCCCTCGGGCCCGGCCTCGCGCAGCAGCGTGAGCGCGGCGTCCTTCGCGCCCGGGGTCTCGGGCGTGTTGTCCTCGCGGCCGGTGGCCCAGGTCGACGGGTCGGCCCAGTCGGTGCCGGGCGGGGTGACGCCGGGCTCGACCGCGGAGGGCAGGAGCCAGATGGATTCGAGGTCGTCCGGGTCGGCGGGCTTGTCCCATCCGGCGGTGGCCTTCCACCCGCCGGCCGGTGCGGCGCCTCGGGCCGGTGCGGCGGACGGCCCGCCGACCGCCGGGGCCGCGGGTGCGGCGGGTCCGGCGGGGGTGGTGACGGGCTCGCTGTTCGCCCAGAGGTGGCCGCAGCGCTCCAGGAGCCAGCGGTCGGTGTAGTCGGTGCCGGCCGCCTCCAGCGAGGGGGCGTCGAGGGCGGGGCGGCGGCGTGCGGTGAGTGCGGTGATCTCCTCGATCACGTCGGGCTTGATGCGGGACTGCCGGGCCTTGGCGGGCTGCTTGCCCTCCGTGCCGACCAGCACCGACCCCTTCCCGGAGAACGAGTCCTCCGCCCGCAGGGCCCGCCACCCGAAGAGGTGGCCCAGCTCCGAGTCCTCCAGGGCGCCGGTGGCCAGGCGGTTGCTCGCCATCTTGCGCACGAGCGGGTCGGGCATGACGTCCTGGGTGACGCGCAGGACCGAGATGACGGCGCGAATGGCCATGGCGCGGGCGATGCGCACGACCTCGGAGACTCCGGCGAGGACCTGGCGGGCCTCGCGGGTGGCGGCGACCTCGGCGCCCTCGTCCATGATGATGACGATCTCGGGGATCTTCGGGGAGACGGGGAGCTTGTCGTCGTTGGCGTCGCGCATCGCGTCCTGGTAGGCGACCTTGCGGGCCTTGGCGATGCGGACCGCGGCGGCGAGCATGCGCTTGGCCTCCTCCACGGTGGAGGCGACCCAGTCGACGCCGGGCACGGGGATGTCCGCGTCGGCCCAGCGCGAGCCGTCGCGGCCAAGCTGGGCGTCGCGCCAGGCGTTGAGCCAGGGCAGGCCGATCGAGCCGCCGTTGAGGTCGATCACCCACACCAGCGTGTCGTTGGTCTGGTCGAGCCGGGCGATGAGGGTGTGGAGCCAGTTGGTTTTGCCGCTGCCGGTGGGGCCGGTGACGACCGTGGACGCCTGGCGCAGGTCCATCTCGGCCCGCGTTCCGTCGGAGAGCAGGGCGACCGGGATCGGGTTGTTGACGGTGGTGGTCTCATCGATCTCCTCGGCGGAGAAGAGGAGTTCATCGGTGAGGACCTTGGTGGTGACCTGGATGAGCACGCGCCGGCGGGAGATGCCGGGCATGACCTGCAGGCCGCAGCCGTCGGGCAGGTCGAGATCGGAGCCGAGGCCTTCGGCGCGGTCGGTGATGGCACGTCGGGTGGTGCCGCCCTCGGGGAGTTCGATCTCCAGGGTGTAGCCCGCGCCGGAGGGCCAGTGCTCGATGCCGAGCACGGTCACCTCGACCGAGCAGACGCGGCGGATGCGGTCGGTCCAGTCGGCGGCGAGCTGACGGCGGGCACCGATCAGCAGCAGGTGCGCGCGCTTGGCCTGCTCGACTTCCTCGTGCGCGGCGAAGCCGGCGCCGAGGGTGCCGGCGGCGATCCCGGCGACGGCGAGGGTGCCGATCTCGGGCCACTGCCAGGGGCCGCCGTGGGCGAGGGCCCAGGACGACCAGCCGCCGGCGGCCATCCAGCACGCGCCGCGGAAGGTGATCGTGGCGACGGTCAGGCGCCGTCGCAGGCCGGCGGCGATCGTGCCGAGGGCTCCAGCGGCGCCGGCCGCGAGGGCCCAGGTGGCGGGCATGTCGGCGGCGTGGCCCAGCGCGGTGACCGTGAGGACCCCGGCGGTGCCGTTCAGGGTGCCGGACAGCAGGCCGTGGCCGGCGCTCCAGTCCACCCGCGGCGTGGTGTTCTTGGTGGTCTTGCTCATGGCGGTGGCGTCTCCAGCCGGATGCGGGCCGGGCCGTCCACAGGGTGTGGACGGCCCGGGCGGGGTGTGGGTGCTGGGGGAGGGTGCGGGGTGGGTCAGACGTTCCACTTCCGCTCGGCCTCCAGGCCGTTGCGCGGGTTCTCGTGGCGCTCCAGGTCCTCGGCGTGGGCCTGGCGGAAGGTCGGGGCGACCTCCTCCAGCGCGGTGACGACGCGGCCCATGGCCTGGTAGCCCTGGCTGATCTCCTCGACGACCGACGGGTCGAGCGGCAGCTGCTCGGCGGCCTTCTCGGCGAGGACCCGGAGGACTTCCTGGATGGTGGCGTAGGCGACGGGCAGGTCGTCGGCGAACGCCCCGAACTCGATCATCGTCTCGGGGTCGAAGGTGGTCGCGGCCTGGAGCAGGACGTCCGCGGCGGAGGTGAGGTTGAACGTGGAGGCGGTGCCGTCCAGGGGCGTGGTCACGGTGGCGTTCTCCTTGGTGGTGGGCTTGCCGAGGGTGACGGGCGTGGTCTGCGGGGTCGGACCGGGGGCCGTGTGGCCGATGCGCGCGAAGGGGCTCGCCGTGATGACGGTCCACGCGTCGGGACCGCCGGCGGCGGGGGCCGGGGTGGGGCGGCCGGGGATGTTGACGGTCTCGGCCGGGACCGGCACGGCCGCCGCTCCGGCGGCGGTGCCGTCCGCGTCGGCGGGGTTGGCGGTGCCGAGGATCGCGGCGTCCCGGGCGTCGCGGGTGGCGCGGGCACGGGCCGTGAGGCGCTGCCAGGTGCGGCGCATGTGGCCGGCGACCCGGCCGCGGTGGCGCCAGTTGCCGACGAGGGCGGAGGCGAGGCCGACCAGGCCGGTCGCGGCAACGGCCCCGGCCATCCGCGCGCGGTGGCGCCTGGCGGAGCGGCGCAGGGCCGTCGCCTGCACCGGGGAGATTCCCGAACCCGCCCGGGCGGCGGGGCCGTTGGGGCGGGCGCCGGCGCCGGTGGCGGGGTCGATTCCGGCGGCCCGTTCGGCCTTGGCCTGGCCCTTGGCGACCCGGCGGGCGGTGCGCTCGGCGACCCGGGCGAGCCGCTGCTGATCCCGCGCCGCCCGCCGCTCGTCCCGCACCCCACCCGCCCAGGTCTCGCCGCCCGGCAGGCGGGAAGCAGCCCTGGCCAGGGTGTGCGCGGCCCCGGAGGAGCGGTGTCGCAGCCCGCCCCCGCCGCGGCCGGCCGATCGCTCGGCCCGGCTCTGGCCCGGGACCGTGTCGGCCGTCCGGGGTGCGGCGGACCCGCCGCCGCGGGTGGTGCGGGGGATGGTTCCGGCCGTTCGCGCCATGGCGCTCGGTCCCTTCGGGTCTGCGGTGCGCGGAGCGTGGACGGCGGCGCCGGGGCGGTAACCCGGGCCGGTGGCGGTCGAGTTGGCGCCCGCGGTGCGGTGGCCGGCGGCCTGCCGGTGCTGCGCGGGCGGGTAGGCGGCGCCCCCGTGCCAGGCCGGGCCGCGGTGCGGGGCCGGGGCGAGGCCGCCCGCGGCCGTCGAGCGGAACGCGGCGGCCTGGCGGGGCGCCGGGCGCGGGGTGGTGGTTCGGCGGTTGCGGGCCCGGCGGACGAGACCGCCGACGACCGCGACGCCACCGGCCGCACCGGCGACGGCGAGCGGGGCGGGGCCGCCGAGCGAGAGGGCACCGGCGCCGAGGCCGCCGAGGGCGTTGGCGACGGCCACCGCAAGCGGCACCCCGGGCACCGCACCGGGCGGCGCCGGGGGCTTGGGGTCGGCCGCGGGGGCGGGGGGTGGCTGGTTCGCGGGGGCGGGAACGACCTCGACCAGCGTCGAGGCAGGGGGTTCGGTCATGATGAGCGCTCCGGTTCTCTGCGGAGGGCGGAAGGCCCGGAACCGCCCGTGCTGGCGAGCTATCAGCGGTTCCGGGCCGTCATGGCTGGTCAGAGCCGGTTCGGCTCCAGGGAGAAGAACAGGACGTTGGCGCCGGCCATGTCGGGGTTCTTCGCGTCGACCCAGGCCCGGATCTTCCGGTAGGCGATCGCGCGGCTGTCGCCGGGCTGGACGGTGTAGGCGCCGTCCATGGTGACCACCGACAAGCCGTGGCCGATCGGCTTCTGAAGGGTGATCAGCCAGGTGTGGGTGGGCTCAGCGGCCGGGCCGGGGGCGGTGTCGGACATGGCGATGTCTCCAGTCATCAGGCGTGGGCGGGGGTGACGGCGTCGCCGATGGCGGTGCGCTCGACGACCGGCTTGGGCAGGTCGCGGTGGGTGAGGTGGACCGGCACGCCGGTCTTGCCGAGGCGCCGGGCGAGGACGCGGGCCACCGTGGCCGCGCGGTGCCGGCCGCCGGCGCAGCCGACGGCGATGGTCAGCGGCGCGTCCTGGGGCCCGGAGTCGTACGCGTCGACGACGGCGGCGGCGCCGGCGATGAGCTCCTGAATGCCGGGGGTGGCGAGCACGGCGGCGCGGACCGGCAGGTCCTCGGCGGTCATGTAGCGCAGGGTCGGGTTGACGTCGGGGTCGTTGAAGTGGCGGCGCAGGTCGAGCGTCAGGTGCGCGGGCGGCGGGGCGTCGTGCAGGTAGCCGAACGAGATCACGTGGATTTCGATCACGGACATGACAGGGATCTCCTTGCTCAGATGGCGACGGAGCACGTCAGGGAGGGGTTTCAGGCCGCGAGGGCGGTGCTGTCGGCGCAGGGCAGGCAGGTGCCCAGGTGCGCGGGGAGCACGTAGCCGACGTCGTAGCGGCAGACGGGGCAGGTGCGGCGTGCGCGGTTGGCCTTGGCCAGGGCAGCGGCCTTCGCGGGGGTCATCGGCCGCACGGGCTTGGCCCGGTCGAGCCGGTAGAGGTAGGCGGGGCGGGTCCCGCCGAAGCGGGAGCGCCACATGACCTGCGCGGCAACGTCCTGCCCGCCGGGGCGCAGGCCCCGGGCGCGGAGCTGTCGGCGGGTGAAGAGGCCACGCGGCGCCATACGCCACGGGTAGGTGGGCATGCCGCCGTGGCGCGAGCCGTCCGGGTCCCAGTGTCGGGGGCGGCTCATGGTCACTCCCCGCTGGTGGCGGGTTCGGGCTGGTAGTAGAAGCCGATCAGCTTCACCGGGACGCCGCTGTGGGTGATGGTGGCGGTGAGCCAGGCGAGCGTGCCGGCCACGGCGGTGTCGTGGTCGATGATGCCCGGGTCGATGCCGAGGGCCTGGCGCCACTGCTCGAAGTGGTCGAGGCCGTTGTGCAGGGCGACTTCCAGGCCCCACCGGAAGTCGTGCGTGCCGGGCACCCGCAGGTACTGAAGCTCGACGGTCGCGGTGGGCAGCGCCGAGTGGGCGCTCAGCAGCGACAGCAGCACGCCGGCGGCGTTGATCTGGGCGCCGGCGGTGTCGGGGGTTTCGGTGGTGGTGGTCACGATGCCTGCTCCTCAGCGGCCGGGGCGGTGGTCTCTTCGGTGGTGTGCACGGCGTGCAGGGCGGGACGCTCCGGGCCGGCCGCGCTGAAATCGCGGTAGCGGCCTGCGACCCATCCGGCCGACCAGCCCGTCAGCTCGACCGCCCGGCGCTGCGGAATGCCCAGCGTCACGGCGGTCTGGACGGTCAGCCGGGCCTGGTCCTCGGGCAGGCGCTTCGTCACCGCGGGCGCGGAGAGGAGTTCCTGCCGAAGCCGTTCGGCGTCCTGCTCGGCGCGCCGCGCACGCTCGCGCTCACGGCGCTCACGCTCGCTCACCTCGCGCTCACGCCGCTCACGCTCGACCCGCGCGGCCTCGTCCCGGCGCCGCTGTTCGTCGCGCTCGGCGGCCTCGCGGAGGGCCCTCTCCTCGCGCTCCTCGCGGGCCATGCGCTCAGCGTGCTCACGCTCCTCGCGGGCCATCCGTGCCTCGTGCTCACGGCGCTCACGCTCGGCCCTGTCGGCCCGGTCCTGCTCGGCCAACCGGTCCTCGCGTTCCTGCCGGCGGCGCTCCTCGGCGCGGTGCTCGCGCTCGGCCCGCTCATCGCGCTCACGGGCCTCACGAGCGGCCAGCGCGGCGGCGATTGCCCGCCGGTAGGCGAGCGAGGTCTCCGCCGTGACGATCAGCAGCAGCGGCGCCACCGCGTGGACCGACACGCCGACCGGATCCCGGTTCAGGGCGGACAGACCCACGTTGAGCAGCACCGTCATCAGCCCGGTCATCCAGCGCAGGACCACCGGCCACCGGCCGCCGTCGCCGCCGAGGCGGGCGAGCGTGCTGTCCATGCGGATCACGATCACCACCGCCGCGTCCACGACGAGCGGCAGGATCGGGGCCGTCCACTGCCAGCCCTTCGGGGTGTGGCCGGACATCAGCGGAGTCACCGTGAGCACGCTGTAGAGGACCGCGCCGAGCGTGATCGTCCACGTCCCCACGGCCAACGCCTTCTCGGCCGACCGGATCTGGTCAGGGCTCATCGGCGTCTTCACCGCGACCACCGACCGGTGCGCGGTGAGCGCGTCGTGAGCGCGGTGAGCATCGGGGCGTTCATCAGTGAGCACCCCCGGCGGCGCGCCGCTCGCGGCGGGCGACCTTCAAGCGGCGCTCGTGCAGCGAGGCGCGCTCGCGGGCCGTTTTCCCGCCGAAGATCCCGTGCTTCTCGAACCGCTCCAGTGCCAGTTCCAGGCACATCGTGCGCACCGGGCACCCGGCGCAGATCATCTTGGCGCGGCGCGCGGCCCACTCGGCGGCCTCGACCCCGATCTCCTCGGGGTCCGGGTAGAACAGGTCGGTGTCGGCCCCGGCGCACGCGGCGCCGCGCAGGTCGCCGGCGCCGTCCGGCCGCGCCTCGATGAGCACGGCGGCGGCCGGGCGGGCGGTGCGGTGCGGGGCGCGGGTCGCCGCGCCGCTGAGGAGGCTGTGGAGCTGTGCCATCACGCCGCCGCCTTCCAGGTCAGCACCCGGCGGCGCTCGGCCTTGCGCATCAGCCCGGACGCGAACCGCGCCGCCGGCCCGTCCAGGTCCCGAAGGACCTCGTGCGCGACGTCGAGACGGGCCCGCTGCTGCTCGGCGGACTCGCCCTCGACGCCGGCGAACAGCTCGGCGTCGACACCGAAGCCGAGCGCGAGTTCCGCGAACTCGTCCGGCGTCGCGGCGTCCTGGCCTGCGACAATCAGTTTCATGGGTTCACCTCGTCCAATCGGTGGGTGAGCCCGCAGGGCCGCCGCGCGTCCGGCCAAGGACACGCGCGGCGGCCCGACTCATGCGGGCCCAGCTGTCTCGTCGCGTTACGAGCAGCCGCGGAACCCGACGCGACACCGCCACCCACGAGGGCGGTTGGCGCGCGCCGGGAACCGTGATCGCTGGTAGGCGAACAGAAGTGAATGGGTGCCCGTCCTACGGGCGTCAGGTCTCTCGGGCCTGGTCCGGTGCTTCCTCTCTGCTCAGCACCAGCAGGGCGGCGCACCCCGGAACGGGGTGCTGCGTGGCTCGCTGCCGCCGGCGACATCACCCGGTCGCCGCGGGGGCGGTCTGTCTCATCCCGCCACGTGCATTGGGACTCCGCTGTACTCCCGGGGCGCCATCCAGCCGTACGAATCGGTCTGGTCAGCGTCCCGTTCGGCCCCACACCCCCGAAGGGGTGGCATGCCACTGCGTAGGGGGAGGGCTTCGTCCATCGCGGCGACTCTCCCCCGGTTCCTCAACCTAGGTGCCTACCGCGACCGCCGCCCTCGCGTCGGTCCCGCACGATCTGTCTTCAGTTCTCAAGGAACTGCGCTTCCCTGGCCGTCCCTTGCGAGCCGACTTCCGGGCGCATCTCTCCAGCTCAGAGCAGCCCAAAGAAGGGCCGTCCTGTCATCATCCGGATTGTCCGGACAATGCCGTCGGTGAAGAGATTGGCACGCTCGGCTACGTGCGGTCAAGCGCATCGTTCGCATTGACTGGACAATGCGTCGTGAGCTGCGGTTTCATGGGTTGCATGTCAGCGATGCGATCTGGGCGAGCGCCCATGTACCAGCAGATCCGCGATGCACTGAGGCAGCAGATCGCGGACGGAACGCTCTCGGCCGGCGCGCAGCTGCCGACCGAGGCAGCCCTTACAGCGCAGTACGACGTTGGCCGAGCCACGGTGCGCCAGGCGTTGGGCGAGCTGGTCAACGAAGGCCTGGTCGTGCCGATGAGGCCGCGGGGCTACTTCGTGAAAGAGCGCAGGCCAATGGTCTTTAGGCCGCAGGCCGAGTTCCGCAAGCGTCCCTACTCGGCGGAGATGGACGCCTTCGTCACGGAACACTCGGCGGATGGGCGAGAGCCACGTCAGCTCATCGAGGTGGCCATTGTGGAGCCAGCCGCAGACATCGCGAAGCGTCTGCATCTGGAGCCTGGTGAACTTGCTGCGGTGCGCCGCCGCATCCGCTGGCTCGACGGCGAGCCGTTCAATGTGAACGACAGTTACTTCCCGCTGGACATAGTCCGAGACTCCGAGATCATGCGGCCCGAGGACATCACGCGGGGCGCCAACGAGGTGCTGGCAGAGCTGGGCTATCGGCAGGTCCGGGCACTCGATGAGTTGTACGTGCGGATGCCGACCCCGGACGAGGCGAACCGCCTTGAGCTCGGTCCCGGGACTCCCGTCGCTTACCACGTCTGCACCGGGTACACGGCCGACGCGAGGCCGGTGCGCGTCGCGGTGAGCGTGCTGCCGGGCGACCGGCACGTCATCTCGTACGAGCGGCAATGGGAGCAACCGCAGGACGGGGCCGAGTGACCGTGCTGGAGATGCGCGTAGCCACGCCGAACGAACTCCCCCAGGTCGAAGCGTTGTTGGTCGGCGCGGGGGAGTGGCTCGCGTCGCTCGGAAGCGATCAGTGGCAGTTCCCGCCGCGCCGGGCTCGACTGCTCGAATCGATGGAGCGTGGGGAGTGCTTCCTGGCCTTCCGGGACGGTCGGCCGGTTGGCACGCTCACCGTAGACGGGCAGGCCGACCCCGAGTTCTGGCACGCCGACGACGAGCCGGAGACGGCGCTGTACGTGCACCGGATGGCCATTGCCCGGGAAGTGGCAGGCCAGGCCATGGGTGCCCGGATGCTGGACTGGGCTGCCGATCGGGCGGCGGCTGCGGGCAAGACCAGGCTCCGGCTCGACGCGTGGAAGACGAACCCGGCGCTCCACCGGTACTACCTGAGGCAGGGCTTCACGATGGTGCGGACCGTGGATCTGCCTCACCGGCAGTCAGGTGCCCTCTTCGAGCGGGAGGTCAGCTTGGAGGCTTGTGGGCCAGCTGTGGGCCACGGGCACTGAACAGCCATGGGCGGTAGGGTTGCGCCGCTGCTCGGACACGGTGCGGACCGCGCGACGAAGTTGTTCTTGAAAACTGTCGTGGCGTGACCCGTCACCGTGGGTTCGAATCCCACGCTCTCCGCCGGTAGGGGAAAACACCTGCTCAGGGCGGGTGCCGACATCGAGTCGGCACCCGCCCTCGCGTTTTCCGGGCAGCGGGGGTTGACCCTGACACCGTGGAAGGCCGTGCACTGGGAGCACCATGTTGAACATCGGAGACTTCGCCAGGCACGGCCGGGTGTCGGTGCGCATGCTGCGCCACTACGACGCCATCGGACTGCTGCACCCCGCCCGGGTGGACCCGGTCAGCGGCTACCGCTTCTACGAGGCGGCCCAACTCGCCCGGCTCAACCGGGTGATCGCGCTCAAGGAGCTGGGCTTCACGCTCCAGCAGGTGCGGGCCGTCCTGGACGAGGAGGTGGACGCGGCCGAACTGCGCGGGATGCTGCGGCTGCGGCGCGCCGAACTGGCCGAGGCGATCGCGGCGGACACGCGGCGACTGGCCCGGGTGCGGGCGAGGCTCCGGACGATCGAGAGCGAGGGGACCATGTCCACGCACGATGTCGTGGTGAAGCCGGTGCCGTCCGTCCGGGCGGCCGAACTGAGCGCGGTGGCGGCGAGCTACCAGCCGGAGGACATCGGACCGGTGATCGGCCCGCTGTTCGCGGAGCTGTGCCGCCGGCTGGCGGCGGCGGGGGTGGCCGGGACCGGCCCGGGCGTCGCCCGCTACGAGGAGGCCCCGGAGGGCGGCGGCACGGTGCTGGTCCGCGCCGCGGTCCCGGTCGGGCCGGGCGTGCGGGCGGGGGAGCACGACTTCGACGTCGTCGACCTGCCCGCGCTCGACCACGCGGCGACGGTCGTCCACCGCGGGTCGATGGACGACGCGGTGGGCGCCTTCCAGGAGCTGGCCCACTTCATCGAGGCCAACGGCTACCGCTCCACCGGCTACGCCCGCGAGCTCTACCTGGAGTGCCCGGACGACCCGGCCCACTGGGTGACCGAACTCCAGGAACCCGTCGAGCCGCGGTAGCCCGCGACGCAGGCCCTGCCGGCCCCACCCACCGGGGCCTGCACGGCCCTCCGCCGCTCTCCCTCCGTCCGCCCCCGGGCGGAACCGTCCACCCCACCCCCCGCCCCGCAGGGCCCACTTGCCCGGGCTTCGCCCGGCGGGCAGAGTGCGGGGGGACGACTGCGGACGGTGAGCGGAGGCGGCGATGGGTGATCTGACGGATCGGCTGGCGCAGGGGCTCCCGCCCGGGGCGGTCGTCGTGGACGAGGACGTCCTGGATGCCCACCGCCACGACATGGCGGGGTTCTGCGCCGCCGGGACGCCCGCCGCCGTCGTGTTCCCGGAGACCGTCGAGCAGGTGCAGCACGTCCTGCGGACCGCCACCGACCTCCGCGTCCCGGTGGTGCCGCAGGGCGCGCGGACCGGGCTCTCCGGTGCCGCGAACGCCGTCGACGGCTGCGTCCTGCTGTCCCTGGTGAAGCTGAACCGCATCCTGGAGATCGACCCGGTGAACCGGATCGCGGTCGTCGAGCCGGGCGTGGTCAACGCCGAACTCTCGCGTGCCGTGGCCGACTTGGGCCTGGCCTATCCGCCGGATCCGTCCAGCTGGGAGTCCTGCACGATCGGCGGCAACATCGGCACCGGCGCCGGCGGCCTGTGCTGCGTGAAGTACGGGGTCACCAGCGAGTACGTGCTCGGGCTGGACGTCGTGCTCGCGGACGGGCGCCTGCTGTCCACCGGCCGCCGGACGGCCAAGGGCGTGGCCGGGTACGACCTGACCCGGCTGCTGGTAGGTTCCGAGGGCACGCTGGGCGTGGTGGTCCGGGCGGTGCTGTCGCTGCGGCCCGCCCCGCCGCCGCAGCTGGCGTTGGCGGCGGAGTTCCCGAGCGCGGACGCCGCCGGGGCCGCGGTCTGCGAGGTGATGGCGGGCGGTCTGACCCCGTCGCTGATGGAGCTGATGGACGCGGTCAGTGTGCGGGCGGTCAACGCGATGGGGCGGATGGGCCTGCCGGCGTCCACCCAGGCGTTGCTGCTGGTGGCCTTCGACGGGCCGGACCGGGCCGCCGAGCTGGCGCGGGTGGCCGAGCTGTGCCGGGCGGCGGGGGCGACGGAGGTCGTGCCGGCCGAGGACGAGGCGGAGTCCGAGCTGCTGCTGGCGGCCCGGCGGCTGGCGCTGCCGGCCCTGGACCGGCTGGGGACCACGATGATCGACGACGTGGCGGTACCGCGTTCGCGACTGGCCGAGATGCTGAACGGCGTCGCGGCCATCGCCGAGCGGCACGCGCTGACCATCGGTGTGGTGAGCCACGCGGGGGACGGCAACACCCATCCGATCGTCATCTTCGACGCCTCGGACGAGGAGGAGACGGCACGGGCGCAGCGCTCCTTCGACGAGATCATGGCGCTCGGGCTGGAGCTGGGCGGCACGATCACCGGCGAGCACGGGGTCGGGCTGCTCAAGCGGGACTGGCTGGCGCGCGAGCTGGGGCCGGTGGCGCTGGACCTGCAGCGGCAGCTGAAGGCGGTCTTCGATCCGCTGGGAATCCTCAATCCGGGCAAGATGGTCTGATCTTCCGACGGTCGCAGCATCATTCCTGAATGATGGTCTTCACAAGTCGCCGATTGTCGACAAGGGCGGGTCGTCGAACTTTTCGGGGGCGCGTCTTCCCTGGCCGTGGGCCCAGGGTGGTGCGGTGATTTTTCCGTGCGCTCCTTCGCGCCGCTCCGCGCGGGGCTACGTCAGGCGCCAGTTCGGATGAAATGCCAGCTCAGGGCAGGTGTGTCGAAGCGCTGTCCCGATGTCGTGTCGTTATGCGGAGCCTTGGTGGATATCACACCAACGGGCGAAAACCGCTCCGTCAGGTGGTGCTTTGTCGATTTGTTGCGGAAGTCTGTCCCTCGGCGTCGCAGCCCGCAGGTGTTCGTCTGGCCGGCGAACTCCCGCACACATTTCACGATGTACCGTTTTCCTGGAGGCTCTCATGGTTCGCATTCACACCCGTCGGGTGGCCGGTTTCCTGGTCGCCGCTCCACTCGCGGCAGGCCTGCTGCTCGCCGGTGCAGGTGCCGCGGCGGCCGACAACGGTGCGATGGCGGGCGCCGGTTCCAACGCCGGCGTCGTCTCCAACGTCGGCACCGGGAACGTCTTCGGCGGTGTCGACGGCAACTACGTCTCCACCCAGCAGACCGCCACCGGCTCCGGCGCCTCGAACCAGAACAACACCCTCGCCGCGAAGGACAACGCGGGCACCATCCTGGCCGACCAGTCCAACAAGAACGTCAACATCGTCTTCGCGCCGATCCTCCACTGATCCGGGCGCACTCCACCTCCGGCGGGGGCGCCGGAGGTGGGTGGCCGCGGGTGGGCTGAGCACCCGCGGCGGGGCTCGCAACGGTCGCGATCGATGCGACGAGCGCATGACCGGCCAGCGGAAAGGGTCGCCGCGAACCGGCCTCGTGGGCGGTGCCGTCACCGGCACCGCCCACGCGTGCGTCCGGGGCCGGGGCGGCCCGAACAGCTCCGGCGGCCGCCGCCGTCAACCCGTCCGGATGCGTACAGCCAGGGCCCGCGCCCGGAGTCGTCCGACGGCGGCGGTACGGTTGCGCCCGACAGCACACCGCGCGCGCCCGGGTTCAGGAAGGCCCGGCCGGCCGCGGCGGCGGACGCGGCGACCGGAAGGAAGGGCGCGATGGCAGCGGAGGAGGAGGGCCTGACCGGCCCGGGCGAGGCCGGGTCCGCACCCGGCCCGGACCCGAGGTCCGCGTCGCGGCCCGAGTCACGGGACGAGCACCGGGACGAGCACCGGCCGGAGCCGAGGTCCGTGCCCGAGCTGCTGCTCGGCCGCCCGCCGATGGCCCGCCCGCTGCCGACCTTCGACGCCGAGGCCGCGCCCGCCGAGCCCGGCCCGCTGTTCGCGGACTGGCTCACCACCGCCCTCGACGCCGGCGTCCTGGACCCTCAGGTGGTCACCCTCTCCACGGTCGACGCCGACGGCCTGCCGGACGCCCGGGTGCTCGTGCTGCGCGACGTCGACGCGAGCGGCACCGGCTGGGTGTTCTCGGCCGCCGCCGACAGCCCGAAGGGCCGTCAGCTCGCCGACCACCCGGCCGCCGCGCTGACCGTCTACTGGCCGCAGCTGGGCCGACAGGTCCGGGTCCGCGGCACCGTCGAGCGGGCCGCCGACCTGGTGGCGGCCGCCGAGTTCGCCACCCGCTCCCCGGCCGCCCGGGTGGGTGCACTGGTCGGGCGCCAGAGCGAGCCGCTGGCCTCGCTGGAGGAGTACGACGAGGCCGTCGCGGTCGCCCGGCGCCGCCTGGAGGCCACGCCGGACGCCGTCGCGGCCGGCCACGCCGTCTACACGCTCTGGGCGCACGAGGTCGAGTACTGGCAGGGCGACGCCGAGCGCCGCCACATCCGCCTCCGCTACACCCGCACCGGTCCGGTGCGCACCCCGGAGTGGTCCCGCACCCTGCTCTGGCCCTGAGGCGCGTCCCGGAAGTTCACCTGCGCCCGGTCAGCGTCGCGCCGACGCTGGCCGCCACCACGCAGCCGATCCCGGCCAGCTGCGGCGCGCCCAGCAGCTGGCCCAGCACCACCAGGCCGACCAGCGCGCTGACCGCCGGCTCCAGGCTGACCAGCACGCTGAACACCCGCTGCGGCATCCGCCGCAGCGCGGTCATCTCCAGCGCGTACGGGATCACCGGCAGCAGCAGCGACACCCCGGCGACCGAGGCGAGCAGCACCACCGGCGAGGCGTCCGGCGCGGTCAGTCCGTGCCACGCCTCGCCGAGCCCGAACGGCGCCAGTGCGATCGCGCCGACCGTCATCGACACGGCGAGGCCCTGGAAGCCCTGGAACGCGGCGCCGACCTTGTCGGTGAACAGGATGTACAGCGCGTAGCAGGCGGCCGCGCCGAACGCGAAGAGCAGGCCGACCGGGTCCAGCGAGCCGCCGCCGTCGCCCTCGCCGAGCAGGGTCAGCAGGGCGACCCCGGCCGCCGCGAGCAACGCCCACAGCAGGTGGCTCGCCCGCCGGGCGAAGACCAGGGCGACCGCCAGCGGGCCGAGGAACTCGATGGTCGCCGCGGTGCCCATCGGCAGCCGGTCGACCGCCCCGGCGAACAGGAAGGTCATCCCGGCCGACGCCATCCCGAGCAGGGCCGCCGCGGCGAGGTCGCGCGGGCGCTTGTCGCGCAGCTTGGGCCGGGTGACGGCGAGCAGGATGGCCGCCGCGAAGCCGAGCCGCAGGAAGGTCGTGCCGCTGACCCCGAGCGGGCCGAAGAGCGGCTTGGAGAGCGCGATCCCGGTCTGCACGAGGAACATCGCGGTCAGACACAGAAGCGGCGCCGGGATGCTCTCCGGGCGCCGCAGGAACTTGGGGAACCGGCCGGTGGGCCGGTCGAGCCGGAGATCGGGTGGTGCCGCGGGGCCGGGCGCCTCGCCTCGTCGCCAGCTGCCGCGCTCGCCGGCGGGCTCGCCCTTGGGGGCGGGCGGCATGGCAAGGGCCTCGGCGACGGCCGTGGTGGCCGGCGTCGGGGCGGCGGTTTCGCCGGGCATGGAGGTGGGCATGGTGACGAGTTTGCCGTAAGGAGTGCAGAACCGGCAAGCTCGTTACAAAAATCGGGACGGAAACGGACGGGTGCGCCCGAAAGGGTGGGCGCGGGCGGGCCGTGCGGCGCGGTTGACACGTTCATCCGATGGTCCGTCAGTATCAAGGATTGATGCGCTATCTCCGCCCCGCGGCCCTCCTCGCCGCAGCCCTCGTGCTCCTGCTGGCCACCGACGGGACCGGTGCGCGCGCCGAGGCCACCGTCCCGGCCGCCGTCGCTCTCCCGAGCATCCGGCCGCTCGTGCTGCCCGACCGCGCGGGGCCGCCCGCACCCCGGGGCGCCTTCAGCGGCCTCGCCTTCGACGTCTGCTCCGCGCCCCCGCTGTCCACCATGCAGGCGTGGTGGGACAACTCCTCGTACAGCGCGATCGGGATCTACACCAGCGGCTCCCAGCGCGCCTGCTCCCAGTCCCGGCTGACCGCCGACTGGGTCGGCCAGGCCCGGGCGATGGGCTGGCGGTTCCTGCCGGTGCACGCCGGATCCCAGGCGCCGTGCCTCGACCCCGCGCGCAAGCCGGAGCGGATCGACCCGGCGCACGCGGCCGACCAGGGCCGCTCCGAGGCCGACGAGGCGGTCCGCGGGCTGCAGGCGGTCGGCTTCGGCCCCGGCAACCCGGTCTACGTGGACATGGAGGCGTACCCGAGGAACGACTCCGCCTGCGCCCAGGCCGTGGTCGACTTCGCCCTCGGCTGGACCCAGAGGCTGCACGAGCTCGGCTACACCTCCGGGTTCTACTCCAGCTTCAGCTCCGGCATCTCCGACCTGGCCGCCGCGGCCTGGGCCGGCAGCTCCCCGCTGCCGGACGCCGTCTGGTACGCCAAGTGGGACGGCCACGCCGACGCCAACGCTCCGGCCCCGCTCGGCAAGGACCTGTGGGTCTACCACCAGCGGGCCCACCAGTACCAGGGCAACGTCAAGGACACCCACGGCGACGTCACCCTCACCGTCGACCGCGACTACGTCGACGGTCCCGCGGCCGGCTGACCGGGCCGCCGGTGCCCGTCAGCCGCCGAACGGCAGCCAGCCCCGGCCGAGGCACTCCCCGCAGGTCTCGGTGATGTACCCGGTCCCCGTCCGGTCGGCCCGCACGCCCAGCCGCGCCCGCGTCCGCACCCCGCCCGAGCAGTTCGGGCACGGCACCCGGAACCGCGCCGGCTCCCACCCCACCGGCGGGCCGTCCTGGCTCTCGTCCATGGCGCCCAGTATCCCGCGCGGCCGGCGCGCCCCCGCGGTCCCGTGCCCCGTCCGTGATCCGTGCAACGGGGTCGGGATGCTGACAGCGGCCGGACGGAACGGCACAATCGGGCACGTCCGTGCCGTTACCGCCCGGTAGGTGCCGCAGGCGCACCCGCCAGTGCCGCCAGGTCAAGGAGGACCCGTGTTCAGCACGATGCAGGACGTACCGCTCACCGTCGCGAGGATCCTGGAGCACGGGTCCACGATCCACGGCCGGTCGACCGTCACCACCTGGGACGGCACCGGGCCGGTCGTCCGGACGTACGCCGAGGTCGGGGCCCGGGCCGCCCAACTCGCCCACGCGCTGCGCGACGAGCTCGGGGTCACCGGCGACGACCGCGTCGGCACGCTGATGTGGAACAACGCGGAGCACCTGGAGGCCTACCTCGCCGTCCCCGCCATGGGGGCGGTGCTGCACACGCTGAACCTGCGCCTGCCCGCCGGGCAACTGTCGTTCATCGTCAACCACGCCGCCGACCGCGTGGTCATCGTCAACGGCACCGTCCTGCCGCTGCTCGCCGCCGTCCTGCCCGAGCTCGCCCCGACGCTCAAGCACATCGTGGTGAGCGGCCCGGGCGACCGCTCGGTGCTGGCCGGCTTCGCGGGCACCGTCCACGACTACGAGGACCTGATCGCCGACCGGCCCACCGCGTACCCGTGGAGCACCGAGATCGACGAGCGGCAGGCCGCCGTGCTCTGCTACACCTCCGGCACCACCGGCGACCCGAAGGGCGTGCTCTACAGCCACCGCTCGGTCTACCTGCACTGCCTCCAGGTGAACACCGGCGACAACTTCGCCTTCACCCCGCGCGACACCGCGCTGCCGGTCGTCCCGATGTTCCACGTCAACGCGTGGGGCATCCCGCACGCCGCCTTCATGTCCGGCGCCAACCTGCTCATGCCGGATCGTTTCCTCCAGCCCAAGCCGATGGCCGAGATGATCGCCGCCGTCCGACCCACCGTCAGCGCCGCCGTCCCCACCATCTGGAGCGGCCTGCTGGACGAGCTCGACGCCGGCGACTACGACACCTCCAGCCTGCGCATGGTGGTCATCGGCGGCAGTGCCTGCCCGCCGTCGCTGATGAAGGGCTTCGAGGAGCGCCACGGCATCAGCGTCATCCACGCCTGGGGCATGACCGAGACCTCGCCGCTCGGCTCCTTCGCCCAGCCGCCCGGCGGCCTCACCCCCGAGGAGGAGTGGCCCTACCGGATCACCCAGGGCATCTTCCCGGCCTCCGTCGAGGCCCGGCTGATCGGCCCGGGCGGCGAGCGGATGCCCCACGACGGCGTCGCGGCGGGCGAGTTGGAGGTGCGCGGCCCCTGGATCGCCGGTGCGTACTACGGAGGTGCCGGACAGGACCCGCTCCGCCCGGACGACAAGTTCTCCGAGGACGGCTGGCTGCGCACCGGCGACGTCGGCACCATCACCGCCGACGGCTACCTGACCCTCACCGACCGCGCCAAGGACGTCATCAAGTCGGGAGGCGAGTGGATCTCCTCGGTCGAACTGGAGAACCAGCTGATGGCCCACCCGGAGGTGGCCGAGGCCGCCGTGGTCGCCGTCCCGGACGAGAAGTGGGGCGAGCGCCCGCTGGCCACCGTCGTGCTGCGCCCGGGCGCCACGGCGGGGCTGCCCGAACTGCGGGCCTTCCTGGCCGAGCGGATCGCCTCCTGGCAGCTCCCGGAGCGCTGGTCGATCGTCGAGTCGGTGCCGAAGACCTCGGTCGGCAAGTTCGACAAGAAGGTGATCCGGGCCAGCTACGCGGCGGACGAACTGGACGTCACGGTGCTCGGCAAGGAGTGACCCGCGGTACGACGGAGGGCCGGCCACCCCGGGCGGGGCGGCCGGCCCTCCGTCGTGCTCAGCCCGCGGCGGCGACGCCCGCCTCGCCCATCGCGCCGATCCGCCCGAGCAGGTCGACGATCCGGGACTGGACGTCCGCGCTGGTCGAGCGCTCGGCGAGGAACAGCACCGTCTCGCCGGTGCGCAGCCGGGGCAGCTCGCGCGGGTCGAGGTCGACCGAGGTGTAGACCACCAGCGGGGTCCGGTGCAGCCGGTCGTTCGCGCGCAGCCAGTCCAGCAGACCGACCCGGCGGCGGCGGATCTGGAGCAGGTCCATCACCACCAGGTTGGGCTGCACGCTGCTGGCCCGGGAGACGGCGTCGTTCTCGTCCGTCGCGTGCTCGACGTGCATGCCGCGCCGCTCCAGGCTGTTGATCATCGCCGAGGCGATGTCCGGGTCGCTCTCGACCAGCAGGACGCGCGGGGCGTGGTGCTCGCCGTCGCGCGGCGCGAGGGCGCGCAGCAGCACGGCCGGGTCGGCGCCGTACGCCGTGTCCCGGGTGGCCTGGCCGAGGCCGGCGGTGACGAGTACCGGCACCCGGCTGTTGAGCGCCGCGGTGCGCAGCGACTGCAGGGCGGTGCGGGTGATCGGTCCGGTCAGCGGGTCGACGAAGAGCGCGGCGGGGAACCCGGCGACCTGGGCGTCGACCTCCTCGCGGGAGCGGACGATCACCGGGTGGTAGCCGCGCTCCTGGAGGGCCTGCTTGGTGGCCGGGTCGGGCTCGGGCCACACCAGCAGCCGGCGCGTGCCCCGGTCCTCGCCGGCGGGCTTGTCCAGGTTCACGCTGCCGCCCGCGGGCAGTTCGGCGATCGCGGCGCGCGGGGCGGTGCGGGCCTCGGCCGGGACGGCCGGCGCCGGCAGCTGCGGTGCGGCGGTCGGCACCGGCGGAGGGCCGAGCGGGCGCGGCGGGGCGAGCTCGCCGAGGCCGGTGCCGACCGGCCTCGGGGCGGAGTCGGCAGGGCCCTCCGCGGCCGGCAGGGCCGGGCGGGCGGGCTCCAGCGCGGTGGAGGCCGAAGGCGTGGCGGGCGCCTCGGGCGCGGGGCCGGGCGGCACGGCCAGGCGTCGGCGGCGGCCGGTCGGCGCGGCGGCCGGCTCGGGCAGGGCGGGCGCCGGACCGGACGGGAGGGCGTGTTCCAGGCCGGGGTAGACGGGGCTCTCGGGCAGGCCGGGCAGGGCGAGACCGCCGGAGGAGTCCTCGGCGGCCTCCCGGGCACGGCGGCGGCGGGGCTTGGCCTCGCCGGTCGGGGTGCCCTCGGCCGGGGTCCCGGTGGCCGGCGCGTCGCCGGTGCCGGGGCCGAGCGCGAGCGGGCCGCGTGCGGCGGGGCGCTGCGGCCGGTCCTCGCCGTCGACCGGCACGGCGTAGGCCGGGCCGGAGCGGCCGTCGTCCTTGCCCCACGGGTCGCGCTGCGCGCCGTCCGGCTCCGGCGGGGTCCGGCGGCCGTAGGCGGCGTCGTTGCCGGTGCCGTTCCACTGTTCGGGGACGGCCCGCTCGACCCGGGCGGGGGCGTTCGGCCACTGGTCGGCCGGGGTCGGGCCGTCCTCGGTCCGGGGGGCGGCGGGCGGCGGGGTCTCTGCGGCGGGCCGGCCGCGGCGTCCGCGCCGCTCGGGGGCGGGTTCCTCGGCGGGCGCGTGGTCCGCCTCGGCGTCCGCGGGGCGTTCGGCGGGCCGGTCGTCCTCGGAGCGGCGGGCCGCGGGCAGCTGCGGGATGCCCGGCAGGTCGGGCAGGACGGCGCTGTCGCCCTCCTTCGGCCGGTCGGAGCGGCCCTCGGCGGCGGTGCGTTCGGCGGCGGCCTTCGCGGCGACCGGGTCCAGCGGCAGCTCGACGACGTACGTGGTGCCGGCCTTGCCGGGCAGCTCGTGCGGCTGGAGGACGCCACCGTGGCGCTCGACCACCGCGCGGGCTATCGGCAGGTGGACGGGGCTGCCGCCGCGTCCGGGGCCGCGGATCTCGATCCGGGCGACGTCGCCGCGCTGGGCCGCCGCGAGGACGACCAGCGGCGGCTCGGCGGCGGACGGGGGCGACGCCGGGCTGCCGGGGGCGGCCAGGCCGGGGGAGGGAGTGGTCGGGGCGTCCAGCGAGAGACCGACGCCGCTGACGTCGGCGACCAGGTGGGCGACGGCCTGCGCGAGGCGCCGCTCGTCGGCGATCACCTCGACGCCGGCGGCGTGCACCGAGAAGCGCACCCGGCCCGCGCCGACCAGCTCGCCGGCGTCCTCGACGGCCCGCCGGACGATCTTGTCCAGCGCGACCGGCACCCGCTGCTCGGCGCCCTTGCGCCCGCCCTTGCCGTCCTTCGCGTCCTTGCCGTCGGGCTGGGCGGCCTCGCCGGCCTCGGAGCGCTGGTGCGCGAGCACGCCGTCGATGAGCCGGCCGAAGCGGCGGCACTCGTCGGCGAGACGGCGCAGCGTCCAGTTGGCCTCCGGCCACAACTGCCCGGCGGGGTCGGCGGCGAGCGCGTCAAGGCGCTGGTTGAGCGCGGTCAGCGCGCCGCCGAGCTCGCTCTCCAGGACGGCGGTGAGGTGCTCGTTGCGGGCGACCAGGGCGAGTTCGCGGCTGCGGTCGGTGAAGGTCATCACCGCGCCGACGAGCTGGTCGCCGTCCCGCACGGGGGCGGTGGTGAGGTCGACGGTGACCGGACGGCCGTCCTTGCGCCACAGCACGGTGCCGCGCACCCGGTGCTTGCGCCCGGAGGTCAGGGTGTCCATCAGCGCGGACTCCTCCAGCGCCAGCGGGCTACCGTCGGCCCGGGAGTGCTGGATCAGCGGGTGCAGCTCGCGCCCGCCGAGTTCGCTCGCGCGGTACTCCAGGATGTGCGCGGCGGCCGGGTTGACCAGCACGCAGCGCCCTTCGAGGTCGACGCCGAGCACGCCCTCGGCCGCGGCCCGCAGGATCATCTCGGTCTGCTTGTGCTGCCGGCGCAGTTCCGCCTCGACGCCGAGCCGGCTGGAGAGGTCCCGGACCAGCAGCAGGAGGAGGTCGCTCGCGGACGGCGAGCGGGAGCCCTCGCGGTACGGGTCGTACGGGACGAGCGGGGAGAGCGCGTAGCCGCGGCCCTCGCCGGCGCCGTCGTCGGCGAAGTCGTTGCCGGAGACCTCGACCGGGAAGGTCGTGCCGTCGGTGCGGCGGGCGGTCATCCGCACCGGGCGCTCCAGGGCGTCGTCCTCGCGCGGGGCCGGCCGCATCGAGCCGGGGATCCGGCTCGGGTCGAACTCGGGCAGGAGGTCCAGCACGCCCATGCCGACGAGCGAGGTGCCCGGGGCCTGCAGCGAGTGGACCGCCGCGTTGTTGGCATCGACGACGGTGCCGTTGCTGTTCACCAGCAACAACGCGTCGGGCAGGGCGTCGAGTATGGCGGCGAGGCGAGCAGCGCCTCGGATCGGCCTGCTGCTCACGTCGACAGGTCTCCTCGGCTTGGGGCAGCTCCTCCGGAGTCGGCAGTATCTCATTCTTCTTTGCGGTGGGGACGACCCGGCTAGTAACGTTGGCGGTGGTTGGTGCCGAGCCCCACGGGTGTGGCATCATCACAGGCACACGGAACGCGTCCGCCAAGCGGGTGCGGTCCTTGTGGAGGAGGCTTCGCCTAGTCCGGTCTATGGCGCCGCACTGCTAATGCGGTTTCGGGGTTATTCCTGATCGAGGGTTCAAATCCCTCAGCCTCCGCCAGCCGAAGAGCCCCGCCGACGATCTCGTCGGCGGGGCTCTTCGCATGTCCGGGCAGGGTCGGGCGGGGCCGGAGCAATCGATTTCGTCCTGCGTCGCAGGTCATGTAATGTTGTCCCCGCAACGCCACGGAGACACGTTCACCGGGGCGAGCGCTCATAGCTCAACGGATAGAGCACTTGACTACGGATCAAGAGGTTGCAGGTTCGAATCCTGCTGAGCGCACCAACCTCCGCAAGATCGGGTTCGCCCGTTCCTTGCGCTCATAGCTCAACGGATAGAGCACTTGACTACGGATCAAGAGGTTGCAGGTTCGAATCCTGCTGAGCGCACCAGCAAGAAGCCCCCGGCCGTCGGCCGGGGGCTTCTTTCGTTCGCGTAGGGGATGAATCGGCCTGTTTCGGGTAGATCCCGTCCTGCCGCCCGGACGGCCTCCAAACGGGTGGGACACGGCCAGCAGCGCAGGTGTCGCAGTATGACCGGCTCAGCATCGTGATTCCGTTTTGTCACATCGTGTGCCCAGACTGCCCGCCACCCGGCAGCCGACCGCGAAGGAGAGCCGGATGAGCCGACAGTTCCCCCGCACGGCTGCCGCCCTGGCCGCCTTCACGGCAGGGCTCCTCATCGTCTGGAACCAGCCCTCGGCGGCGCAGCAGTCCCCCGACACCTGGAGCGCGGAGCAGCGCGCGGTCCTGCCCTCCGGCCTCTCCGTCCAGTTCGACCTCGCGCCCTCGCCGGGATTCGACGCCACCGCCGAACCGGGCGAACTGGCCGACCGCGCGGGCGGGGGGCGCGCGGCCGGGCTGTACGCGGACGGAACGCACCCGGGCGACCCGGCCCAGACCTTCCGGATCCACGACGCGCGGCCGCAGGCCGACGGCGCCTGGCGCACGGTCGGGACCCTCCGGCTGACCTTCTCGCGCTCCGTGCGCAACCCCCGGCTGCACGCGAGCGGGCTGGCCGCCCTCGCCACCGGCAGGACCGGGACCACCAGCACCGCCGCCCGGCTCACCCTCACCGGCGGCAGCCCGAGCACCCCGGCCCTGGTCAACCGCACCGACTGGCCCGGCTGGACGGTCGACGCCAACACCCTCGCCCCGGTCAGCGCCGACGGCAGTACCGACGGCTCGGGCGGTGCGGCCGCCGAGGGCAGCCTGGAGCTCGCCGGAACGTTCCGCACCGCCGTCTTCCGGGTCGAGCAGCGCAGCACGGCCCGGGCCGGCAGCACCACGGCCCCGCCCGTCCTGCGTCAGGCCTACACCGTCACCGTCGACGAGGACCTGGGCACCGCCCCCCAGGCCTACGGCAACGCCTCGCACGTGGTCTCCGACCTCTTCCTCGGCGCGGACGCCAACCCGTCCGCGCGCCGCGGCGCGCGGACCGTCGTCGCGGTGAGGGGCACGACCGACCGGCACAACGTCTGGGCCAACCCCGTGCCGCCCAAGCTCCAGCCCGGCCGCGGCGAGTACCAGGGTGCCGACCCGTCCCTCGCCTTCCCGGCCGAGGCCGCGATCGGCCGCTACTACCGGCTCACCGTCCCGGTGGCCGTCGGCGACCAGCCGGCGACCCTGGCCGGCTGGATCGACTGGGACCACAGCGGCCGCTTCGACCCGGCCGACCGGGTGCAGGCCGAGGTCCAGCCCGGTACGGACACCGCGACCCTGGAGTGGACCGTCCCCTCCGGCGCCGCGAGCGGCGAGACCTGGGCCCGGCTGCGGATCGCCCGGGACCCGGCCCAGCTGATCGCCTCCGGCGGCTTCGCCGACTCCGGGGAGGTCTCGGACCAGCGGATCAAACTGACCGTCGGGGCCGCCCGGCCCGAGATCGCCGAACCGGTGGACGGCACCGCGACCGCCGACGTCCGGCCGCGGATCCGCGGCGAGGGCGCGGTCGCCGGGGCCTCGGTCGAGGTCCGCGAGGGGGACGCGGCGCTCTGCCGGGCGCGTGTCGAGCGCGGCGGCGACTGGAACTGCCGCCCCGGCGACGCGCTCGCCGCGGGCCGGCACAGCCTCACCCCGGTCGAGACCACCAGCGGCGGCGTGGTGCTGCGCGGTGAGCCGGTGCGGCTCACCGTCAAGACCGTCCCGCCCGCCGCGCCCGTGCTCACCCTCCCCGAGTACACCAACGACCCCGGGCTCCAGCTCACCGGCACCGGCGAGGCGGGCGACACCGTCTCGGTCGGCGACCAGTCGGCCGGAGTGCGCGGCGGGTCCGCCGGGGACCTGTGCAGCACCACGGTGCGCAGGGACGGCGAATGGTCGTGCCTGCCGGTGGAGAACCTGGCGGACGGGCGGCACCAGCTGACCCCCGTCGCGGTGGACGCGGCCGGCAACCGGACGGCCGGCAAGGCCGTGTCGCTCGTCGTCACCACCGTCCCGCCGGACAAGCCGGTGCTCACCGTGCCGGCCGCCGGCGAGACCGTCCGCACGGCGCGGCCCAGGCTCGCCGGACGGGCCGGGACGGGCACGCGGGTGCTCGTCACCGCCCAGGCGGGCGGGGCCGCCTCGGACGGGCGGGTGGTCCTGTGCGGGGCGGCGGCGGCCGTCGACGGGAGCTGGACCTGCACCGCCAACCGGGACCTGACGAACGGCGAGCAGGCGTTGACCGTCACGGCGACGGACCTGGCGGGGAACGCGGCGGCCGGGGATCCGGTGCGGGTCCGTGTCGCGGTGGCGCCGGCTCCGGCGGCCGGCGCGGTGGTGGCCAGTCCGGTGGCGCCCAGCCCTGTTCTGCCGGGTGCCGCGGTGCCGGGTCCGGTCGTGTCGTCGCCTTCGGTCGGGCCGAGTCCGAGTGCGGCGGGCTCACCGAAGCCGTCCGCCTCGGCTCCGGTCTCGGTTTCCGCGTCCAGACCTGCGGCGTCGGTGACTCCGTCGACCTCGTCGAGGGCGTCCGTGCCCGCCGGGGAGGTGTTCGTACCGGCGCCCGCGGGTCTGCTCCCGGTCCTCGTGCCGGTGGTCGATCCGCCGTTCGTGCCGGACTCCGGCGCCTCCGTCCCACCGTCCCCGACCGCCGTCTCCTCGCCTTCTGGTGTTCCGTCACCATCCGCATCCGCATCCGCATCCGCGTCGGCGCCGGCCGGGCCGGGCCGGGCCGTCACCGCCGCGCCGCTGTCGGCGGACGCGGCCCGGGCGCCCGCCGGGAGCGCCCGGCCGCTGCCGGCGCCGCCCGCCGCTTCGTCCGAGGGGGCGGACGGCTCCCGGGTGGCGGCCCATGAGGCGGGGCCGGCCCGGTGGCGCACCGGGCTGGCCGGTGGCCTCCTGCTGCTCGCCGCGATCGGGCTGATCACCCGCCGGGTGTTCGCCCGGGGCCCGGGTGCCCGACGGCGCTGACCCGCGCCGGAACGTCCGGACCACACCAACGGCCGCTTGACATCACCCCGACCGATCGATCATGTGTCTGCGCGTCAGGTCGACTTCGGACGATTCATCAGGAAATGTCGACACACCGATGGATCAAATGTCGCATTTGATGACGTATGAACTTAGCCTGACTCTGGCACTGCCCGTCAGATCCGGGCCGCCCGTTGCGCGACACACCGACCCCGAGGATCCGTGCATGGACGCCACCCGCGATTCTTCGCAGCGACCCGACCACCCGCCCACGACGTTCCCACCGGTACCGCAGGAACGTTCCGTCAGTGGCGCGAGCGCCCTGGCCAAACCCGCCAGGACGGCCGCTCCGGCCGACGGCGGGCAGGTCACCGCCCCCCTCGCCGTCGTCCCGGGGCCGGCCTTCGGCAGAGCCGACCCCCGCGACCCGCTGGAGGTGACCGCCGTCGAGCTCCCGGACGCCACCCCCGCCGGCGGCATCGTGGCCGTGACCTCCCGCCGACCCCCGCGCGCCGACCAGGCGCTGCGCGAGCACGTCGCCACCGGCCTGCCGGGCTGGTCGGCACTGTTCGCGGTGCTCGTCGGGGTGGCCGGCGTCCTCGCGGTTCTCCTGCACGACGGAGTCATCCCGCACTGGGACGCGCTGCCCGACCTGCGCGGCACCGCCGCGCGCGAGAGAGGCCGGACCGAGGTGGACGTCCTGTCGGTCGCCGCAGTGGTCGCCGCCGCGCTGCTCGTCGTCTACGCCCTCGCCGGACTGCTCGCCAACGCCGGCGGCGAGACCCGGGTGCTCACCCGCTGGGGCCGCTACCGGGGCACCGTCCGCCGCACCGGCCTCGTCTGGGTCAATCCGCTGCTGCGCCGCCGCCGGGTGGACGTGCGGCTGCGGCACTGGCGCAGCGAGCCGGCCAAGGTGGTCGACCGCACCGGCACCCCGATCGTCGTCCGGCTGCTGGTCGTCTGGCGGGTCAAGGACACCGCGCGGGCGCTGCTGGCGATCGAGGACCACGAGAGCTACCTGCGCGAGCAGATCCAGGCGGTGCTCACCCGCACCGCGTCCACCCTGCCGTGCGACAGCAACGCGGCCCCCGGGCCCGCGCTGCGCGACGGCCAGTGGTTCGCCGACGAGCTGACCCGGGCGCTGGCCGCCGAGGCGGCCCCGGTGGGCCTGGAGGTGTACTCGGTGCAGCCGCTGGCGCTGGACTACGCGCCCGAGGTCGCCGAGTCGATGCGTCGCCGCCGACTGGCCGACCTGGACGCGGGTCTGCGCACGGTCCTGGTGGACGACGCGGTCGAGGCGGCGGCGCTCGCCGTCCGCCGGCTGGAGCGCGCGACGGCGCACGAACTGGACGAGGCCGCCCGCAGCGCCCTGATGGAGCAGCTGCTGGTCGCCTTCGTCGCGCCGGCCGGAGTGGCCGCCTCGGTACCGTCCCCGGCCGTCCGGGCCGGGCGGAAGGAAGGACGACCCGCATGAGGATAGCCACCGGCGCGTACGCCGGCCCCGGCACCGCCGTCGCCGACGTCGACGCCGACTTCGGGACGATCGGCTTCGAGGAGAGTTCCGGCAGCATCCCCGCGATCGCGGGCTGCGGCTGCCCGAACTGCGCGGCCCGCCCGCGCACCGCCCGCTCCGGGGCGGCGGCCGGGGGCAGCCGAGTACACCGCGCCGTGCGAAGTACCTGCCTGGCCACCACGGTGCTGGCGGGCGCCGGCGTCGTCGGCCTGACGGCCGGCGCCGGATCCGCGCACGCCGCGGCCGGCAAGCAGGGCTGGGACGGGTCGCGGTACTGGTTCAGGAACTCCGGCGGTGAGTGGCGCTGGACCAGCCACTACGACGTCTACGCGAGCCGCACCGGCAAGTCCGCGAAGTCCGGCAAGTCCGGCGGCTCGGGTGCCCCGGGCGGCACCGGCGCACAGTCGGCCGGGTCCGACGGCCAGGCCTCGTCCGCCGGGCTGCGGCAGGGCTGGGACGGGTCGCGGTACTGGTTCAGGAACTCCGGCGGCGAGTGGCGCTGGACCAGCCACTACGACGTCTACCTGAACCGCACCGGCCGGTCCGGTGACTCCGGCCCGGCTCCGTCGCAGCCGTCCTCCGACGACGACTCCAGCGGGAGCACGTCCTCCGGGAGCACGGAGTCGGCCGTCGAGTACGCGCTCGCCCAGCTGGGCAAGCCGTACGTCTGGGGCGGTGACGGGCCGTCCGGCTACGACTGCTCGGGACTCGTCCAGCAGGCGTACCGGCGCAGCGGGATAAGCCTGCCGCGGGTGGCCGACGACCAGTACGCCGCCACCACGCCGATCGACGCGGGGCAGCTGCGCCGCGGTGACCTGGTGTTCTGGTCGGACAGCGGGCGCGCCTCCGGGATCCACCACGTGGGGATCTACCTCGGCGGCGGCACGTTCGTGGAGGCGCCGCGGCCGGGCAGGACGGTGCGGGTCTCGACGCTGAACGCGGGCTACTACCCGACCCACTTCGGGCGGCCGTAGTACGGCCGGTTCGGGCCCCCGGCGGTTCGTCGCCGCCGGGGGCCCGTCGCGTTTCCGGTGAGGTCAGCCGCCGGTGCGGCCGAGGGCCGCGGCGGCGTCGGTGCGGCCGGTGCCGTAGACGGTGCGCAGCTGCTGCTTGTCCCAGTCGGCGGCGAGGCCGTCCGGGTCCGGGTGGCCGTGTTCGCGCCGCCACTGCTCGACCATCGCGGTCACGCCCTCGTGGCCGGTGCGGCCGTCCGGGCCGGTGAGGGTGTTGCGCTCGATCCGGCCGGCCGCCGCGGCGTCGATGGCGTCGAGGGCGCCGCTCTGCCAGTCGGCGATGCCGGCCGCGAGGACCCGCCGGGTCAGTTCGCCGAGCCCGGGGCCGGGGACGAGCTTCAGCGGGGCGTCGAGGCCGGTGTACAGGCCCTTGGCCTTCCAGGCGGCGACCTTGGCGGCGTCGTCGCGCTGGTCGAGCACCGCGTCGGCCTGGACGGCGTCGAGCACGCCGAGGGCGACGGCCGAGTTGGCGAGCAGCCCCTTCCACTCCGGCTCGCGGGCGCTGGCCGGAAGACCGCCGATCCGTTCCGCGATGTGCGTCAACTCGGCCTGCTGGACGAGGTGGTGGGCCTCCGGGAGGTCGGCGAGGCCGCGCAGGACGCGGATCAGCGGGCCCTTCTCGACGGCCATCCGGACCTCGCCGGTGCGCTCGTCGGTCCATACGCCGGAGGCCGCGGCGGTCGCGTGGTCCTTGGCGGAGCGGCTGGTGCCGGAGAGGACTGCGTGGGTGTCGGCGGCGTAGTCGGCGAGGGCCGCGGCGACGGGTGCGTGCAGGCCGGGCGGGAGGTGTTCGCGGCCGATGCCGGTGTCGAGCAGGGTCACGGTGTCCCGCATCACCCGGGCCTGGGCGGCGCTGTGGGCGTGGAACCCGTCCGGGGGGCCGCCGGTCGCGGCGGCCTGGACGGCGAGGCCGAGCGCGTGGTGGCCCCGGACGTGGGCGCCGGCCACCAGCTCCTCGGGCCAGCGGCGCTCGCGCAGGAGGTAGGCGAGGTGGTCGCCGCGCCGCGGGTCGCCCGGGTCCAGGAACGTGGTGGCGGCGGCCGGGTGGTGGGCGAGGGCGGCCAGGAAACCGGTCACCGGGTCGCCGCCGCGGCCCCCGCCGAGGTGGTCCCAGACGGGCTCGGTGCCGTCGGGGCACCACAGGAGCTGCGGGGGCACCCCGGCGGCGCGCTCGGTGGCCAGCAGGCCTTCGCCGTAGGCGCCGAGGAAGCCGGGGGCGTACCGGCCGGAGCGCAGCAGGGCGCTCATCAGGTGGTAGCCCGTCGGCATCGGGCCGCCGCCGGGGCGGGTCAGCTGCTTCGGGCCGAGACGCAGGATCTCCTGTTCCCAGGTGCGCATGGCCGCGTCGGTGCTGTGGGTGGCGGTGCCGAGGACGGTGCCGAGGGAGGACTGGAGGCGGCGCAGGGCTGCTGCCCGTCCACCGGTCGAAGCGGCTGACAGCGCGGGGTCGTTGAGGTCGCGCCAGAGTTCGAGGGTGGGGCGCGGGCCGAGCGTGGTGGCGAACCCGGCGGCGAAGGCGGGGTCGTCGGCGTGGGCGGCGAGCAGGGAGTCGAGGTGGCTCAGTTCGTCGGGGGTGAGCGCGGCGCGTTTCGCCGCCAGGGTGAGGGCGGCGCCGAGGTCCGTGCGGGCCTGCCGGGCCTGGGCGAGGGAGTGGCAGCCGTCCGGGCCGAACGGGCGGTCCCCCGGGACGGGCGGTGCCGAGCGCAGGGCCCAGGCGGCGGCCTCGTCGGCCTCGGTGGCGGCGCGCCGGGCGGACTCGATGCGGCCGGTCAACTCGGCGATGACGCGGCGGCGTTCGGGGAGGAAGACCGACCGGTACTCGGGCTGGTGGCGGGCCGACTCGTCATCGTGCAGCGGGTGGACGTCCGTCACGGCGCCGGTCGGGGAGACCCGGAGGTGGGCGGCGGGGGCGTCCTCGTCCGCCAGGCGGACGAGCTGCCGCTGGGCATCGGTGAACTGGCCGGCGGCCTCGGCCAGCAGGGTGCCGAGGTCGGCGGACTCCTGGCTCGCGGCGGTGAACTGGCCCGCCACCTCGGCGATCAGCGCGCGGGCGGCGGTGGCCGCCTCGCCGTCCCAGCCCTCGGCCAGTGGGCCGGCGAGCTCGCCGTCGAGCCGGTCGCGCAGGCCGAGGTAGCGGCCGCACAGGGCGGTCCACTCCTCGGCGGCGCTGGTCAGGGCGTCGAGGCGGGTGGAGCGGACGGTCTCGTAGCTCAGCACCGGCCGCTCCTCGCCGGGCGGGGGGCCGAAGCCCGGCGTGGGCGGCGTGGCACCGCGCTACTCCTCGGTGTCCGGGCCGCGGTCGGTGGCGGCGTACGCGGCGCCGGTGGTGCGCAGGCGGTGGGCGAGGTCGCGGAGGATGCCGCCGAAGGCGGCCACCTGGTCGTCCCAGCGGTCGGCGCGGGCGCGGAGCTCGGCGCCGGTGAGCCAGCCGGCCAGGGCGACGTGGGCACCGGCGGTGCGGTCCCGGGCGGGGTCGTCGGCGGCGGTGAGGCCGGCGTGGAGTTCGTCGACCGTCCCGGCGTGGGCGGACAGGTCGGACGGGGAGACGGCGAAGCCGTTCCGGGCGGGTTGGTCGGGCACATCGGGCCCCCGGGCTGCGGTGGGTCGGTCGGGCTCGAACCATGGTGGCCCGGAAAAGGCCGCGGGCCGCGTGCCACCACCCGGACGGGCGGCGCGCAGGCGGCCCGCGGGGGCGCGCGGTGGTGCCGTCAGGCGGACGCCTCGTCGAGCAGCGCCGTCTGTTCGGGGGTGAGCTCCAGCGCGGCGGCGGCCAGCAGCGGCGGGAGCTGCTCGACCGTGCGGGCGCTGGCGATCGGGGCGGCGACCGTCGGGCGGCCGGCGAGCCAGGCGAGGGCGACCGTGCCGAGCTCGGCGCCGTGCTCGGCGGCGACCACGTCCAGCGCCTTCAGGACCCTGGGGCCGCGCGGGTCGTCCAGGTAGCGCGCGGCGCCCTCGGACCGGGCGCTGGCCACGCCGGGACCGCCCGGGCGGTACTTGCCGGTGAGGAAGCCGGAGGCCAGGGCGTAGTACGGCACGGTGGCCAGGCCGTGGTCGGCGACCACGTCGGCCAGCGGGCCCTCGAAGGTGCCGCGCGAGACCAGGTTGTAGTGCGGCTGGACGGCCACGTACTTGGCCAGGCCCTCGCGCTCGGCGAAGGCCAGCGCCTCGGCGAGCCGCTCGGCGCCGATGTTGGAGGCGGCGACCGCGCGGACCTTGCCCTCGCGGACCAGCTCGTCCAGCGCGGTGACGAACTCCTCGACCGGGGTGTCGTCGTCCCGGTGGGTGTAGTAGAGGTCGATCCGCTCGACGCCCAGGCGCCGCAGCGAACCCTCCGCCGAGGCCTTGATGTTGGCCGCGCCCAGGCCGCCGGCCTCGGGGTGCATGCCGACCTTGGTGGCGATCACGACGTCGTCGCGGTTGCCGCGGCTGCGCACCCAGTTGCCGATGATCGTCTCCGACTCGCCGCCGGTGTTGCCCGGGGCCCAGGCGGAGTAGAGGTCGGCGGTGTCGACGAAGTTGCCGCCGGCCGCCGCGTAGGCGTCCAGGACGGCGAAGGACTGCTCCTCGTCGGCCGTCCAGCCGAAGACGTTGCCGCCCAGGGAGAGCGGGTGGACGCTGAGGTCGGAGCCGCCGAGCCGGATCCGGCGTGCGGCACCACTGTGGTTTCCGGTCATGGACGCAGTCAACAGGATCACGCCGTACGGCATTCCGGGCTTCGGGCGGTCTTCACGTGGTTGTCGCACCGCCGTTGCACGTGCGGGTGGTCCGGGCCGGACGGAGGGTCCGGGGTGTCGGGCCGGGCGCCGGATTCGTTAGAGTCCGTGCCATGGCTGACAACGACTACGACCCCGCCGGCAGCACCCAGATGTTCCGGGCGTTCGTCGACGAGACCCCCGCGCCGCAGAGCCCCGGCTCCGTCTCCACTTACGGCCGCAGCAGCGGCAACCGCACCGGCTTGATCGCGCTGATCGCCGTCATCGGCCTGGTCGTGCTGGGCGGAGTCGTCTGGCTCGCGGTCAAGTGACCTTCGCGCGGGTGACCCCCGTCCGGGTCACCCGCGCGACGGGAGGCCGTCGGGCGCGGCTCAGCAGGGCTTGCGCCAGGCGTCCAGGTCGAGCTTCTTCTGCATCGAGCTGAAGCCGAGCGCCTTGGCCTTGGTGCAGAACTGGTCCGTGCCGACCTTGTACTCGACGTGGAAGACCGCCTTGCCCTGCTTGACGAACGGTTCGACCCGGTCGCACTCGTCGTACTGCGAGCACTCCTCGTTGACCGCGAAGTCGAAGTCGTTCAACAGCGCCGGGATCTGGTCCAGGTCGTTCTTCAGGCCGATCGCCAGGCCGCGCTCGTGCGCGAGCTGGGCCAGCATGCGGTTGTACCGGATCTGGTCGTCACCGGTGAGCGGGAAGCCGCTGCTCTGGTTGTAGGCCTCGATGGTGTCCGGCTCGATGGCGTCGAAGCCCTTGCTCCTGCACATGTCGAAGCGGGCGGCCATCAGCGGCCTGAGCTGGTCGACCTGCCGGATGTCGAACCACTTCTCGCCCTTCCAGCCGGTGTCCGAGCCCTCCAGGGCCTTGGCGAAGGCGGCCGCGTCCGGGCGGAAGCTCTCCCAGGAACCCGCGTTGATGTAGCAGATCACCTTGCGGCCCTTGGCGTGCAGCGAGGCGACCACCGAGGCGTCGTTCTCGAAGCCGTCGATGTCGTAGACCGGCACGTCCACCGACTGGTCCACGCCGCCGCCGAGCTGCCACTGCCAGGCGAGGCCCGGGGTGGGCTGCCAGCGGGCGCCGGACGGCGGCGGGGCGGTGGTGCCGCCGCCCGGGGTGCCGGGGGCGGACGGCCTGCCGGACGCCGACGGGGTTCCGGGCGTGCCGGTCGGCGTGGGCGTGGGTGTGGCGGGAGCGCTGGGCGTGTCCGGGGCGCTGGGGGTCGCGGTGTCGCTCGGGGTGCCGGGAGTGCCCGGAGCGGCCGTCGCGGGCGGCTGGCTCGGGGAGTCCCCGGCCGACGGGCCGTGGTCGTCGCCGGAGCTGCTGCACGCGGTGGCCAGCAGGGCGACGGCGAGGGCGATGGCGGCCGGCAAGGGCCGGGTGCGGCGGTTCACGGTTGTCGAACTCCGGATCTGGTCAGGTCAGTTCAGCGGCGGTCAGACCGTGGGGGAGGGTGCACCAGGGGTTGTCCCCGGAGCCCGGAACGACGGCGCTGACGCCTGCCCGTCGGGCGGCGATCAGCGCGTTGACGTCCCCGGCCTGGTCGGCGGGGACGTCGTACACCAGGTGGCAGAAGCGGGAGGCCGCGTGGCGGCCGGTCCACAGGGGCAGGGTCATCTCCCGGTAGGCGTCCCAGGTGCCCTCGAAGGTGACCAGCAGGTCGGCGAGGCCGACCTCGGCGTAGCCGGGGTCCGGGTGCTCGCCGTGGCCGAACACGACGGTGCCGCAGCCGGCCGCGCGGGCCGCCGTGGCGAGCCGCCGGTAGTGCGCCAACGCGCCCGGGTGGCAGGCGACCTGGTCGAGGTAGACGCCGGTGATGCCGTGGCGCTGGCGGTACGTCAGGATGTCGGCCACCACGGCCGCGTGGGAGCGTCGGCCGTAGTCCGTGTCGGCGTAGCCGAGCAGCGGCAGGCCGGCGGCCCGCAGTTCCTCGGCGGCCTCGGCGAAGACGTTGTCCGGGACCTCGCCGGGTCCGTCGGCCAGGTTGAGCACGATGGCGGCGATCTTGGCGGGGTCGGCGGCGGCGACCGCCCGCCAGGCCGCCGGGTCCACCGCGGGGTGGACGTACAGCGGCACCAGCAGGCGGCCGTCGGGGGTGGTCCCGGTCATCCGACGACCGGGGTCGGGCCGGGCCCGGTGCTGAGCCACAGGTCGCGCAGGGTGTCGGCGAGGTCGGTCTCCGGGTGCCAGCCGAGCTCCCGGGCGGCGGCCGACACGTCGGCCTGCTGCCAGGAGACCGCGGCCGAGCGCTCGGAGCCCGCCCCGCTCTCGTCGATCCGGCCGGTGAAGCCGGCCGCCGCGACCAGGCCGTCGGCGATCGCCCGGACCGGCCTGGCCCGCCCGGAGGCGAGGTTGAGCACCCGGGGGAGCGGACGGTCCGCGGTGGCGGCCAGGCCGACCGCGCGCGCGATGTCGCGGGCATCGACGAAGTCGCGGTGGGCGGAGAGGTCCCCGACCCGCACGACGCCGTCGGTGCCCTCGGGCGCCACCCGGCGCAGCTCGGCGGCGAGCCGGCCGGGCAGCGAGCCCGCCGGTGCCCCCGGGCCGACCGGGTTGAACACCCGCAGCACCACCGCGTCCAGCGGCGAGCCGGCCACCGCGAGGGAGCCGGCCAGCTTGGTCGCGCCGTACACGCCGACGGGACGGGCGTCCGCCTCCTCGGACAGCGAGCTGCCCGTCTCGCAGACGCCGTACTCGCCGGCCGAACCGATGTGCACCAGCCGGGCCTTCGGGGCGCCGAGCTGCAGCGCCTCGCAGAGCACCGCCGGACCGCGGGCGTTCACCTCGGCCAGCTTGACCGCGCTGCCGGCCACCGCGCCGGCGAAGTTGACCACCACGTCGGGTGCCAGCTCGGCGAGTTCCTCGCCGAGCGGGCCGGGCTGGGCGGTGGCCAGGTCCAGCCGCAGGTCGTGGGCGGGCCGCCGGCCCGCGGTCAGCACGGTGGCACCGGGCAGCGACCGCAGGACGGCGGTGGCGTGGCGGCCGAGGAAGCCGTCCCCGCCGAGAAGCAGGATCCTCACGCGGCCCGTCCGTCGCTCTCGGCGCCCACGGTGGCGGGCGTCTGGTCGGCGTCCTCCGCAGCGCGGGCGGCGGGGACCGGCAGCTCCGTGACCGACGGCGCGACGGCGCCCGCCTCGAAGGGCATCAGCACCGGGCGGATGCTGGCGAACTCGGCGTTCGCGCGGTCGTAGTCGTCCGGGCGGCCGATGTCGAGCCAGTAGCCGCCGAAGTCGTAGGAGGACGGCGGGGTCTGGGCGGCCAGCAGGTCGAGCACCAGCTCGTCGAAGCCGAGCGGCAGGCCGGGGGTGTACTTGGCGAGTGCGGAGCGGGACACGCCGTACACGCCCATCGAAACGCGGTAGTCGATGCTCGGCTTCTCCTGGAAGCCGGTGATGCTGCCGGACTCGGTGGTCAGGACACCGAAGTCGATCTTCACCTGGCGGGCGTAGGTGGCGATGGTCAGCGGAGCGCCGGACGCCTCGTGGTGCTTGAGCACCCCGGCGAAGTCCAGGTCGGTGAGGATGTCGCCGTTCATCACCAGGAAGTGCTCGGGCAGGCGGTCCTGCATGGTGAGCAACGGGCCCATGGTGCCGAGCGGGCTGTCCTCGACGGCGTAGCCGACGCGCAGGCCCCACTGGGAGCCGTTGCCGACGTACGCGCGGATGATGTGGCCGAGGTGGCCGATGGCCAGGGTGACGGTCTTGAAGCCCGCGGCGGCGAGCTGGCGCATCACGATCTCCAGGATCGCGTGCTGGTCGCCGATCGGGACGAGCGGCTTGGGGAGCGCGGTGGTGTACGGGCGGAGACGGACGCCCTTACCGCCGGCAAGGATCACTGCATGCATGGTGTTTCCCCCACGGAAGGTATGTGCAGGACACGAGCCTTGAGAACCAGGACTGACTGGATCGGTGCGGCGGTCAGACGTTGTAGATGTCGGTCTTGTAGCGGGCCAGGTTGGCCGGGTCCCGGAAGAACTCGATGGTCTGCTCCAGGCCCTGCTCCAGGCTGAAGCCGGGTGCCCAGCCGGTCGCCTCGCGCAGCTTGGTGGCGTCCGCGACCAGGCGCATGACCTCGGAGTTGGTCGGACGGATGCGCTGCTCGTCCTCCTTGACCACGAGGTCGACGCCCATCAGCTTGCCGACCAGGGTGACCAGGTCGCCCACCGAGATCTCGCCGCCGGTGCCGGCGTTGAAGGTCCGGCCGACCACGGCCTCGGCGGGCGCGGTGCCCACGGTGCGGAAGGCGTTCGCGGTGTCCTTGACGAACATGAAGTCGCGGGTCGGGCGCAGGTCGCCGAGGGTGATCTCGGTCTGGCCGGCGGCGACCTGGGCGATCACGGTCGGGATGACGGCGCGCATCGACTGGCGCGGGCCGAAGGTGTTGAACGGGCGCAGGGTGACGACCGGGGTCTCGAAGCTGGCGTAGTAGCTGTCGGCCAGCCGGTCCCCGCCCGCCTTGGAGGCGGCGTACGGGGACTGGGTGTTGATCGGGTGCTCCTCGGTGATCGGCACGGTCTGCGCGGTGCCGTAGGTCTCGCTGGTCGAGGTGTGCACCATGCGCTGGATGCCCAGGTGGCGCACCGCCTCCAGCACGTTCAGGGTGCCGGTGACGTTGGTGTCGACGTACGAGTGCGGGGCCCGGTAGGAGTACGGGATCGCGATCAGGGCGGCCAGGTGGTAGACGGTCTCGGTGTTCTTGACCAGGTCGATGACCGAGCCCGGGTCCCGGACGTCGCCGAGGATGATCTCGACCGAGTCCAGCACGTCCTTCGGCAGGGTCTCCAGCCAGCCGAACGAGGAGAAGGAGTTGTACTGGACCATCGCGCGGACCTGGTGCCCGTCGGCGACCAGGGTCTCGACGAGGTGGGAGCCGATGAAACCCTCGGCTCCGGTGACGGCGACGCTGCTCATGCGTGATTCGCTTTCTGCTTCTCGGGGGATCGGCCGGGCCCTGTCGCGGCCCGGCCGGTGGTGATGTCGGCCGGTGCCGCGGTGTGCGTCCGGCCGTGCACGTGGTTCGGTCGTGCGTGTTCTTCGGTGGTGTTCAGCGGTGCTGGGTGGTGCGGCCGAGCACGGGCCCGGCGATGGCGGTGAGGACGAAGGCGGCCGCCCCGCAGCCGATCAGCTGCAGGAGGGTCGGATCCGCACCGGTCAGCAGCCCGGCGCTCTCGGCACCCGCGGCGGCCAGACAGATGAGGGCGGTGCTCCAGCTGAGCCCGAAGGCGTTCAGCAGCAGCGCCAGCCAGAGCGAGCCGCCGAGGAGCAGCAGCGCGCTGAGCTGCGGGACGCCGAGCGCGGGAGCGCCGGGCCACAGCACGGTCGCGGCGGCGTCCAGCGCGGCCACGGTGGTGAGGTAGATGAAGAGGCAGCCGAGCAGCACTCCGCCGGTGCGGCGGACGAACTCGCCGGAGGTGTGGCTGACCCGCAGCGCGGCGACGGCCATCGCCCGGTAGCGGAAGAGCAGCCACTCGGCGAGGCCGAGGCTGAGCGTCAGGGCGATCATGGCCGGGCCGGTGGGGGCGGTGTGGGCGCCCCGCGCGGCGCCGGTCTCGACCGCCTCGTGGATGGTCACGCCGAGGCCGGCGATCAGCGTGAGGGTGCCGCAGGCCAGGCCGAACAGCAGGTGCGGGATCTCCTGACGGAGCTGCAGCCTGACCGCGGCGGCGTCCTTGGCCTCCTTGTCACCGCGGATGCAGTTGACGAGTTCGCGGGCCGCCAGGCCGACGGCCAGCACCAGTGAGGTCAGCAGGACCACCGTCCGGACGACCTGCGGGACGTCCACCGCGAGCACCACGCCCGCGCCGATCGAGGCCGGTGCCAGCGCCAGCAGCAGGAACTTCTCCCGCCCGAGCACCAGCAGCACGGTCGCCGCGCCCAGGTAGGCGGACTGCCCGGCCGCGAACAGCAGGGAGGCGAGCGGCCCGCCGACGACGTACGCCGCGGCCGAGGCGATCAGTGCGCCGATCGGTGCGCCGATGCTCAGGCAGATCGCGGAGTCCCGGCGCCGCAGCCGGCTGAGCCAGCGGTACGCGCGGTGCGCGAGCGCCTGGTTGAAGGCCCAGCTGGCGACGGTGGCGACGGTCAGCGCGAGCATGCCCGAGGGCAGGCCGAAGCGCATCCGGGTGGCCGCGAACAGGTTGGCGCCGAGCAGGTAGCCGAGCCCGGGCAGGGCGAACACCAGGCCGCGCACGACGCAGCGCCAGGGGTCGGCCCGCCAGGGGTTGGCGAACTCGGAGCTCGGGCCGGGGTAGCGGCGCTCGACCTTCTCGAACAGCTCCTCGGCGACGGTGAACGCGTCGGGGCGGCCGTACAGGAGGGCGGCCTGCTCGTCGGAGAGCCCGTCGGACTCCAGGAAGGCCGCGATCTCGAAGGGGTGGACGGCGTCGGCGCAGACGTCGCGCAGCCGCTCGGCGAGTTCGTCCAGCGGGTCCGCGGAGAGGCCGAGCTCCTCCTCGGGCGCCGGCTGGGCCGGCAGGACCGGGCGGCGGCGCCCCCGCGGCAGCGTGCGCAGCTGCATCGTCCGGTCGGCGCCGGCCTCGTCGGGCACCAGGCGAATGGGACCGCTCACGCCCCCACCTCGCTCGGCTGGGGCTGGGCGACGGCGAGCTGCTGGTCCCAGTCGGTCGGGACGTCGGCGCCGACGGCCACCACGCCCTCGGGCATCCAGCGGGCCGTGCCGAGGAGCTCGGTGTAGATGCCCCGGAAGCCGTCGATGTTCTGGCGCAGCGTGAACTGCTCGATGACCCGCAGTCGGGCCTGTTCGCCGAGCCGTCCGCGCCGCTCGGCGTCGCGCAGCAGCTCGATCGCGGCGGCGGCCATCGGCTCGGGCTCGCGCGGCGGGACGACCAGGCCGGTGTCGCCGACGGCCTCGCGCACGCCGCCGACGTCGGTCGAGACGGTCGCGCGGCCGCAGGACATCGCCTCGATGAGGGTGAACGGGAAGCCCTCGCTGATGCTGGAGAGCATGACCACGTTGCCCGCCGCGTACGCGTCGGTGATGTCGGCGACGCGGCCCTCGAAGGCCACCGAGTCGGCGATGCCGAGCTCGGCGGCCAGGGCTATGCAGCCGTCCCGGTACGCCTCGCCGCCCTTGGGGGTGCCGCCGAAGAGCCGCAGTCGCGCCTCGGGGATCTCCCGCTGGACGATGGCGAAGGCGCGGATCAGCGTCTCCAGGTCCTTGATCGGGTCGACCCGGCCGGCCCAGCTGAGGGTCGGGGTCTGCGGCTCGGGGCCGGCCGGCGGGAAGGCCGTCGGGTCCACGCCGTTGTAGACGGTCCGGATGTTCTCCGACGGGGTGCCGCCGCGCTCCTCCCAGCGCCGGTTGTACCGGTTGCCGGGGGTGACGAGGGCGGCCTGCCGGTAGCTCTCCTCGGCGAGCATCCGGTAGAAGCCGAGCAGCAGCGCCTTGACCGGCCAGCGGTACGGGCCGGTGCGGTAGCCGAGGTAGCGCTCGCGCAGGTAGATGCCGTGCTCGGTGAGCAGGAACGGTACGCCGTACTGCTGGGCGGCGATCAGCCCCGGGAGGGTGGCCAGGCCGCCGCTGGCCGCGTGGGCGACGCCGTCCGTCGGCGGCTCGACCGACAGCGGGCGCAGCGCGTGCTCCAGGAGGTCGGTGGCGTTCAGGGCGTCGTGGAGGGTGGGCCGGGAGACGGCGGTGGGGAGGTAGTCGCGGGTCCAGACGTGCTGGAGGGTGCGCAGGGCCCGCTCGCTGCGCAGCGCGGGGCTGAGCAGTCCGCGTCGGGCGAGGTCGGCGAAGCCGTACAGCTCGGTGCCGAAGTGGGTGGTGTAGACCGGGTCGAGGATGGAGTGCAGGAAGCGCTCGTACGCGTTGAGGAAGCGCCGCATCTCGCTGCCGCGCGGCGCCCTGGCCTCGGCGGCCGGGCCCCACAGCGGTGCGGTGGTGACGGACCGGACGTTGGCGGGCAGCTCCCAGGCGAGCGGCTCGTGACCGGTTCCGGTGACGGCGATGATGTCGAAGTCCACGTCGGGCATGCCCTGAACGAGCTGGTCGCACCAGACGCTCACGCCGCCGTGCTGGTGCGGATACGTCCCCTCGGTGAGCAGGGTGACGCGCATCTCCTGTCCCCCCTCCTGTTCTTGCGTCGGGTGTCCGGCCTGGGTGGCCGGAACGTGAGCCGTGGCAGGGCCGGGCCGGGTTCGCCGGCGCCGGCCCCACCATCGGGTCTTGCGTGTTACCGGGCGCCGGGCTTACCGGCCTGCTTCTTGTTGAGTCCGGCCGTCCCCCCGGAGGCCACGGAGCTCTTCGCGGCACCGGCTGCGCCGCCGTTCAGCTGGACGCCCTTGCCGGGCACCGGGGTTCCGCTGCCCGGGACCAGGACCGGAGCCTTGGTGCGGGTGGTGTCGCCGGGACCGGCGGGGACCGGGGTGGCGACGCCCTGGGGAACCACCTTCTTGTCCGCCGGGGCCGGGGCCGGGACGGACTTGGCCGCGACGCTCGGCGCGACGGCCGCCGGGGCCGCCGGAGTGGCACCCGAGGACAGCTGCAGCGTGACGGAGCTCTGCAGCGCGCCCGGCGCCACCCAGCCGGAAAGCGTACCGGCGTAGGCGGAACCGAAGGCGGTCGAACCGATGGCCAGCTTCTGAGAAGTACCCGTCGGCATGGTGGCCTGGATCTGAACGCCGGCCGGCGCGGAGACCGTGACGTTGTTGCCGATCTTGTAGGCGGTCACCTGACCGGCGGCGACGGCCGCGTTCCAGGCTCCACGCTTCTGGAACTCCTGGCCGATCTCGCGCTCGCCGAGGTTCACGACGGGGGCGTTGTCGGCGTAGAGCGAGCGGTAGGTGCCGAGGATCTTCTCCAGCACCGGGTAGACGATCCGGTCCTCGGAGAGGTTCGACTGGTGGATGAAGTGCGGCCGCGGGTCGTTGTTCATGACGTGGCCGAGGTCGATCCGCGCTTCGAGCGGCACGATGTACGACTGGAAGCCGGTGTTGACGTCCAGCGGCTTGGGCATGCAGGTGGAGCTGGGGTTGTTCTCGCAGATCCCGCTGCCGCCGTTGGCCTTGCTGGTGTAGATCCAGTTGTACTCGTCGGCCTCCTCCGACGCCTTCCCGGCGTTGTAGAAGACGTTCATCGGGTAGCGCGGCACGGTCAGCGTGGAGGAGCCGACGGCCCGCTGGGCGGGCTCGCGGGAGGCGTCGCTGCCGGTGAACTTGATGCCGTTGGCGGCCAGCGCCGGCGCCAGGTACGGGTTGTCGCTGGTCTCCTGCGGGGCGGTCAGCAGCCCGGAGTGCTCGCCGGTGACGAGGACCTGCGGGTCGACCTTGAGCCCGTTCTTGGTGGCCCAGTCGAAGTTGTTCTTGATCTGGGTCTGGATGGTGTTCTGGTCGACCCAGACGGTGTTGCCGGTGGCGTCCTTGGTGCAGCGCCACGGCACCACGGTGACGTCCTGGACGCAGCCCAGGTACGGGTGGGTGTAGGTGTGGTTGACCCAGCGGTAGCTGTTCTGGTCGGCGATCATCTGGCTCGCCGTGGGGTCGACCGTCGTGTTGTTGTCGGCCTTCCAGTCCTCGCTGCCGCCACCGTTGAACACCATGTCCAGGGTGAAGTTGTTCGCGGCCATCCACTGCTTCGCGTACTGCGCGTCCGCGGCGGTCATCCGGATCGGGGTGCCGGTGTCCGGGGTGCCGGGCGGGCAGGTCACGTCACCGGGGGTGCACTTCAGGGTGGTGGACCAGCGGTCGTCGGCCAGGAAGACGTCGTCGACGTGGGCCGCGAAGTAGTTGCGGTCGTAGCCGAGGTGGACGCCCTGGGTGATCCAGTCGACCATGCCGCGCGCCAGCAGGCGGTACTGCTGCTGGTACTGGTTGTAGACGAACGTGACGACCAGTTCCTTGCGGCCGTCGTGGGTGTACTCACCGACCAGCGAGCCGCGCGAGGATCCGCCCGGGATCGGGGCGTCGACGAGCGGGGTGAACGAGGCGCCGGACGGGAGCCCCGCCAGGGGGGTGGCGAGGTACCCGTAGCTCTCGCTGACGTTCGGGTCGTTGTCCTCGAAGGGCACGGCGCCCTTCAGGTAGCCGAACGGGCCCGAAGTGCCGGCGGTGGTGGTGGCGGCCTGGAAACCGTCCAAGGTGCCAATGTAACCGGGATTTTGGGCCCAGTTCAGGCCGACCGCCGGGCTGGCGAACGTGTACGCGTCGATCTGGCGGACGTTGAATGCCGCCTCGTACGTCGCGATGGCCGTCATCTCGGCCGGCGAGTTGGCGAAGGGGTTTTCGTTGGGCAGCACGATGCCCTGGTACTTGCCCCGCGGAAGCCCGTTGATCGTGTCGCTCAGGAAAGCGGCGTTGATGACGGGGCGGTTGGGGTCGCTGAGGGTGACGACCTTGTACGGGGTGCCCTGGCTCTTCAGTTCGGCCGTGATGGCCGCGACGGAGGGACCGCCGTCGTCGATGACGAGGACGGTGAGGTCGATCCTCGGCGTCGTGGTGTCGCCGTGGGCCAGGGTGATCTGCAGGCCGCTGGCCAGCAGAACTGCCGCCGCGCAGGCGGCAACTCTTCGGGTCGCTCGACCCATGGTGATCCTCCCCTTGGGGCAGGCGCATCGCTGCTCGGCGGTCGCCTGTCCTGTAGCTGTTCGCGGGCAGCAGGGCTGCCCGGCGCCCATCCTGGTCGAGGGTCGGCTCCGCGAGGGACCAATTGGGCGAGAGTGCAGCAAACCTGTTACCAACGTTCATGGCGAAGCCATGAAGGCGCTGATTGTGACCGGAACAGCATCGGCCATGCAAATGATGAATTGAAAATGAAAAAACGGAACCTGAGTGCTACGCGTCGTTACCAAGCGTTGTTACCGGCCGGGCGACGTGGGGGGACCCGGCGGACACCTACACTGGGGTCGTTGCGCATGACACTCTCGCACATCTCGCCGCCCCATTGGGCAGGTTCATGCAATATCGGGCACCGCTGTGCCATGTGACAGTCCGAATATGCAATGGAGGCGCCCGCATGGCTGATCGTCAGACCGAGGCCGGGGGATTCGGCGGCGTCCGGAATGCGGTGTCCAAGCGGAACGGAATGCCCCAGGTCGGGCGCAGTCTCGGTCTGCGCGGCGCGGTCAACGCCCGCGATCTGGGGGGCTTCCGGACGGCCGACGGAAGGGTCCTTCGCCCCGGGACGGTCCTGCGCAGCGATGGCCTGAACCATGTCACCGGGGATGACCTGAACACGCTCCGGGCCCTCGGGCTGCGCCGCGTGGTCGACCTCCGCAGCCTCGACGAGGTCCGCGAGGCCGGCCCGGACCGCGTCCCCGGACTCCCCGTCCCGGAGCTCGCCCGCGACCTCCCCGCGAGCACCGCGCTGACCGTCGAGCCGGACGCCGAGGGCGGCGTGACCCTGCACCATCTCCCGGTGTTCGCAGCGGACTTCGACATCTACGTGACGCTGCGCGACGCCCTGGCCGACCGCAGCCCGGAGAAGCAGCGCGCGCTGCTCGGCGACGGCCGCGCCGCCGCGATGATGACCGGGCTCTATCGCTGGTTCGTCACCGACGGGTTCGCGCGCGAACGGTTCGCGGACGTGCTGCGCCTGCTGGCCGCCCCGGACGGGCCGCCGTTGCTGTTCCACTGCACCGCAGGCAAGGACCGCACCGGCTGGGTCTCGGCGCTGCTGCTGACCGCCCTGGGCGTCGACCGCGAGGCCGTCGTCGCGGACTACCTGCTGACCAACGAGCGCGCGGCGCCGGTCGTCGCCCGGGTGATGGACGACTTCGGCACCCGGGGCCTGATGCACGAGCCGCGGCTGCTGCTGCCGGTGTTCCGGGCCGACGCCGCCTACCTGGCGGCGGCCTTCGAGGAGATCGAGGCCGGCTGGTCCGGTTTCGGGGCGTTCTGGCGCGACGGCCTCGGCCTGGACGACGGCGTCCTGGCCGGGCTCCGCGACAACCTGCTGGACGGCGCGGCGGGCTGAGCCCCGCCGGGCCCCTCAGCCCTCGCTGACGAGCCCCTCCCGGAGCTGGGTGAGGGTCTTGGTGAGCAGCCGGGAGACGTGCATCTGGGAGATCCCGATCTCCTCGCCGATCTGTGACTGGGTCAGGTTCCCGAAGAAGCGCAGCATGATGATCCGGCGCTCGCGCGGCGGCAGCTTGGCCAGCAGCGGCTTGAGCGACTCCCGGTACTCGACGCCCTCCAGCGCGAGGTCCTCGTAGCCGAGCCGCTCGGCCAGCGGCCCGTCGCCGTCCTCCTCGCTCGGGCTGGAGTCGAGCGAGCTCGCGGTGTACGCGTTGCCGACCGCGAGGCCCTCGACCACGTCCTCCTCGCTGACGCCGAGGCAGACGGCCAGTTCGGGCACGGTGGGGGAGCGGTCCAGGCGCTGGGCCAGTTCGTCGCCGGCCTTGGTGAGGGCGAGCCGCAGTTCCTGGAGCCGCCGCGGCACCCGGACGGACCAGCTGGTGTCCCGGAAGAAGCGCTTGATCTCGCCGACCACCGTCGGCATCGCGAAGGTGGGGAACTCCACCCCGCGCTCCGGGTCGAACCGGTCGATCGCCTTGATCAGCCCGATCGTGCCGACCTGGACGATGTCCTCCATCGGCTCGTTGCGGCTGCGGAAGCGCGCCGAGGCGTAGCGGACCAGCGGCAGGTTGAGCTCGATCAGGGTGTCGCGGACGTAGGCGTGCTCCGCGCTGCCGGGCTCCACGGCGGCCAGCCGCAGGAAGAGCGAGCGGGAGAGCGTGCGGGTGTCCAGCCCGGTGCCGGGTGACGCCTCGGCGGGCGTGTCGGGGACGGGCGGTGCGGTGGACGGCCCCCGCTGCAGCGGGATGCGGTCCTCGGCGACCACGGTGCCGTTGGCCTGACCAGCGTGGATCTCCGCAGTGCCCAGCTCTCCGGACATGCGCCCACCCCCTTGTGACTGACGGTTGAACGGCCGCCGACGCGCGGATGTTCCCGCCGAAGGCCCTCCCCCTCCATACCGGCACACGATCCCCGGCAAACCCGATCGTCGCAAGATGTCACGCGGCGGTAACGCGGAGCGATGTCACTCTTCCCAGGAGTTGCCGGTGCGAAGCCTCGTCAGGATCCGCGAGAGCAGCCGGGAGACGTGCATCTGGGACATCCCGAGCTCGGTGCTGATCTGGGACTGGGTCAGGTTGGCGAAGAACCGCAGCATGACGATCCGCCGCTCCCGCTCGGGCAGCTGGACCAGCAGGTGGCGGACCATGTCCCGGTGCTCGACCTCGGCGAGCGCGGAGTCCTCGTAGCCGAGGCGGTCCAGCAGGGCGAGCCCGCCCTCGTGCTCCTGGGCCGCCTCCAGGGACGCCGCGTTGTAGGCCCGCCCGGCGTCCAGGCAGGCCCGGACGTCCTCCTCGGGGATGCGCAGGCTCGCGGCGATCTCGGGCACCTTGGGGGCCCGTCCGTGCAGCACCGTCAGCTCCTCCATGGCGCCGCTGACCTGCACCCACAGTTCCTGGAGCCGGCGCGGGACGTGCATGGTGCGGACGTTGTCCCGGAAGTAGCGCTTGATCTCGCCGAGGATGGTGGGCAGCGCGTAGGTGGGGAACTGGACGCCCCGGCTGGGGTCGAACCGGTCGATCGCGTTGATCAGGCCGATGGTGCCGACCTGGACGACGTCCTCCATGGGCTCGCTGCGACTGCGGAAGCGGGTGGCCGCGTAGCGCACCAGCGGGATGTTCACCTCGATGAGCGCGGCGCGCACCCGCTCGCGCTCGGGCGCGTCGGGAGGGAGCTCGGCCAGGCGTTCGAACAGCACCCGGGTCAGCGTCCGGACGTCGACCACCGGGCGTCCGCCGGGGCCGCGCAGGCCGTCCGGCCGGAGCTCGCCGGCCGGACTGATGATCCCCGCGAGCGCCTCGTCCACGGACACGTCACCCCTCCCAAAGTCGACTACGGCGGGCCCTGCGGAGCGGGTGTCGTGGCTGGTTCTTCACCTCGCCATGTCCGGCAAAACCGGTCATAGCATCACAAGGCGGGCGCAGGTCGGGCAAGCACCCGATGGAGGTGTGTTGATGCGGTGCCGGGCCTTCGAAGGGCCGGTCGGGGAGGCGCCGCAAGGATCGTTCCCGGACGGACCGCGGCGCCCCGCCCGAGGCCCGGGCGGGGCGCCGCGATCCGTCCGGGGGAAGCGCCCGCGGCGGACGGCGGTATCAGACCTCGATGTCCGCGATCACCCAGGTGGCGAACTCGCGCCACTGTCCGGCCGCGGCCTGGTGGGCCGGGTGGGTCAGGTAGGCCTGGAGCGCGTCGCGGTCCTCGACCAGGCTGTTGATCGCATAGTCGTACGCGATGTCGCGCTCGGTGGTGTTCCAGGCGCACTCCCACTCGCGCAGCTCGGGGATCACCGAGCCGAGCTCGGCGAACGCCTTGGCGCCCGCGAGCGCGCGCTCGTCGTCCTTGCTGACGCCTTCGTTGAGCTTGAACAGGACCAGGTGCCGGATCACGATGCCGCTCCTCGCGGACGGGGGTACAGAGGGTCCCGCCCACCGTAGCCGGTGCGTCGCGGCGGCTCCGCGGCCGTCCGCCTCCGGTCGGGCCCGGTCGGGCCCGGTCGGGCCCGTCACGTGGCCGGGGCGGTCACTTGATCAGTCCGGTCATGAAGGTGCCGACGGCCTTGGCGGCGTTGGAGATGCCCTCGAAGCCCGACTGGACGAGCTCGGCCGAGCGGGCCGGCGAGGTGATGATCGAGTAGAGGACGAAGACGAGCAGGAGGACCATGCCGATCTTCTTCGCCTGCGCCATCGGGTGACCTTCCTCCCAACCGTGGGCCGCCGTCATCCGGGTCCCCGAGCGGCCCTGCAGGGGCAGCTTATCCACCGGACGGGCTATCAAGTGTGCGACGCGTTCGCCCGGCGGGACGAAGGTCCCCGCGAGTGGGGTCTTTCTCCGGGTGCCCGCGCGCGGACCGGGCGGCAGGATGGACGGCGTACCGGGGGTCTGGCAGGAATTCCCGGTGCGTGGATCCGGAGCTCCCCGCTGTGGGACCGGGTACCGCGGCTCCTCCCCCGACCGCGGCACCGGTTGTGGGACTCCGTCGGGGGAGCGGTCAGTCCCCCCGAACCGCTCCCCCCTCCAGGCTCCGTACTCGACAAGGGCGTTGGTGGTCAGCGGCCCCGGGTGCGGAGCCCTTTCCGTGTCATGAGGATGCGCGGAAACGCCGAGGGCCCGTCCGGAACGGACGGGCCCTCGGGCTTTCTGGCGGTAGCGGTGGGATTCGAACCCACGGTGGAGTTGCCCCCACACACGCTTTCGAGGCGTGCTCCTTTGGCCGCTCGGACACGCTACCGAGAGGAACTCTACCGGACGGGTGCGGCGGTCACGAAATCCGTATCCGGCGGACCTTCAGCGGGGGGTTTCGCGGTGGCCGCCGAAGAACGCGCGCAGCTGCTCGCCGCACTCGTCGGCGAGGACGCCCCAGATCACCTCGGGGCGGTGGTTGAGCCGCCGGTCGCGCATCACGTCGAAGAGCGAGCCGGCCGCGCCGGCCTTCTCGTCCAGGGCGCCGTAGACCACCCGGTCGATCCGGGACAGCACGATCGCGCCGGCGCACATCGTGCAGGGCTCCAGGGTCACGACCAGCGTGCAGCCGCCGAGCCGCCACTCCCCGACCCTGGCCGCCGCCTGGCGGATCGCGACCACCTCGGCGTGCGCGGTCGGGTCGCCGACCGCCTCGCGCTCGTTGTGGCCGCGCCCGATCACCTCGCCGTCCGGGCCCAGGACGAGCGCCCCGACCGGGACGTCGCCGGTGGCCGGCGCCAGGGCGGCCTCGGCCATCGCGAGGCGCATCGGCGCCGCCCAGCGGTCACGGACCGGGTCGGGGCGGACGGGGGCGGGCAGCGGGGTGATCGGGAGGGCTGCGGGGGTGGCGGACTGCATGGCATCCAGTGTCGGGCATCCGGCGGCGGACACTGGTCGGCCCGCTGTCCGCTACCGGACCGCTTCCAGGACCTCGCCGCAGCCGAGGGCCTCGGCGATCTCCTCCAGGGCGTCGCCCGGCACGGCGCCCTCGCCGCTGAGGGCGAGCAGCTCGTCGGAGGGCAGGCCGAACTCGGTCAGCAGGTGGGAGTCGCCGAGCGGGCCGACCGGGACGCCGCCGTGCGCGGCCGCGTCGTCGGCGGCCTCGTCGGCCTCCTCCGCCTCCTCGCTGTCCTCCAGCTCCACGACCAGGTGGTCGAGGTCGCCGAACTCGCTCTCGCCGGCCTGGTCGACCAGCTCGTCGGTGAGGACCGAGCCGTACGAGCTGCGGGCGGCGGCGGCGCCGTCCGACACGAAGATCCGCGGATCCTCCTCACCGTCCACCCGGACGATGGCGAACCAGGCGTCCTCCTGTTCGATGAAGATCAGGACGCTGTCGTCGTCCTGCGCGGCTTCGCGGGCCAGGTCGGCCAGATCGGCCAGGGTTTCGACGTCGTCGAGCTCCGTCTCGCTCACGTCCCACCCGTCCTCGGAGCGAGCAAGCACTGCAGCGAAATACGCCACCAGGGACACTCCCAAGATCATCGGTCTCGGCTGTCGGCGCGCACGGGCGACGCGAACATCTGGCCGCCCCCGCGCCAGAGGCGGTCCGCTGTTCGGACCGTCCCATCGGAATCGTGACAGAAAGCCCGCCCTTGCGGGGGGTGTTCGGCAGCGCGTCTTTGCAGGTCGTGTCGGAAGCGTCGGTCGGCGGCCGGCCGCGCGCCGCCCCGGCCGTCCGGGGACGCCCGAACGGCGGACCCGGCTCCTCCGGAACCGCCTCAGATGCGGAAGGTTCGCATCCGCATCGCTTCGCGCATCCGGCGCTCCTTGGTCCGCCTGGGTTGGACCCGCTCCCGCAGCTCGCGCGCCTCGGTGAGCTCGCGGAGGAAGACGGCCCGCCGCTTGCGGCGCTCCGCCTCGGTCTCCTGGGGGCTCGCGGACGGGCCCGCGCGGCCGCCCGAAGGGCCCCTGGGCTCCTCCGCCGAGCCGTCCCCGGCCTTCGGGTTGCTCGTCATAAGACGTGACATTCCCAGAACGGCCCGGTTGATACCACGGCGACCGGTTCCGTCCGGACATTCGCCGTGCGTCACGGCGTGTCACGGCAGAGTGAGCCCCGCCGCGCGCCGCGGGCCCGCGGCGTGTCGTACAGGCGTCCAGGGCCGGGCTAACCTCGGTACATGCGTCTCCACGTCGTCGACCACCCCCTGGTCGCCCACAAGCTCTCCACCCTGCGCGACGAGCGCACCGACTCGCCGACCTTCCGTCGCCTGACAGACGAGCTGGTGACCCTCCTCGCGTACGAGGCCACCCGGGACGTCCGCACCGACGAGGTGGAGATCACCACGCCCGTGGCGGTCACCACCGGCACCCGTCTCAGCTACCCCCGTCCGCTGGTGGTCCCGATCCTGCGCGCCGGCCTCGGCATGCTGGACGGGATGACCCGCCTGCTGCCGACCGCCGAGGTCGGCTTCCTCGGCATGGTCCGCAACGAGGAGACCCTGGAGGCCTCCACCTACGCCACCCGGATGCCGGACGACCTCTCCGGCCGCCAGGTCTACGTGCTCGACCCGATGCTGGCCACCGGCGGCACCCTGGTCGCGGCGATCAAGATGCTGATCGAGCGCGGTGCCACCGACGTCACCGCCGTGGTCCTGCTGGCCGCGCCGGAGGGCGTCGAGGTGATGAAGCGGGAGCTGGCGGACCTGCCGGTCACCGTGGTCACCGCCGCCCTGGACGAGCGCCTGAACGAGAACGGCTACATCGTCCCCGGCCTCGGCGACGCGGGCGACCGCCTCTACGGCACCGCCGGCTGACGCACGCTCCCCCGAACGACCGAGAGCCCCCCGGCGCACTGCCGGGGGGCTCTCCGCGTCCGAGTGCGCCGTGCGCGCCGCGCGCTCAGCAGCTGCCGGTGGTGGTCGGGGTGGGGGAGGGCTTGGTGGCCAGGGCGAGCGCGGCGGCGGCCTGGGTCTCGTCCAGGAGGGCGTTGTAGCTGTCGCCGATGACGAAGTCCACGCTGGCGTCGGTCCGCGCGTCGGCGGTGGCGGTGGCCCCCGCGATCTGCGAGCTGAGCAGGGTGGACGCGCCGGCGCCGGCCGGGCCGGCGATCACCTGGGCGGTGCCGGGCACCTTCTTGTCCAGCTCGGCCGGGGCGTTGCCGACCTTGCCGATGGTGAAGCCGCGTTTCTTCAGCTCGTCGGCGGTCCGCCCGGCGAGGCCGGCCTTCGTGGTCGCGTTGTAGACGTTCACGGTGACCGTGGCCGGCTGCGGGATCGCGTGCGGGTCGCCCTGCGCGGCGGCCGGGGCGCCGGAGGCGGCGGGAGCGCCCGGCGTGGCCCCCGGCGTGGGGGCGGCCAGCGCCTTGCCGGAGGGCGTGGCGCAGGCCTGCGCGCTGGCGTGCTTGTTCTTGCCGGTGAAGATGTCGTAGAGCTGCACGCCGCCGAGTCCGATGAGGGCCAGCGCGAGCAGCGCCGCGAGCCCGGCGATCACCTTGCGGCTCTTCTTGGGCGGCCGGCCGAGACGCGGATAGGCGTTGCCGGTGACGCGGTACTGCTTCCCCTTGAGGCCTTGGGGAGTCAACATGCTCACGGTTTGTCTCCCCCTCGGTGCCGGGGCGGGGTCGGGATGACACGGGATCTCGGGATGACGACGAGTCGGCGGACAGGGACGGTTCCCCAGGTCGCGGCCGTCATCAGCAGATTAGTGCCCGATGCCTGCGAAGGTACTAAACGATCATCATCTGGAGTACCCCGCTACCCGAAAGGGGGTACGAGAGGGGCGCGCGGAGGCGTCCGGGTACGACGGGACCGCCCTCCGCCTCGGAGGCGAGGGGCGGTCCGGAAACGTGCGGGCGGGCCCGTCACTCCATGTCGAGGACACGGGCGTGCAGCACCTGGCGCTGCTGCAGCGCGGCCCGTACGGCCCGGTGCAGCCCGTCCTCCAGGTAGAGGTCGCCACGCCACTTCACCACGTGGGCGAAGAGGTCCCCGTAGAAGGTCGAATCCTCGGCCAGCAGGGTTTCGAGGTCGAGCTGGCCCTTGGTGGTCACCAACTGGTCGAGTCGCACCGGGCGCGGGGCGACGTCGGCCCACTGGCGGGTGCTGGTCCGGCCGTGATCCGGGTACGGCCGCCCATTGCCGATGCGCTTGAAGATCACACGGAAAGCCTACCGTTCGGACGGCGGATGGCGCAGCAGCCGCGACGCCGCCACGCGCTCGGGTGTGAACTGCGGGTGGACGTTTGCGGCTGTTCGATGCGAAATGTCGCGAACGTCGCCCCCGGCTTCCGACCGGGTTCCGCCCCATTGGCGCGGCCCGGTCCCGCTCTGCCCAGGAGTGTGCCCCGATGTCCTCCGCCCTCACCCCGCCGGCCGTCCGGGAGATCGCCGACGGGTACGCCTTCACCGGGCCCGCCCTCGACCTCGGTGCGGTGCTCCTGGACGGCACGGCCTACCCCGACGCCCAGGTGCGCATCCCGCTCGCCGTGCTCAACCGCCACGGGCTGGTCGCGGGCGCGACCGGCACCGGCAAGACCAAGACCCTCCAGCTGATCGCCGAACAGCTCTCGGCCCAGGGCGTGCCGGTGTTCCTCGCCGACGTCAAGGGGGACGTCTCCGGCGTGTCCGCGCCCGGCGCGCCGAGCGAGCGCACCGCCGCGCGGGCGGCCGAGGTCGGCCAGGAGTGGACGGCCGCGGGCTGCCCGGCCGAGTTCTTCTCGCTCGGCGGCGAGGGCACCGGCATCCCGGTCCGGGCCACCGTCACCAGCTTCGGGCCGCTGCTGCTGTCCAAGGTGCTCGACCTGAACGAGACCCAGGAGTCCTCGCTCAGCCTGGTGTTCCACTACGCCGACCGGGCCGGTCTGGAGCTGTACGACCTCAAGGACCTCACCGCCGTCATCGGCTTCCTCACCTCCCCCGAGGGCAAGGAGGAGCTGCGGACCGTCGGCGGGCTCTCGTCGGCCACCGCCGGGGTGATCCTGCGCGCGCTGACGGTGCTGGAGAACGAGGGTGCCGGGGCGTTCTTCGGCGAGCCCGAGTTCGACACCGCCGAGCTGCTGCGCACCGCAGTGGACGGCCGGGGCGTCGTCTCGGTGCTGGAGCTGCCCGCGGTGCAGGACCGGCCGCGGCTGTTCTCCACCTTCCTCATGTGGCTGCTCGCCGACCTCTACCAGGAGCTGCCCGAGGTCGGTGACCTCGACAAGCCCAAGCTGGTGTTCTTCTTCGACGAGGCGCACCTGCTGTTCAAGGGAGCGTCCAAGGCCTTCCTGGAGGCGATCACCCAGACCGTGCGGCTGATCCGTTCCAAGGGCGTCGGGATCTTCTTCGTCACCCAGACCCCGAAGGACGTGCCCGCCGACGTCCTCGCCCAGCTCGGCAACCGGGTGCAGCACGCGCTGCGCGCGTTCACCCCGGACGACGCCAAGGCGCTCAAGGCGACGGTCTCCACCTTCCCCCGGTCGTCGTACGACCTGAGCGAGGTGCTGACCTCGCTCGGCACCGGGGAGGCCGTGGTGACCGTCCTCTCGGAGAAGGGCGCGCCGACGCCCGTCGCCGCGACCCGGCTGCGGGCGCCGCAGTCGCTGATGGGGCCGGTCGACGAGGGCGCGCTCCGGGCGCTCGTGGACGCCTCGCCGCTGACGGCGCGCTACCGGGACGCGATCGACCGCGAGTCGGCGTACGAGAAGCTCGCGGCCCGGGCGGCGCGCGCCGAGCCCGCGCCGGCGCCCGTCCCCGAGCCGTCGCGCGACGCGGCGCGGGAGGCGGAGCGGGCCGGTGCGCAGGCCGGGGCGGGCGGTCTGCTCGGCTCACTGCTGAACAACCCGACGGTGCAGTCGCTCGCGCGCTCGGCCGGGAAGCAGCTCGGGCAGGAGATCTCGCGCAGCCTGTTCGGGACGTCCAGGCGGCGGCGGTAGGGCCGGTTTCCGGGCCCTACGCGCGGAGCGCGGCCCCGATCCGGTCGAGCGAGGACAGGCGCATCAGGCCGTAGTTGTAGAACTCGACCTCGGGTACGCCGAGGTCGCGCAGGACGGCGAGCTTGGCGGCGAGGTTCTCCGGTCCGTCGCAGTCCGAGGACATCGGGCGCAGGATCACCGCCATGTCCTGTGGGCGGACGCCGTGCAGGGCGAAGGCGGCGATCTTCTCCCGGACGGCCTCGGGGGTCCTCGCGTAGCCGAGCGTCTCGATCTGGTCCGCGGCCCCGGCGAGCGCGGGCAGGTCGATGCCGGACAGCCACCCCTTGCCGGGGCCGCCGCCGTCCATGAAGCTCAGCCGCATGCCGTGGCGACGGGCTTGCGCGGACAGCTCGGCGGCCAGCGAGGTGACCGTCGCGGCGGAGGCGTCCACGTAGGCGGCGAACGCGCCGTCCGCGAGCTCGTCCAGCGCCCCGGGCTCGCCGGCGGCCGTCTCGTCGGCGAGGCGGCGGCGCAGTTCGCTGCGCACGGCCTCGGCGACCTCGTCGGCCGGGACGCCCGCGCCGGTGGCGGCCGTGCGGCAGTGCGGGCAGAAGCAGACGCCGAGCAGCGCCTCGGCGACGGGGCCGAGCTCCTCGAAGTAGCGTTCGTGGTGGTAGCCGTGGCGCAGGCCGTGGAAGTGCAACGACTCGGCCCGGACCGCGTCCACGCCGTAGCGCGACAGGTCGGCGACGAGGGTGTGCGCGTACTCGCGGACCTCCGGGTTCGCCGGGCACAGCTCGGTGAGGTGGCGGTCGCCGAAGGCGTTGGCCGGGGCGCAGTCGGGGTGGGTGAAGCCGAGCCGGTCGTTGTGGCAGAACACCGTCCAGGCGTGCAGCCCGAGGCCCCGGCGGCGGGTCTCGGCGGCGGCCTCGGCGAACGGGTCGCGGTCCCCGATGGCGGTGGACGGGACGGGCGCGAGGCGGCGGCCCCGCCAGCGGGCCGGGTCGGGGCGGAAGTAGGCGGCGCCCGGCTCCAGGTAGCGGACCACCCGGCGGGGGTTGTGCGGGAAGACGTCCCGGGCCTCGTGGTAGACCGAGGCGAGGGTGACGCCGCCGACCCCGGCGCGGTCGGCGAGGTTGCCGAAGAAGGTGTCGGGGCCCTCGTCCAGCAGGTCGGTGGCGAAGGCGAGGACGGACGACTCCACGTGCGGCTCCGGAGCAGGGGGCGGGGGCGCCGCCCACGCTAGCCCCAGGGGTTCGGATTGGTCTATACCTGGCCGGCCAGGCGCTGCGCCGAACGGGCTAGAGGCCCAGGTCGTCCAGCTCCTTGAGCAGGGCGGAGCGGGAGTCGGCGGGTGCGGGCGCGGGCGCCGGCTTCGGCGCCGCCTGGTTGCGGAGCAGGACGGCGGCGGCCAGTCCGCCGACCAGCCCGCCGAGGTGGCCCAGCCAGCTGACGCCGTGGGCGACGGGGAGCACGCCGACCAGGCTGGTCCAGTAGACCGCGGCGACGCCGAGGCCGACCGCCGCGTCCGGCAGGTTGCGGTCGAGGACCCCGCGCAGCACCACGTAGCCGAGGTAGCCGTAGACCATGCCGCTCGCCCCGGCCGTCACGGTGTTCGGGCTCTCCAGCAGCCAGACCGTCAGCCCGCCGGAGACCACGATCACCAGGCTGGCCAGCAGGAACTTCCGCATGCCCCGGTAGGCGGCCAGGAAGCCGAGCACGAACAGCGGCCAGGAGTTGGAGACGATGTGGTCCCAACTGAAGTGCAGGAAAGGCATGGTGAACATCTCGGGCAGGTCGCCGACCCGCTCCGGGCGCAGACCGAACTCCTGGGACAGGCCGTAGTCGTCCAGCCAGTTCAGCACCTGCACGGACCAGATGACGGCCTGGATCCCGAGCATGGTGAACAGCGCGCGGCGGGAGTCCGAGAGCAGCTGGGCGAATTTCGAGGCCATGGTGTCGACTTTAGGGGCGACCGGATCGGACGTGCACCCCGTTACAGTGACCGGTGTCATTCCGACCGTGAGAGGTGCACGCCATGAGTGTCCGTCCGCCGCTTCCGTACGAGTTCCTGCCGCAGGTGCCGTCCTTCCCGCTGACCAGCGCGGACATCACCGAAGGCGGCACGCTGGCGCAGGAGTTCATCCACGCCGGCGGCAACCTCTCGCCGCAGCTGTCCTGGTCGGGCCTGCCGGAGGGCACCCGCGGCATCGCCGTCACCTGCTACGACCCGGACGCGCCGACCGGCTCCGGCTGGTGGCACTGGCTCGCGCTGAACCTGCCCGCCGACACGACCGAACTGCCGCGCGGCGCGGGCTCCTCGGACGACGCCCTGCCGGGCGCGGCCTCCTTCCACGGGCGCAACGACTTCCCGGGCAACCGGTACGACGGCGCCGCCCCGCCGCCCGGCGCCCCGCACCGCTACGTCTTCGCGGTGCACGCGCTCGACGTCGAGAAGCTGGACGTCTCCGCCGACACCCCGCCGGCCCAGGTCGGCTTCCACCTCACCTTCCACACCCTCGGCCGGGCGCTGCTCACCGCCGAGTTCGGGGTCTGACGCCTCAGGGAGGACCGGCCAGGTCGGCCGCGCGGGTGGCGCGGCCGGCCAGGGTGCGCAGGTGGGCGATCAGCTCCGGGGGCTCGTGCACCTCGAACTCGCAGTCGAGCAGCAGCAGTCCGGACGCCAGCCACTTGAGCGAGTCGCCCCGCGAGTGCAGTCGGCAGGTGCGGTCGTCGATCGGCTCGATCCGGTACTCCCCGGTCCACGGCATCCAGCGGTCGACCTCGTCGGCGGGGCGGTGCACGGTGGCGACCATGGTGTACGCCGTGTTCCGGCGGCGCAGCTTGTCGGCCACGAACGTGGCGGCGTCCTCGGCGGGCAGCGGGCGCGGGGTGAACCGCGCGCCGGTGGCGAAGGGCTCGCGGAGCCGGTCGACCCGGAACAGCCGCCAGTCGTCCCGGTCCAGGTCGAAGCCGACCAGGTACCAGCGGCGGCCGGTGGAGACCAGTCGCTCGGGCTCGACGTTGCGGCGGGTCTCGGCGCCGTCGCGGGCCCGGTAGGCGAAGCGCAGGCGCTCGTGGTTGGCGACGGCGCCGGCGAGCAGGGTGAGGTCGTCCGGGTCGACGGTCGGGCCGTCCCCGGTCATCAGCGGCACGGTGGCCGTGTTGAGTGCGCCCACCCGGTGCCGGAGTCGTGCGGGCAGCACCTGGAGCAGCTTGCCCAGGGCCCGGACGGACGCCTCCTCGATGCCCACCACCGCGTGCCCGGCCGCGGCCCGCAGCCCGACCGCGATGGCGACCGCCTCCTCGTCGTCCAGCAGCAGCGGCGGCATCGCCGTCCCCGCGACCAGCCGGTAGCCCCCGATCGCGCCCATCGTCGCCTGCACCGGGTAGCCGAGGTCGCGCAGCCGGTCGATGTCCCGCCGGATCGTCCGGGCGCTGACGCCGAGCCGCTCGGCGAGCTCGCTGCCGGGCCACTCGCGCGGGGTCTGCAGCAGGGAGAGCAGGTTCAGCAGGCGGGCCGGGGTGTCGGTCATGCCGTCCAGGATGCCGGAGAACTGGGACAGGACCTGGCCTACATGTCCCCTACCGTCGTCCACGTGCCGACGAGCGAGACGAACGAGGAGCGTGTGATGAGCACAGTGGACACCGACCGGCGGAGGTGGATCGCGCTGGCGATCGTGATGGTCGCCTCCTTCATGGACCTGGTGGACGTGACCATCGTCAACATCGCCGTCCCCAGCATCCAGGAGGACACCGGCGCCTCCTTCAGCGCCATCCAGTGGGTGACCGGCGGCTACGCGCTGGCCTTCGCGATCGGCCTGATCACCGGCGGGCGCCTCGGCGACATCTACGGCCGCAAGCGGCTGTTCCTGATCGGCATCGGCGGCTTCACGCTCGCGTCCGCACTGTGCGGCCTGGCCACCGGCCCGGACATGCTGGTCGCGATGCGGGTGCTCCAGGGCGGCACGGCCGCCCTCATGGTGCCGCAGGTGCTCTCGATCATCCACGCGACCTTCCCGGCGGAGGAGCGCGGCAAGGTGTTCGGCATGTTCGGCGCGGTGGTCGGCCTGGGCGCCGTCTCCGGTCCGCTGATCGGCGCGCTGCTCACCGAGTGGGACCTCCTCGGCCTGGCCTGGCGGCCGATCTTCCTGATCAACCTGCCGGTGGGCCTGGCCGGGCTGCTGGCCGGGCGCCGGTTCATCACCGAGTCGAAGGCCGAGAAGGCCCTCAAGCTCGACCTGGCGGGCGTGGCCCTCGCGAGCGTCGGCCTGCTGATGCTGATCTACCCGCTGACGCACGGGCGGGAGGCCGGCTGGCCGCTCTGGGGGTACCTGTCGATGGCCGGCAGCCTCGTGGTGTTCACGCTGTTCGTGGTGTACGAGAAGGCCAAGGCACGGCGGGACGGCTCGCCCCTGGTGGAGCTCTCGCTGTTCCGGGTGAAGTCCTTCGCGGCCGGGATCGGCGTGCAGCTCACCTTCGGCGTGGTCTGCGGGATCTTCTTCCTGGTGTGGACCCTCTACATGCAGATGGGCCTCGGCTGGAGCCCGCTGAAGGCCGGTTCGACCGGGATCCCGTTCTCGCTCGCGGTCTCGACGGCCGCCGGGCTGTCCGTGCAGAAGCTGGTGCCGCGGTTCGGGCGCCGGGTGCTGCAGACCGGCGCGCTGGTGATGGCGGCGGGCGTGCTCACCTACATCTGGGAGGCGCACCGCTACGGGACGGCGATCGCGCCCTGGCAGATGGCGCTGCCGCTGGTCGTGATGGGCCTCGGGATGGGGCTGATCGTCGCGCCGATCACCGACGCGATCCTGGCGGAGGTGCCGCGCGAGCACGCCGGGTCGGCGTCGGGCCTGATCAACACCGTGCAGCAGGTGGGCAACGCGCTCGGGCTCGGCCTGGTGTCGGTGGCCTTCTTCGGGGCGATGGACGACGTCGTCGCGCCGACGGCGGTGGGCGACGCGTTCAGCGGGGCCTTCGTCCACGCGATGTGGTGGGTCGCGGGGGTGCTGGTGGTGGTGTTCCTGCTGATGTTCGCGCTGCCGCGCCGGAAGGCCGTCGCCGTGGGTACGGAGTCGGACGCGGGTGTCGAGGCGCGGGAGCCCGAGCTGGTCTGACGGTTCCGTGCGGGCAGGGGCCCCGGTCGCGATGCGCGGCCGGGGCCCTCGTGCGCACACCGGAACGGGTCGTGGACCGTACGGCGGTGGAGTCCCCGGTGCTGCGCTCGGTCGGGTACGACCGCCCGGCGCGGCGGCTGGAGCCGGAGTTCCCCGGCGGGCGCGTGCACGAGTGCGCGGCCGTACCGGCCCGGTGCACCGCGAGTTGATGGCGGAAAACAGCTGTGCTGGTCCGCTCGGGGAGCGACGGTACTTCGTCCGGCGGATCCGGGCGCGGTGCGCCCACCGGCGCCTCAACTGACCTCTGCGGCGCGGCGCGGCCGGTCGGGGGCCGGGTCGACGGGCAGCAACGGGCGGAGGCTGGTGGGGAACGCCCTGCTCCCGGTGAGGAGCACGCCGGGGCGAGGACCGACAGCTGGGGCCGCTTCATGGGCGCGATCTTCGCCGGGTTCGGCGCCGCCTGGATCCGGCTCGCCCGGCAGGCGACGATCCCGGCGCGCACCGTCCGGTGGCTCGCCGGCCTGTTCCTGCTCGGCGGCGCCGGACGGCTGCTGTCGCTCGCGGCGGCGGGCTGGCCGGGCGCGTTCCAGGCGGTGCCGGCCGCGCTCGAACTCGGGCTGCCGACGGTGTACTTCCGGCTGGCGGACGCCGACGAGCGCAGGGCCGCGGCCGGTCCGGCGGCCTGAGCCGGTCCGGCGGTCGGGCGGTCGGGCGGTCGGGCGGCTCAGTGCGCCTTGGCGGTGGCCTTGGCCTCCTTCGCGGCGCGCTTCGCCTCCTGCTTGAACTCCCTTACCAGAACGAGTGATTCGGGCCCGGTGATGTCGGCGACCGAGCGGTGCGCGCCCTCCTCGCCGTACGCGCCGGCCGCCTCGCGCCAGCCGTCCGGCCGCACGCCGTACTGCTTGCCGAGCAGTGCCAGGAAGATCTGGGACTTCTGCTTGCCGAAGCCGGGGAGCGCGTTGAGCCGGCTCAGCAACTCCTTGCCCGTCCTGGCGTCCTTCCACAGTGCGGCGGCGTCGCCGTCGTACTGCGCCACGAGGAACTGGCAGAGCTGCTGCACCCGCTTGGCCATCGCGGCCGGGTAGCGGTGCACGGCCGGCTTCGCGGAGAGCAGGGCCACGAACTCCTCGGGGTTGTACGTGGCGATCTCGTGGGCGTCCAGGTCCTTCCGTCCGAGCCGATGGGCGATGGTCAGCGGGCCGGTGAACGCCCACTCCATGGGCACCTGTTGGTCCAGCAGCATGCCGACGAGCGCGGCGAGCGCGCTGCGTCCGAGCAGTTCATCGGCCTCGGGCTGCTGTGCGAGCCGAACGGTGACGTCCATGGGCCCTCCTCGAAGTGGATCGGTCGGGTAGGCGCCCAGTCTGGTCGACGGGGCGGGAGGGGCGGTGGTCAACACGCCCGTAGGAGCGGAAGTCTTGGGGATCGAGGCCTTGGCGGAGCTGGTTTGTTCGTTGGCGGAGCGGTTGTTGGGGGTGTCCGGTGCCAACACTCCACCGCTGCGCGGAACATTTTTTTCCCCGTGGCGGTCACACTCTCCGCTCCCGGCGGGTCGATGGAGTGTCGGACCAACCAGCCACCGAGTGGGGAGCACTTCAATGTCCGTGGCCTACGTCATCGTCACCGTCCTCGGCGCCGTCATGGCCGGATTCTCGGCCGGCTCGGTCTTCGCCGGAGCCAAGTACGTCGTCGAGCCGCTCGCCCAGTACGGCGTCCCGCGCAGCTGGTGGGTCTGGCTCGGGATCGCCAAGGCCGCGGGCGCGGCCGGCCTCCTGGTGGGCCTCGTCGTCCCGGGGATCGGCCGCCTCGCCGCCGTCGGCCTGATCCTCTACTTCGCCGGCGCCGCGCTCACCGTCGTCCGTGCCCGCCACTACGCGCACGTCCCGTTCCCGCTGGTCTACCTCGCGCCGGCGGCGGCTTCGCTGGTCCTCGGTCTGGCGGCCTGAGCGGCCGGTACCGCAGTGCGCCTCCCGGGAAGGACCGGCCGAACTCGGCCCGTCCTTCCGGCCGTTCGGGGTGGTGGGGGCTCGTGGGTGGTGCGTGCGTGGTGAGGACGTTGCACGGGTGGCGCGTGCCGTGCCGGTGTGCGCTCCGCTGGCCGGGTGGTTGTGGCGGATGGAGCCGTGGGACACCCGATTCCGCACGGGTGAGCCACCGTTGGCCGTCGCTCGGGCGGAAGTTCGACCGGGGGTTCGAGCAAGTGGGTCATCTCATATGACTGTTCTCGTTGTGCCGGTGCCGGGAAGGGGGCGCGCGTCATCCTTGGTCCAAGTCGACGCGTCCAGAAAGGCCCGCCCGCCGTGACCCAGCCGTTCGAACTGCCGTCCTTCTACGTGCCGCACCCGGCACGCCTCAACCCGCATCTCGACGCGGCCCGCGCGCACTCGTGCGACTGGGCGCGGGAGATGGGCATGCTGGAGGGGTCCGGCATCTGGGACCGGGCGGACCTCGACGCCCACGACTACGGCCTGCTCTGCGCCTACACCCACCCCGACGCCTCCGCCGAGGCGCTGTCGCTGGTCACCGACTGGTACGTGTGGGTCTTCTTCTTCGACGACCACTTCCTCGACATGTACAAGCGGACCAACGACCGCGAGGGCGGCAAGGCGCACCTCGACCGGCTGCCGCTGTTCATGCCGGCCGACCCGGCCGCACCGGTCCCCGAGCCGGAGAACCCGGTCGAGGCGGGCCTGGCCGACCTCTGGCGGCGCACCGTGCCGACGATGGGCGAGGACTGGCGGGTCCGCTTCGCCGAGAGCACCCGGAACCTGCTCGACGAGTCGCTGTGGGAGCTCTCCAACATCAACGCCGGCCGGGTCGCCAACCCGGTCGAGTACATCGAGATGCGCCGCAAGGTCGGCGGTGCGCCGTGGTCCGCGCAGCTGGTCGAGGTGGCCGCCGGGGCCGAGGTGCCGAAGGAGGTCTCGGGTTCGCGCGCGCTGCGGGTGCTGATGGACGCCTTCGCCGACGCCGTGCACCTGCGCAACGACATCTTCTCCTACCAGCGGGAGGTGGAGGACGAGGGCGAGCTGAGCAACGGCATCCTGGTGCTGGAGCGGTTCCTGGAGTGCTCCACCCAGGAGGCCGCCGAGGCGGTCAACGACCTGCTCACCTCGCGGCTCCAGCAGTTCGAGAACACCGTGTTCACCGAACTGCCGGTGCTGTTCGCCGAGACCGGGCTCGAACCGATCGGCCGCGCCAAGGTGCTGACGTACGTCAAGGGACTGCAGGACTGGCAGTCCGGCGGGCACGAGTGGCACCTGCGGTCGAGCCGCTACATGAACGGTGGCGGCACGGCGGCGGAACCGGGCGATTCCGCCGATGTCCTTGACCGCCGAGCCGGTTGGGACCCGTTCGCGATCAGCGGGATCGGCACGTCGGCGCTGGACCTGGTGCGCGGCGGCGGGCCCGCGCCGGAGGTGCCGCCGGCGCCCGTCGGGCCGGGCGCGGTGGATCCTGCGGTGCGGCGTGCGCGTTCGCACGGCCACGTGCCGTTCCAGCAGGTCGGGCCGTCCCAACTGCCCGAGTTCAAGGTGCCGTTCCCGCTGACCCTGAGCCCCCACCTGGCGGGCGCGCGCGACCGGGCCGTCGAATGGGCCCAGCGGATGGGCTTGCTGGACGACCTGCCGGGCGTCCCCGGGTCCGCGCTCTGGACGGCCGAGTCCACCCGCGACTACGACCTCCCGCTCTGCATGGCGGGCATGCACCCGGACGCCACGGCCGGCCAACTCGACATCGGCTCGGCCTGGTTGCTGTGGGGTACCTGGGCGGACGACTACTTCCCCCGGGTCTACGGGAGCACCCGCGACCTGGCCGGCGCCAGGCTCGCCGTCGAGCGGTTGCCGCTGTTCATGCCGGTCGACGGCGCCGGCCCGGCGGTCGAGCCGGCCAACGCCCTGGAGCGGGGCCTGGCCGACATCTGGGAGCGGACGGCGGAGCCGATGGCCGTCGACGCCCGGCGGACGCTCCGCAAGAGCATCGAGGACATGCTGCTCAGCTGGCTCTGGGAGCTCTCCAACCAGGTGCAGCACCGCATCCCGGACCCGGTCGACTACCTGGAGATGCGCCGGGCCACCTTCGGCTCCGACCTCACGATGAGCCTCAGCCGGATCGGCCACGGGCAGACCGTGCCGCCCGAGGTGTACGAGCACGGGGTGATGCGCTCGCTGGAGAACTCGGCGGCCGACTACGCCTGCATGATCAACGACCTGTTCTCGTACCAGAAGGAGATCGAGTACGAGGGCGAGCTGCACAACCTGGTCCTGGTGGTCCAGAACTTCTTCGGCTGCGACTACCCGTCGGCCGTCCGGATCGTCGACGACCTGATGCACTCGCGGCTCGCCCAGTTCCGGCACGTCGCGGAGAAGGAACTCCCGGTCCTGTTCGACGACCTCGGGCTCGACGGCGCGGCGCGCGGGCTGCTCGGCGGGTACGTCGGGGAACTGGAGAACTGGATCGCCGGCATCTTGAACTGGCACCGGGAGTGCCGCCGGTACGCCGAGACGGACCTGAAGCGGCACTTCGGGCGCGAGGGGCGGGTCGTGCCGCGGGCGGAGGTGCCGCGACCGGGCGGGGTGCCGGCTGGACCGACGGGGCTGGGCACGTCGGCGGCCCGCGTGGCCTCGGCGCTGGTCGGGTAGCCGGCGAGGGCGAGGGGCGTGGCGCGGCCGGTCGGGGCGGGCTCCGACCGGCCGCGCCGGGTGCGGGCGCGCGGGCGGCGGGGGGACTGGCTAGGGTGACGGAACAGGGGCAAAACGGGCGTAAACGCCACGTGAGAGCCGTACGAGATCCGTACCAGAGCCGCACGAGAGGGCAGACAGATGGCCGCGCTACCTGAAGGCACACCCTGCTGGGCCGACGCGATGTTCAGCGACCTGGAGGGCGCCAAGGCCTTCTACGGCGACGTCCTGGGCTGGACCTTCGGCGAGAGCTCGTCGGAGTTCGGCAACTACACGCAGGCCTACTCCGACGGCAGGGCCGTCGCCGCCGTCGTGCCGCCGATGCCCGGCCCGGACGGCACGCAGGCCCGGTCCGCCTGGTGCCTGTACCTCGCCTCGCCGGACGCCGCCGCCACCGCGGAGAAGATCCGCGGCAACGGCGGCGAGGTGCTGATGGGCCCGATGCAGGTCGGCGGGTTCGGCACGATGGTGATCGCGCGGGACCCGGGCGGTGTCGTGTTCGGCGTCTGGCAGGCCGGCACGCACGAGGGCTTCGAGAAGCAGGGCGAGCCCGGCGCGTACTGCTGGGCCGAGGTGGTGACCCGCGACCCGGCCGAGGCGGACGGGTTCTTCCCGGCGGTCTTCCCGTACGGCGTGCAGAAGATGGGCAGCGAGCAGGTCGACTACAAGATCTTCCGGCTCGGTGAGCAGCCGGTGCTGGGCCGGATGGCGATGGGCCCGGCGGACCTGCCGCCCGAGGTGCCCTCGTACGTGAGCGTGTACTTCGCGGTGGCCGACGTCGACGCGGCGATCGTCCGGCTGCGCGCGGGCGGCGGCACCGTGCACATGGAGCCGATGGACAGCCCGTTCGGCCGGTTCGCGGTGGTCGGCGACCCGCAGGGCGCCGCCTTCGGGATCATCGACACGGGGACGACCGCCGGCGACATGCCCACCCTGACGGACGCCTGATGGGCGAGCGCGAGGACCTCGTCGCAACGCTCGACAAGCACCGCGGCTTCCTGCGGTACACCGTCCGCGACCTCACCGACGAGCAGGCCGCCCGCCGCACCACGGCCGGCGAACTGTGCCTGGGCGGCCTGATCAAGCACGTCGCCGCGGTGGAGGCGCGCTGGATGCGGTTCGCGGTCGGCGGCGCCGAGGAGATGCAGCGCGGCGGCGGCTCGCAGGACGACTGGGCCGCGATGTTCCGGATGCTCGACGGCGAGACGCTCGCCGGGCTGCTCGCCCGCTACGAGGAGGTGGCCCGGGAGACGGACGAGCTGGTCCGGACGCTGCCGGACCTCGACCTCGCGCACGAGCTGCCGAAGGCGCCGTGGTTCGAGCCGGGGGCGACGTGGTCGGTTCGGCGCGTCCTGCTGCACGTCCTCGCCGAGACGGCGCAGCACGCGGGGCACGCGGACATCCTGCGGGAGTCCTTGGACGGTGCGAAGACGATGGGTTAGGCGGCTTCCGACTCCAGCTGCAGACCGAGGAGTTCGCGCAGTGCGCGGTCCCCGTCGGGCGTGACGCGCAGGGCCCGGCCGGAGCCGATCCGCCGCACCCACGCGCGCTCCAGCGCCGTCCGGCAGAGTGCCGCGCCCAGCGCCCCGCCGAGATGGGTGCGGCGTTCCGTCCAGTCCAGGCAGGTGCGGACCACGGGGCGGGCGCCCTTGCCGCCCGCCCGGGGCGGCAGGTCGATGGCCTGCGCGGCGAGCCAGCTGCGGCCGTCCCCGGTGAGGGCGAGCCCGGCGTCGTCGCTGACCAGGCCGCGGTCGAGCATGGCGTCGGCGACGGCCACGCCGAGGCGCCCGGCCAGGTGGTCGTAGCAGGTGCGGGCGCGGGCCTCGGCGCTGCGGCGGGTGGCCTCGCGGAGGTTGCCCGGGGCGGGCCCGCTCCCGCCGGCGGCGTCCCCCGCCGCCGTCTCGGCGAAGACCGTGAGGTCCTCGATCAGCGTGGCGACGGCGGGTCCGGCCAGCCGGACGTACCGGTGCCGCCCCTGCCGCTCCTCGGTGAGCAGGCCGCCCGCGATCAGGCGCGACAGGTGCTCGCTCGCCGTGGACGGCGCGACGCCCGCGTGCCGGGCCAGCTCGCCGGCCGTCCAGGCGCGGCCGTCGAGCAGCGCGCCGCAGAACGCGGCGCGGGTGGGGTCGGCGAGCAGGGCGGCCAGCTGGGCGAGCGACATGCCTCCCATGGTCGCGCGGAGTCGTTTCGGCCGGGGCCGAAACGCGCTACCCGCCGGCCTTCAGGCCGCCGCCAGCTGCCCGGCCAGCGCCGCCCGCAACCACGCGTGCGCCCGGCCGAGGGTGGGCTCGTCGGGTGTGGTGAGTTCGCCGGCGAGCTCCCAGTAGCGCGCGATCACCGGGTCGTCGGTGACGTCGAGCATGATCCGCAGCCGGCGCCGGAAGTCCGGGGTGTCCCGGACGGAGCGGGAGGCGGCGTGGGCGGCGACGAAGTTGTCGAGCGCCCCGCCGTCGTACGGGTCCCGGCCGGCGCGCAGCTCCGCCGAGGCCAGGTCGTAGGCCTCGCCGAGCCCCTCGTAGAGCACGGCGGGCCGGTACTCGTGGTCCGTGCGGGCGAGTTCGTTCGGGCAGCCGCCCTTGCCGGCGGTGGAGTGGCTCGGGCCCGAACACCCTTGGGAGGCCAGCGCGTTCAGCCGGGCGAACGCCAGCACCTGGGCGGGCGCCGGGTCCGCCGGGGGCTGCGGGACGGCCGCGTCGACGATCGCGGCGGTCAGCCGGGCGGGCATCCGGAGCGGCAGCGCGCGCCGCCAGAAGCGGGCCAGCGCGGTGGTGTCCGGCGGGGTGGTCAGCCCGCCGATGAGCGTCAGACGGTCCGCGCGTTCCTCGGGCGGGCACTCGTGCAGAAGCCGCAGGGCGGCCTCCCGCCAGCGCAGGGCGGTGAGTTGGGAGCCGAGCTCGCGCAACTGCCGGGCCACCGCGTCCTCCAGGGCGTCGCCCAGCCCCTCGTCCCGCTCCAGCAGCCGGCCGACCTCCGGGACGGGCAGGTCGAGCGTGCGCAGCGAGCGGATCAGCCGCAGCCGCTCCAGCGCCTCCGGCCCGTACCGCCGGTGGCCGCCGGAACTGCGCCCGGCTTCGGGCAGCAGGCCGCGGTCGGAGTAGAAGCGGACGGTCTTGACGGTGACGCCCGCGTGCTCCGCGAGCTCACCGATGCTCCACAGGACGGCCGGTGGCAAGGCTTGAACCTCCCTCAGGGGGAGTTCCTACGGTACCCGCATCGCCCGGCCGGACGGGGGTCGGCCGGGCGACCACCGGCGTTGTCCGGTGACTGCGCACGACGTCGGGCGACTGCGCACGACGTCGGGTGACCACGAACGAGGAGGAGACGCGACATGACCGCATTCGTGCTGGTACCGGGCCACTTCACCGGGGGCTGGATCTGGCGGGAGGTGAGCGCCCGGCTCCGCGCGGCCGGTGCCGAGGTGCACGAGGCGACGCTCGCCGGCGGGGGCGGCGCCGGCCTGGAGACGCACGTCGAGGACGTCCTGCGCCTGATCGACGCGGCCGTCGACCCCGAGCTCGTCCTGGTCGGCCACGAGTACGGCATCCACCCGGTGCTCGGCGCCGCCGACCGGCGGGCGGACCGCCTCACCCGCATCGTCTACCTGGACGCCGGCCTGCCGGTGGACGGCGACCGGGCCGTCCAGCTCGTCCCCGACCAGCTCGCCCGCGAGCTGCTGACCGACCCGGCCCGCCGGCCCGCGGACGGCCTCCTCCCGGCGCCCGGCCGGGGCGAGTGGCACCGCTGGGGGAGCATCGACGGCCTCACCGCCGAGGCGCTCGACCGGCTCACCGCGCTGGCCACCGCGCAGCCCGTCACCAGCCTCGTCGAGCCGCTGCGGCTGTCCGGCGCCGTCGCCTCGGTGCCGACCACCGGGATCCTCTGCACCTCGGGCGGCGTCACCATCGCGAGCGTCGAGGCCATGGTGCGCACGGGCATGCCGCAGTTCCGGTTCCTGGCCGACCCCCGGGTGGGCTTCTTCGACCTCGACACCGGCCACTGGCCGATGCTCTCCCGCCCGGAGGAGCTCGCCGACCTCCTGCTCCGGGCCGCCGCCGGCGAGGGCCACCGGATCGCCCCGCCGCCCGCCGCCGAGGCGCCGGTGTTCTCACGTCCGCACGTCCTGGACACCCCGGACCACCCGCTGCCGGACTGCGCGCACGAGCGGGCCGGGAACCTCGACGTCTACCTGCCGGAGGCCGAAGGGCCCCTGCCCGCCGTGCTGTTCGTCCACGGCGGCCCCGTCCCCGCCGGCACCCGGCCCACCCCGCGCGACTGGCCGGTGTACGTCGGCTACGGCCGGTACGCGGCGAGCCTCGGCGTCGTCGGCGCGACGGTCGAGCACGGCCTGCACGAGCTCCACGGGTACCCGCGGGCCGCCGACGAGATCGCCGCGGCCGTCGAGGCGCTGCGCGCCCACCCGCGCGTGGACGGCGACCGGATCGCGCTCTGGTTCTTCTCCGGCGGCGGCCTGCTGACCACCGACTGGCTCGCCGCGCCCCCGTCCTGGCTGCGCTGCCTCGCCGCGAACTACCCCGTCCTCGCGCCGCTGCCCGGCTGGGAGGTCGTCGACCGGCGCTTCCGTCCGGCGGAGGCGGTGGCCGGGGCGGGCCGGCTGCCGATCGTGCTCACCCGGGCCGGGCTGGAGGCGGACGCGATCGCGGCGACGGTCGCCGGGTTCGTCGCGGCAGCGGGGGAGCACAAGACGGAGCTGGAGGTGATCGACGTCCCGAACGGGCACCACGGCTTCGAGATCGCCGACCACACCGACGAGGTCCGGGACGCCGTCGCCCGCGCCGCCGCTTCGGTTCTGCGGCACCTGCGGGCGTAGCCTTCCGCCCTTCCGCCCTTCCGGGCTCCGGGAACCGCTCCGCTCGCGGAAGGACGCGGAGCGGCCGGCGTTCCGGATCAGGGCGAAGTCCCTGACCGGCGCGCCGACGGCGTCAGGTCCTGATCGACCGCGCCTGACCGATGACGAAGGGCTCGGACCGCGGAGTGCGGTCCGAGCCCCCGCCCGCCTCGGAGGTCGGCTATGCGGTGCCCGAGCGCAGGGTGAGCACGGTGATCTCACTGGGGGCGAAGACCCGGAAGGGCGGTCCCCAGAAGCCGGTGCCCCGGCTGGTGTAGAGCTGGGTGCGCTCCCCGTGCCGGCTCAGGCCGTGGACCACCGGCTGGTCGATCCGGACGAGGAAGTTGAACGGCCAGATCTGGCCGCCGTGGGTGTGCCCGGAGACCTGCAGGTCGATGCCGGCGGCCGCGGCCTGCGGGACGTACTTGGGCTGGTGGGCGACGAGCAGCACCGGCAGGGCGGGGTCCGCCCCCTCCAGCGCGCCGATCAGGTTCGCGCGGTGCCCGGCCAGGCCGGAGGACTCCGCGGTCACGTCGTCCACGCCGGCGAGCACGAGGGCGTCCCCGCCGCGCTCCACCACGACGTGCCGGTTGTGCAGAGGCTCCCAGCCCAGGTCCGCCATGCGGTCCAGCCAGCCCTGCGCCTCTCCGCCGTACTCGTGGTTGCCCGTGACGTAGACCCTGGCCAGCTTCGACCGGATCGTCCCGAGCGGCGCGGACTGCTCCCGGCGCTGGGCCGGCGTGCCGTCGGCGATGTCGCCGGCGTGGACCACGACGTCCGCGTCGAGCGCGTTGACCACCCCGGCCACCCGCGCCGACCAGCCCGCCCGGTCGATCGGCCCGTAGTGGGTGTCGGCCAGCACCACGACCCGGGTCCCGTCCAGACCCCCGCCGAGCCGCGGGACGCGGACGTCCAGCCGCTTCACCCGGGGCACGCGCATCGCCTCGTGGTGCCCCCAGCCCAGCAGCCCGGCCGACACCACGGCCACGGCCAGGGCCACGGTCCTGGCCCGCCCGGCCCCGCCGACGTCGAGCCCGCCCAGCACGAGGTTCACCAGACCGCCCAGCACCGACCAGGTCCACAGCACCCAGACGACGCCGAGGCTGGTGTCCGCGACCCGGGCGGCCCGGTCGACCCGTCGCGCCCCGTGGCCCGCGACCATCAGGAAGGGGAAGGAGACCAGCCAGGCGGCGAAGACGGCGGTGCCGGCCAGGAAGACCGGGAACGGCCAGTCGGCCCCGGAGCCGAACAGCGTCCACCAGGGCGGGAGGCACAGGAGCAGGAGAACGCCGACGAGCACGGCCACCCGCCGCCCGACACCCCGCCGCCGGCTCCCGTCCCGGGCGCCCCCGGACCCCTCGCTGCCCACCCGAGCCCTTGGCTCCGATCCGACGGATCCACTCTCGACCACTGCGCCACCCCTCACGTCCCGGCCCCCATCATCCGCCACGCCACCCCCGACCGGGACGGCCCGGGACCGCAAGGACGGCGACCGACGCCCTGGCGCCGGCGGAGCCGTCGAAGGGGCCGGTGGACGTCCGGCACGAGGACGGCGCGGACGGCGTCACCTTCGAGTACGACCTGCACCCGAGTGGTGCGCTGCGCGTCCTGAGGGTCTTCGAGGACACGCCGTACCGGATCGAGGTCTGCTTCGGCCCCGGGGCGCGGCTCCAGGGCGTGGGCAGCCACCTGCGAAGCTGCGCCGAGAATTGACGAGCGGTCCGCTCCGGACGAACCACGGACCCTCGGCGGTGGTCCGTCCGGAGCGGTGGTCCTGCGGCCGTGGCGGGCGGACCACGGCCGTCCCGCCGACTACGCGGGTGCCGGCCAGGAGGCGGCCCGGCCGCGGGCGACGTCCGCCCGCCTGTCCGCCTCACCGGCGTCGTCGGAGGGGGCGACGGCCGACGGCAGGAAGTCGGAGCGCGGCTCCGGCCGCTGCGCTCCGCCGCCCGTCACCATGGCGAGCAGGTCGCTCGCGGCCATGGTGTTCGCGGGACGGGCGGCTTCGGCCATCATCCGGGCGGCGTCGACGGCGTCCGTCTCCGGCGGGACGACCAGCAGGTTCAGCCTGCGGGGGGCGTAGGAGAACACCGCGATCGTGTGCTCGTCCTGCTCGGTGGTGAACCAGCCCGCGTGGACGGTGTGCCCGGTGACCGGGATGCGCGGGGGGATGACGGGCCACTTCGCGGGGTTCACGGTGATCCGGGTGATCCGGCCCCACCGCTCGTCGATATCGGCGGCCAGGGCGGGGAGTTCGAGAAGGAGATCACGCGAGCGGGGCCACCAGGCTCCGTCCAGTCGGCCCGGCCGCACGCCACGGGGCGCGAGGGAGAGCCGTACGGTGGAATCCAGGGTGGCGGGCGTCGCACGATCGAGTGTCGTGGTCATGACCAAGGACCTGTCTCCGGGTCCGGCCCACGGGGTCGGGCCCGGCATTGCCGTTCGCCGGAGACGACGCCAGTATCCGGTGCCAGCATGCGAAGTGCCTTCGGTGATGTCCAGGTTACTCCCGGTCCGGCCCGAACCCGGCATGGTCGCTGCGGTCGGCATCGCCGCCCGCCGCCTTCGGACGGGCACCCCGGAACGGTGGGGCGTCCTCAGACGCGCCCGTAGCGGACCGCCTGGTCGGCGAACTCCCGGGCCATCTCCTCGGAAACGGTGGGACGGGTGCGGTGGATGGCGTCCAGGTAGTCCTGGGTGCTGGGCTGGGTCCGCTCCCCGGTGTCGAGCGTGCGCTCGAACGCGCTCTGGGCGACCGCCATGGCGACCTGCCTGATGTCGGCGGGGGTGAAGCCCTCGCTGGCCTCGGCGAGGACCGCGGTGTCGGCGGTGGTACCCGTCTTCGCGGTGTAGGCGGCCCACAGCACGTCGCGGGCGACGGAGTCGGGCGGCCCGACCGGCAGGACGTAGTCGAACCGGCCGTGCCGGAGGAACGCCGGGTCCAGGGTGGTCACCGAGTTGGTGGCGCAGACGAGCAGCCGGCCATCGCGTTCGCGGAACCGCACGATCGACTTGAGGAGTTCGTTGACCACGCCGACCGATGCGGGGGCGGCGAGGCTGCGCGTGCCGGCGACCTCCTCGACCTCGTCGATGAAGAGCAGCACGTGGTCGAGCTGCGCCACCTCCTCGAAGCGGCGGCCGAGCCCGCTGGCCAGCCCGTCCTCGGACGCGAGCCGGGAGGGGAAGAGCTCGACGAACGGCCAGCCGAGCCGGCCGGCCACGGCCTTGGCGAACGTGCTCTTGCCCGTGCCCGGCGGACCGAACAGCACCACCGCGCGGGGTGGTTCCACACCGTGGGCGTCCGCCAGCCCGGGGTTCGCCAGGGGCAGGACCAGACGCCGCTCGATGAGCCGTTTCTCGTTGGCCATGCCCGTGAGCTGCTTCCAGAGGCCGGCCTCGGGCATGACCGCGCCGAGCGCCGCCAGGACCGTCGCGCCCTGAGCGCTCACGGCCTCCGACTTCTCGAAGTACGTGAGCCCCCGGTGGGGGTGGAACCCGGAGTTGACCAGTGCGGCGGCGCCGGTCTCCTCGTCGGGCAGCAGAGCCGCGACGATCCTGGCGCCGGCGTCCCGCAGACGGTGCTCCAACGCCGACAGCAGGGCGGAACCCATGCCCAGGTTCCGCCAGGCGGGGTGCAGGGCGATGCGCAGCACCCACGCCCGGTCCCCGTCGACCCGGGCCACCGCCGCGCCCACGAGACGACCGTCGGCCACCGCGACGACGCTCGGATCCCGCGCCTGCAAGGCGGCGACCACGTCGGAGAGCCGGAAGACGGCGGCGCGGCCCGTGGTGGTGCTCTCCGCGTCGAGCCGGACCACCGCTTCGAGGTCGTCCGGCGTGAAGTCCCGGACATGCCATACAGCCATAAGCCGCTCTCGGACGTCGCGCTCTCCTTGGATTCCATCATCGTCCGACTCCGCCGCGGCCGCCTGCCCGGACCTGCCCGGACCGCTCAGCCGAGCAGGAGTTCCGCCGCCGGGGTGTGGTTCCCGGTCACCGAGGCGCCGGCCATGGCCGAGGCGGCCGTGGCCGGGGTGGTGCCCGGCGGTACGACCAGCAGCAGGAAGTGGTCCTGAAAGCCCCGGGTGACGCTGATCGTCGCATCGCTGCCGGTGAACCAGTTGATCCGGATCGTCAGGCCGTTCGCCGGGACGGACCTGGGCACTCCGTCCCAGGCCGAGGTGTCGAGGCCGACCCGGACGATGCGCCCGAAGTGCGCGCCGAGCGCGGTGATCAGGTCCGGCAGTTCGGCGAGGACGTGGTTCGAGCGGGGCCACCAGGCGCCGTCGAAGACACCCTCCCGCGACATCGTCGGCTCGAGTTCCAGCCGCGGCAGCAGCGGGGAGCCGGGCACCGTCCACGGCCCGGAAGCGGAAGAGCTGGGGAAAGGAATCGGCATCATGCGAAGCCGCCCGTCCGGTCCGCGAGGGACCCGTCAGACCCAGGGCGACGTCGGCGCTGATGCCGGTGTGCGGAATGTCCTCGGTTGTGTCCCACGCTACTCCGCGGCGGTCCGCTCCGGGCCGCTCGCCACCGGAGTAGGGTCGTAGACATCCAGGGCATCACGCATTCCGGTACCCGTTCCGGCTTCGTTCTGGGTGAAGGACAGCCCGGCAGCCCCCGGCGGGCGGCCGGAGACGGGAACGGTGAGCACCGTGACCACGCACCCTCCGCAGTCGGCACGGCACGGCCGCGGCCTCACGGTCGCCGACGCCATGGACCCCTGCGACTACCGGATAGCCGACGACGACACCGTCGACCAGGCCAATGACATCCTCCGCGGCGCCGACGTCGAGTACCTGCTGGTGCGCGACCACGACGGCCGGTGCGAGGGCCTGGTCACCCGGACCGGACTCCACACGTTCCTGGCCCGTTCCTGGTACACCGAGCGAACCACGATCGGCGCCACCGCGCACCAGCGCGGCCCGTTCGCCTGGCCGACCATGGGACTGGCCCTGGCCGCGATCGCGATGCGGATCAAGCACCTGGAGGTCTGGCCCGTCGTCGACGAGGACGGCTTCATCCTCGGCGTGCTCACCGCGGACCGCGCCACCGGCCTGCTCACCGTCGCACCGGCCGCCTGAATCCCTCGGTGCCCCGCGCCGTCCGCTGAGAACCGGCCGGACCAACCGGGACCGGAAGCACGACCACGACACGAAGAAGACCCCGACCGGCCCCCGGTCGGGGTCTTTCGGCTGCCCTTTCAAGCGAGGATCGCGTGACGCAGGTCACTTTCCCTTCCGTCAACGCCGCCGCTCTTCCCCGCGTATCCCGTCGCACAATCACCGTGGATCGGGAGGGAATCCGGATGGCTGGGTGGCGTGCCTGGTACGGGAGGTGTCCCTAGTGGGCGTCCGCGAGTGGCGCACCCGGTGGAGGGCGGCGGAACCGCTCGGCAGTGAGAACGGTGTGCGGAACGCGTACGACGAGTACGGCGGCGAGCTTCTCGGGTTCGCGCACGGTGCTCTCGGTGACCGCCAGCTGGCCGAGGAGGTGGTCCAGGAGGTGTTCCTGCGTGCGTGGCGTGCGTCGAGTTCCTTCGACAGCGGCCGCGGAAGCCTGCGGACCTGGCTCTACGCCATCGCGCGCAATGCGATCGTGGACGCCCGGCGGCGCCGGGCGGTCCGGCCTCCCGCAGCCCGCGCGCAGGAGGAGGGACGGGAGACCGCGGATGCGGACGCCGACCCGTACGACCAACTGCTGGCGCGGATAGAGCTGCGGGAGGCCCTGGACCGTCTGCGCCCCGAGTACCGGGACGTGGTCGTCGAGGTGTACTTCCTGGGCAGGAGTTGCGCGGACGTGGCCGGCGAGCTCGGCATTCCGGCGTCCAGCGCGCGCAGTCGCCTCTACCGCGGCATCCGCGCCCTGCGCGACATCCTCGACGAGAACGGATGGCTGGCACCGTGAACGACTTCTGCACCGCGATCCGCGAGGAAGCCACCGAACTCCTGCTCCTGGGCAGGCCGTTGCCGGTCCCACTCGCCCGCCACGTGGCGTCGTGCGAGGGATGCGCCCAGGAAGTCGAAGGGGTGCGCCGGGTGGTGCGCACCTTCGAGCGGGCCGACTCCCCCCGTGCGTCGGCCCTTCCGGCGCCCGGCAGGCCGGCCGCCGTCCGTGCGGCGCGGGCACGCCGGCCGGTGCGCCGCCGGGTGGCGGCCGCAATCGCGTCCTCGGTGCTGGCCGCCGGCGCGGCCCTCGTGACGGTCACGGCGGTCACCGGCGACGACGCACCCGCACCCGTCGCCTCCGTCCACGTCGCACAGGACGGTGAGATGATCGCGCACCCCTGGGGCACCGAGATCCCGGTGTCGCTGTCCGGGCTGCGGGCCGGCGGTACCTACCGGCTGATGACGGGCGACGTCCGCGGCGACCGGGTTCAGGCCGGCAGCGTGAGCGCGGGCGGGCAGGGCGACGCCTCGGTCCGCGTCCACCTGACCACTGCCATGAGCAAGGACGCCATCACCACGCTGTACGTCCAGGACGCTGACGGGCGGCTCGTGGCGCAGGCACCCGCAGGACCGGGTCACAGCACCTGACCGGGGGCGGCGTCCCTCCTCGTCCCCGAACAGACCCCTCGTCAGGGCCGGTTGCATGCCGGCCCCTCCTTCAACGCGCCCACGGGTGCACTTCATGTGGAGGTTTGTCAGTGTTTTCCATCCGAAGGATGCTCGGTGCCACCGCAGTGCTGGCCGGCATCGGCGCGACGGCCGTCGGCGCGGTGGACCTCGCCCAGGCCCAGCCGTCGAGTCCGGCCTCCGGCCCGTACGGCGAGGTTCGGGCCACTGCGGGCGGCGGAACGTCGGTCAAGGTGCCCGTGTCCGGCCGTGACCGCGTGTACACCGCCGACCAGACCTCCAACACGGTCACGGTCATCGACCCGTCCACCGACAGGACGCTCGGCACGATCGCCCTCGGGGCCCAGCGCCTGGGCGCCACGCTCAGCCCGCAGTACACCGGCGACGTGGGTGTGCACGGTCTGGCGGCCTCCCGCGACGGCAAACGCCTCGGCGTGGTGAGCGTCACGAGCAACACCGTCACCATCATCGACACGGCCACCAACAAGGTGATCCACGAGACCGACGTCGGCCGCGCCTCGCACGAGGGCGTCTTCACCGCAGACGGCAAGCAGTTCTGGGTGGCCGACCGGGGACGCGACACCGTCACGGTCGTCGATGCGGTACGCGGGGGTGTCGTCAGCCAGATCAAGGTCGGCCCCGGCCCGTCCAAGGTGCTCCTCAGCCCCGACGGCAGAACCGCCTACGTCAACCACATCAGCGCGCCCGAGATCACCGCGGTCGACGTGCGCACCCACGAGATCCGCTACACCATCAAGGGTCTCGGGGACGCCTTCTCCTCCGACGCGGCGATCTCGCCCGACGGCACGGAGCTCTGGGCATCCCACAAGCGCGCCGGCCTGGCCAGCGTCATCGATCTCCGGCACCGCCGGGTCGCGGCCGTGCTGAAGACCGGACCGGACTCCAACCACCCCAACTTCGCCGACACGGAGAACGGCTCGTTCGCCTATCTGACCGTCGGCGGTCTCGACCAGACCTTCGTCTACCGCCGCTCCCCGGGCGGCACACCGGAGTTGGTGACCCGGATCCAGCACAGCGGGCACGCGCCGCACGGCATGTGGCCCAGCGGAGACGGCACCCGCATGTACGTGGGCCTGGAGAAGTCCGACGCGGTCGACGTCATCGACACCGCGACCAACCGGGTGACCGGCACGACGAGCGTCGGCAAGGAGCCTCAGGCCCTGGTGTACGTGCCCGATGCGGCGCCCGCCGGGTCCGCGGCCAACCTCGGCCGCCAGGGCCTCGGCGACGCGCCCCGCAACGTGCCCACCACCCTGCCCGACGGAACGGCGGGCGACCCCGCGCGCCCCGACGACAAAGGCCGCCGACTGGAGGCCACGGTCCGGACCGTCAGCGGCCTCGGCATGATCCAGCTCCAGGCCCGCGACCTGCAGCCGACCACCACGTACCAGGCCCACGCGGTTCAGAAGGACGGCAGCAGGACACCGCTGCTGTCCTTCACCACGGACTCGTCGGGCAACGCCGCCCAGGTCCTGGCCTTCGCCGACTTCACCGGCGTGGGCGTCTCCCTCACCTCCGAGGGCAAGGCCACCGCTCAGACCCTGGCTCGGATGTCGGCCACGGCCGCCTCCATGCACACCGGCTCGGCCGACGCCGTCGAGGCCGCCGACCTCCTGTACTGCGACTGCTGCTGAAAGGCCGCCGCCACCATGACACGCACACCCCGCACACGCCCCGGCCGGCACGCACACCGGGCGACCGCGGTACTGGGAACGGCCGTGGCAGCACTCCTCCTGCTCACGGGGAGCGCCTCGGCACACGTCCGGGTGTTCTCCGAGGGTGCGACGGCCGGGAGCCCGGCCACCCTGCGGTTCCGGATCCCCTCGGAGAAGGCGGACGCCACCACCGTCCGCGTCGACCTCGCCCTTCCGGCCGACGTCGCGTTCACCGGAGCGCCGCCCACCCCCGGATGGACGCGTCAGGAAGTCCTGGCCTCCGCGGGCGGGGCGGCTCACATCGTGTGGACCGCCACAGCGGGCCAGGAACTCAAGCCCGACGAGAACCGCTACTTCGAGGTTGAGGTAGGACCGCTTCCGAGGAAGCCGAGCATCGTCTTCGACATGGCCCAGACGTACTCGGACGGCACCGTGGCGAACTGGAACCAACGGCCGACCGGAGGCAAGGAACCGGACTTCCCGGCACCCGTACTGGTTCTCGACCCCGCGGCCGCGGACGATCAAGCCCGAGGGGATGCGGCGGTACGGCAGCCCCCGGCGACCGATCGGAATCCGGCAGCGGCGGCCACGGACGAAGGGGCGAACGCACTGCCGTGGCAGCTGTGGACCGTGACGGGCATTGTCGCCCTGGGCGCAGTTGCTGTCGTCGTGAAACACCGGAGGACGGCTCGCGCCGGAACCTGACCGGCGCGGCCCTGCGAGCTGCCGCCGGTCAGGAGGACGGCGCGACCGGGCCGCAGCAGAATCGACGATCCGCGCCCCGACAGACCCGCGACACCGCCCAACCGCGCACCGCCGAGGCCCGGATCCGCCGTCATGTCGGGTACGTCCCCGGAACCAGAGCCGCTCCGCCGCCGGTGGCACGCCGGGGTGCCGGCCTCCTTCCGTGTGCTGACGATCGGCCAGGACCGGTTGTGATCGTCTAGTGGCATCCCCAGCGACCGAGCTCCCCATCCCGAAGGAGACCACCCATGCCCGCGTCCGCCCCCCGTCGCGCCGCCGTAGCCGCCATCGCGACCGGCCTCGTCCTGCTCGCTGCCGCCGCGCCCGCCCAGGCCGCCGGGCCGCACCCGTCCGATGCCTCCCGCCCGGCCGCCGCCTTGCTCCAGCGCCGACTGGACTCCCTGGTGACCGACCTCGGCGTGCCGGGGGCCCTGGCCACCGTGCAGGATCGGTACGGCCGGACCGAGAGCCGCACGGCCGGCGTCGGCGACCTCGCGACCGGTACGCCGGTGCCGCGGGACGGTGCGATCCGGGCCGGGAGCAACACCAAGACCTTCGTCGCGGTTGCGGTGCTCCAGCTGGTCGGCGAGCGGAGGATCGACCTGGACCGGGAGATCGAGCGGTACCTGCCCGGCCTGGTCCGGGGTCCGGGCGGCGACGGGCGGGACATCACGGTCCGTCAACTGCTCCAGCAGACCAGCGGTCTGCCCAACTACAGCGAATACCTCGCCGACGACATCCGCCACTACGAGCCCGGCGAGTTGCTCGCCCTCGCCCTCGCCCACCCCGCCACCTCCGCGCCCGACAACTCCAAGGAGCGCGCCTGGAAGTACAGCAACACCAACTACCTCCTGGCAGGCATGCTGGTCGAGAGGGTGACCGGCCACCCCCTGGCCCAGGAGCTGGACCAGCGGATCATCCAGCCACTCGGCCTGCGCCACACCTACTTCCCCGCCTCGGGCGAGACGACCATCAAGGGCCGGCACCCGAGGGGCTACTACCGGGAGACGGCCGACGCGCCGTTCGTCGACGTCACCGACATCGACCACTCCTGGGCCTGGGCGGCCGGCCAGTTGGTCTCCACCCCCTCCGACATCGACCGGTTCTTCTCCGCCCTGCTCGGGGGCGAGCTCCTGGAGGAGCCCGAGCTGAGGGAGATGCGCCGCGCGACCTCCGACGCTTCCGTCACCTTCGGCCCCGGTGCCGCGTACGGCCTGGGTCTGGTGAGCCGCCCGCTCTCCTGCGGCGGCGTCTACTGGGGCCACGGCGGCAGCATCCCCGGCTACGAGAGCCGGGTCGGCGTCACCGAGCAGGGACGGCGAGCCGTCACCGTTGCCGTGAACGAACAGCGCAACGACGCGCCCGGACGCGCACGTCTCGACGAGGTCGTGGACGCGACGCTCTGTGCCGGCCCTCGCTGAGGCCCTCGGAACGGAGATTCAAGGTCGTCGGACCGTGGCAGGGCGGACCCCGAGCGGGCTCGCAGCCGGGTTCGGAACCGACCGTGGCGGTCGCGTCGGTCCCTGGGCGCGGCTGGGGTGCGTCCGGTCGATCACGTGACGATCGCCGCCGGGGAACGACGAAGGCCCGGACCGTCGAAACGGTCCGGGCCTTCGGCCGGCGGAGGATGCGAGATTCGAACTCGTGAGGGGTTGCCCCCCAACACGCTTTCCAATTCTCCTCGGCACCGTTCAAGTGGTCCGTCACATTCTTGACCTGCGGCGGAGCAGCTCCAAGGATGCGGTCTGAACTCCGGCGAGCGGAGGTGAACGAGACCAGAACCGAGACCACCCGCTGTCGGACTCCGGCCGATCCGGCAGTGCCGCGCCCGTCTTGCTCCATCGTCTGGAGTGCAGCGCAGGTGTCGCGGCGGGGGCGTGGAGCGCTTCTGGGCCGCTCATCCCCGCGGACGCCCGCCGCATCGGGAACCGAGCACCGCGTGGATTCGAATTCGTGAGAGGTCGCCCCCAACACGCTTTCCACCTGTCCGTCCGGGCGTTCGACGGCGGTCGTGAGCGTCCTCACCTGCGGCGGAGCGGCTCGCCAGATGGGCTCCGAACGGTGTTGGACGGGGGTGACTGCAACCAAGACTGCAACCAGGACGTAGCTGGGATCGCGTTGCAGCCGTCTCGGTCGGATGCCGTTCGGAATGGTCAGCCGGCGAAGCCCGGGACCACCAGGCCGGACTCGTACGCGATCACCACGGCATGGGTCCGGTTCTGCGCGCCGAGCTTGGTCAGCACGTTTCCGACGTGGGTCTTGACCGTCTCCAGGCTCACCGTGAGGGACTCCGCGATCTCCGGATTGGAGAGCCCGGTGGCCATCAGGCGCAGCACCTCCTCCTCCCGGCCGGTCAGGGCGGCCCGCGGCAGGGCCTCGGCGGAGCCCAGCGGGCGGGCGGCGACCATGCGGCCCAGTGCGGCCGGGAAGAGGACCGCTTCGCCCGCCGCCACCACCCGGACCGCCTCGGCGATCTGGCGTACCGGGAGGCGCTTGAGGACGAAGCCGCTGGCGCCCGCGCTGAGGGCGGCGGTGACGTAGCCGTCGTTCTCGAAGGTGGTGATCACCACGACCTTCGGCGGGTCGGCCGCTTCGGCCAGCAGTTGGCGGGTGGCCTCGATCCCGTTGCGACGCGGCATCCGGACGTCCATCAGGACCACGTCCGGCCGCAGGCTCTGCGCCCGTTCGACCGCCTCGACGCCGTCGGCGGCCTCGCCGACCACCGTGATCCCCGGCTGTGCGGCGAGCAGCGTGCGCAGGCCGCTGCGGGTCACCTCGTCGTCGTCCGCGATCACGAGGGTGATGGCGGGGCTGGTGGCGGCGGGGAGGGCCATGCCTTCGCCCGCGTCGGATCCACTCACGCCGAGACCCGTACCGGCAGCCGGACGGCCAGCCGCCAGTGCTGCGTCCCGTCCGGGCCGGCCTGGAACTCACCGTTCAGCAGCCGTACGCGCTCGGCCAGTCCGGGCAGGCCGTGGCCGGAGGTCGGGAAGGCGCCCGGTCCCGGGCCCGTCCGTGCCCCGGTCCGGTTGACCACCGTGAGTTCCAGTCCGTCCGGCCCGGCCGCGACCCGGACTTCGATCGGGCCGCCCGCCCCGTGGCGCAGCGCGTTCGTCAGCCCCTCCTGGAGGATCCGGTACGCCGCCCGGGAGAGCGTCCCCTGCACCTGCGTCAGCTCGCCCGACAGGGCCGGTTCCACCACCGCCCCCGCGTGCCGAAGACGGTCCAGCAGCTCGGGGAGGTCGGCCAGGGTCCGGGTCGGCGCTGTTCCCGACTGTTCCTCGCGCAGCACTCCGAGCACGTAGTCCAGGTCCTCCAGCGCGACCCGGGTCGACTCCTCGATGCTGCGCAGGGCGGCCCGCGCCGCCGCCGGGTCGGCGCAGAGCACCTCGCCCGCCACCGCCGCCTGGATGGTGGCCGCCGTCAACGTGTGCCCGATCGAGTCGTGCAACTCGTGAGCGATCCGATTGCGTTCGGCCAGCAGCAGCTCCCGCTCGGCAGCCAGCGCGAGCCGCTCGGCCGCCGACGGGCCCAACAGCCGGGGCGCCGACCACCGCAGGGCCTTCGTCACCAGTACGCAGACGGCCACCGCCAGCAGGATGCACACGGCCGCCACCACCCAGCTCCACCCGCCCGACACCCGGACCGACGTGCCGAACAGACTCGCCCGCGCCTCGCCGCCGAGCCAGTTCCCCGGCAGGGAGAGGCCCATGATGAACAGCACCCCGCTCGCCAGCGCCCCCGTCCACCCGACGGCCACGTGCAGCACCAGCCAGATCGGGGTCCGCCAGCGGTCGAGGCCGAGTGAACCAGAGGTCCGGCGACCGGCCACCGGGTTCGGCAGCGGCACCCGCAGCAGCCGGCGGGCGGACACGACCAGCGCCCGCCGTACGGGGCGCGCCAGTCCGACCGTGCCGACCAGCACCGCCCAGACCAGCAGGACCAGGACGATCTGCACGCTTTCCGGAGCGGATCGCCACGACAGCGCTGGCAACAGGGCGAGAGGCAGCAGCGGAAGGCTCGCCAGCGCGCCGCAATAGGCGAACAGCACACCCGAATACGTCGAGCCGCGCAGCAGCGGCCGGATTCCCCTGATCATGGTCGCCAGTATCGCCGGGCAGCCCACCGGCAGCCTCCCCCGATCGGGGGAGCGATTTCTCCGGCCTTCCCGCGATGCGGTCAGAGGCCCCTGGAAACCAGGATCGTGCCCAGACCAAACGATTCCCCAGGAGTTGACCGATGCGTGCTCAGAACCGGCATGGCCTTCGTTCCTCGACCCGGCAGCAGGGCGGCAGGCGGCGACGAGCCGTGTCGGCCGCCGCCGCGGTGGCCATCGGCGTCATGACGCTGGGCGCCCTCGCCCCGCCCGCCGCCTCCGCCTCCGATTCCGCAGCCGCCTCCGCTGCTGCCGCCGCCAGGCCGGACGCCGTCCAGCAGGCCCTGAACACGCTGGTGCGCGACGACGGGATGCCCGCCGCCCTGGCGAGCGTCCAGGACCGGAACGGCCGCACCCGCACCTACACCGCAGGAGTCGGCGACCTGACCACCGGCTCGAAGGTGCCCAGGGACGGCCAGGTGCGGATCGGCAGCAACACCAAGACCTTCGTCGCGGTCGTCGTCCTCCAGCTCGTCGCGGAGCGGAGGGTGGGCCTGGACGCCTCCGTCGACACCTACCTGCCCGGCCTCGTCCGTGGGGAGGGGATCGACGGGCGCCGCATCACCGTCCGCCAGCTCCTCCAGCAGACCAGCGGACTCCCCAACTACAGCGACTACCTCGGGGACGACGTCCGGTACTACGCCCCCCGCGAACTGCTCGCCACAGCCCTCCAGCACCCGGCCGACTTCGCCCCCGGGACGAGTTGGAAGTACAGCAACACCAACTACGTCCTGGCCGGCCTGATCGTCCAGGAGGTCACCGGCCGCCCCCTGGCCGAGGAGATGGACCGGCGCATCATCAAACGCATCGGGCTGCGCCACACCTACTTCCCAGCGCCCGGTGACGCGAGCATCCGGGAGCCCCACCCCCACGGCTACTACCGGGAATCGGCGGACGCGCCGCTGCGCGACATCACGGAGATCGACCCTTCCTGGGGCTGGGCGGCAGGCCAGATGGTCTCCACCGGCTCCGACCTCAACCGCTTCTTCAGCGCACTCCTGGCCGGCCGCCTCCTGCCCTCGGCCCAGCTCTCCCAGATGCGCTCCACCGTCCCCGCCGAAGCGACCTTCGGCCCCGGCGCCCGCTACGGACTTGGACTCGTCAGCCGCCCGCTGCCGTGCGGCGGGCTCTCCTGGGGCCACGGCGGCAGCTTCCCGGGGTACGAGACCCGGGGCGGCGCCACCGACGACGGCCGCGCCGTCAACGTCGCGGTCACCATGCAGCTCACCGACGAGGCGGGCCGGAGGAATCTCGAACGCGCCGTGGACACCGCCCTGTGCGGCTGAACCCCGCCGAGAGCGTTCCGTGAAGCGGAACGACCGACGGGCCCGGCATGACGTCGGGCCCATCGGCCTCATGTGTGCGCACAGCCGCCACATCGTCACCGTCCACGACGTCGGCCGGGCTGACCTGAAGGGCCGCCCGTTCGCTTACCCCGTGATGGAACTCCTTGAAGGCCGGAGCCTGGATCGCCTGATCGGCGATGGCGTACCGGACCTCGGTGACGTACTCACCCGGGCCGCGCAGATCTGCGACGCCCTCACTGCGGCGCGCGTGCCGCGACGGGTCCGAGAAGCCAGACGAATCGCTGGTCGGCCCCGTCGTGATCCTGCCCATCGGGATGCTCGCCTGCAAGACTGCAACCACGGAACGACGAAGGACCCGGCCGCAGTGCGGTCGGGTCCTTCGTCTGCCCTGGCGGGCGGGTGCGGAGGATACGAGATTCGAACTCGTGAGGGGTTGCCCCCAACACGCTTTCCAAGCGTGCGCCCTAGGCCTCTAGGCGAATCCTCCGTGGGAGAGCTTAGTACATGTTTCGGGGTGCTCGCGACCAGCTATCCCGAGGTGGGGAGGTGGGGGTGGCCTGTGGATCGTCGGGCCCGGGATCCGGTAGTGTTGGGGGCAGCCCCTCGTGTGGCGTCATCTCTCTGAACCCCCCCAGGGCCGGAAGGCAGCAAGGGTAGGAGGGCTCTGGCGGGTGCACGGGGGGTCTTTGCGTTCCCGGGAGGCCTTCGAGGAGGCTGCCGGCGGGACGAGGGGTGCCGCGTTTGTCGGTCCGTCCCGATATCGTCGGGGGTGTGTCCCTAGCCCTGTACCGCCGCTACCGCCCCGAGACCTTCGCGGAGGTCATCGGGCAGGAGCACGTGACCGCTCCGCTCCAGCAGGCCCTGCGCAACAACAGGGTCAACCACGCGTACCTGTTCAGCGGGCCGCGCGGCTGTGGGAAGACGACGAGCGCACGCATCCTGGCCCGCTGTCTGAACTGTGAGCAGGGGCCGACTCCGACGCCCTGCGGTGAGTGCCAGTCCTGCCGGGACCTGGCCACGGGCGGGCCCGGGTCGATCGACGTGATCGAGATCGACGCGGCGTCGCACGGTGGTGTGGACGACGCGCGCGAGCTGCGTGAGCGGGCCTTCTTCGCGCCGGTGCACAGCCGGTACAAGATCTTCATCCTGGACGAGGCGCACATGGTGACCTCGGCCGGGTTCAACGCGCTGCTCAAGGTGGTGGAGGAGCCGCCGGAGCACCTCAAGTTCATCTTCGCGACCACCGAGCCGGAGAAGGTCATCGGGACGATCCGGTCCCGCACGCACCACTACCCGTTCCGGCTGGTCCCGCCCGGCACGCTGCGCGACTACCTGGCCGAGGTCTGCGGCCGGGAGGGCATCCAGGTCGAGGACGCGGTGTTCCCGCTGGTCGTCCGGGCCGGCGCCGGGTCCGTGCGCGACTCGATGTCGGTCATGGACCAGCTGCTGGCCGGCGCCACCGAGGGCGGTGTGACGTACCAGATGGCGACGGCACTGCTCGGGTACACGGACTCGGCGCTGCTGGACGAGGTGGTGGACGCCTTCGCCGCACAGGACGGAGCGACGGTGTTCCAGGTGATCGACCGGGTGGTCGAGGGCGGACACGACCCGCGCCGGTTCGTCACGGACCTGCTGGAGCGCCTGCGCGACCTCGTGATCCTCGCCACCGTGCCGGAGGCGGGGGAGAAGGGGCTGATCGACGCCCCGGCCGACCGCGTCGCCGTGATGCAGGCCCAGGCGGACGCCTTCGGAGCGGCCGAGCTCAGCCGGGCCGCCGACATCGTCAACACCGGGCTGACCGAGATGCGCGGCAACGCGGCCCCCCGGCTCCAGCTGGAGCTGATCTGCGCCCGCGTGATGCTGCCGGGCGCCTACAGCGACGAACTGTCGCTTCAGGCGCGGCTCGACAAGCTGGAGCGGCGGGCGGCGGCGGGCGGTTTCGCCGCGCCGATGGCAGCGCCGGGCATGGCGGTGCCGGGCACGGCCGCGCCCGTGCCGACCGCCCCCACGGTGGCAGCACCGGTGATGGCGCCGCCCGCAGCGGACGTCCCGGCCCCGGCTCCGGCCCCTGTCCAGGCGGCTCCGGCCCCCGCTCCCGCAGTCCCCCCGGCGCCCGCGGCCCCCGCGCCGGGTGCGTGGCCGATCCCGCGCAGCTTCCCGCCCGCCGGTGGTGCCCCCGCGGCCCCCGCCGCCGCCCCGGCCCCGGTCGCGCCCGTGGCGGCGCAGCCCGAGGCCCAGACCGCCCGGCCCGCCCCGGCACCCGCACCCGCACCCGCACCCGCCGCGCAGCCGCCGGCCGCCGCGCAGCCGTCCGGCGCCGCCCAGCAGGGCGCCGCGCAGGTCCGGCAGCTGTGGCCGCAGATCCTGGAGGCGGTGAAGAACCGCCGCCGCTTCACCTGGATCCTGCTCAGCCAGAACGGCCAGGTGGCCGGGTTCGACGGCAGCGTGCTCCAGGTGTCGTTCGTCAACGCGGGCGCCCGCGACAGCTTCGTCGGCAGCAACAGCGACGACGTCCTGCGCCAGGCGCTCGGCGACGCCCTGGGCGTCGACTGGCGGATCGAGTGCATCGTCGACCCGTCCGGCGGAGCGGGCGGGGGAGCCGGTGGCGGCACCGGTGGCGGCTTCGGCGGTGGGGCCCCCGCCCCGGGCGCCACGACCAGCGGCTGGGGTGCCCCGGCGCGTCCGGCCGCGGCCGCGCCCCCGGTGCAGCCCGCCGCCCCGGCGCCCGTCCGGCCGCAGCCCCAGGCCCAGCCCCAGGCACCGGCCCAGGTGGCGCCCGTCCAGAGCCCGCCGCCCGCCGCCGGGCCCCCGGCGCCGCACGTGGCACCGGAGGACGACATCCCGGAGGAGGACGACCCGGACCTCAACGAGGAGGCCTTCTCCGGCCAGGACCTGATCATCCGCGAACTGGGTGCCACGGTCCTGGAGGAGATCCACCACCGCGGCAACTGAGCAGCACGTAGGCTCGGCGGAGACGACGACGGGTGACGAGCGCGCGGACCACGCCGTGGACGACGGTGGACGAGCCGCGCGAGCCCGTGCACAGGTGCGACAGCAAGGAGTGAGCCGTGTTCCCCGGTGGAGGCCAGCCCAACATGCAGCAGCTGCTGAAGCAGGCGCAGAAGATGCAGCAGGACCTCGCCAAGGCGCAGCAGGAGCTGGCCGAGGCGAAGGTGAACGGTTCGGCCGGCGGCGGTCTGGTCGAGGCGACGGTGACGGGTGCCGGTGAGCTGGTGGCGCTGACCATCGCCCCGGCGGCCGTCGACCCGGAGGACACCGAGACCCTGGCCGACCTGGTCCTGGCGGCGGTCCGGGACGCGAACCAGGCCGCGCAGAAGATGCAGGCCGAGCGCATGGGCCCGCTGACCCAGGGCCTGGGCGGCGGCATGCCCGGCCTGCCGTTCTAGGCAGTACCGGGCAGACCCCGGTCGGACCCCGGACCGGCTGGTCACTGTGGGAGTCCGGCCGGTAGGTCCGTGTGATTTATGTGGGAGTCGGGCGTCGGGCGGTGTGTCCGGCGCCCGATTCGTTGGATGATGGCACCGGAGCACCACCGACCGGAGCACCGGCCGGAGCATCGATCGGGATGCCCGCCGGAGCAGCGGCCGGAGCACCACCGACCACCTGAGGGAAGGCGCGACGTTGTACGAGGGCGTGGTTCAGGACCTGATCGACGAACTGGGCAGGCTGCCCGGCGTCGGGCCCAAGAGCGCGCAGCGGATCGCCTTCCACGTCCTGCAGGCCGACCCGGTGGACGTCCGCCGCCTCGCGCACGCGCTGCTGGAGGTCAAGGACAAGGTCCGCTTCTGCGTGGTCTGCGGCAACGTCGCGGAGGCCGAGCAGTGCCGGGTCTGCCTGGACCCGCGCCGCGACCTGGCCGTCATCTGCGTGGTGGAGGAGCCCAAGGACGTCGTCGCCATCGAGCGCACCCGCGAGTTCCGCGGCCGCTACCACGTGCTGGGCGGCGCGATCAGCCCCATCGAGGGCGTCGGCCCGGACGACCTGCGGATCCGCGAGCTGCTGTCGCGCCTCGCGGACGGCACGGTCACCGAGCTGATCCTGGCCACCGACCCCAACCTGGAGGGGGAGGCGACCGCCACCTACCTGGCCCGGCTGTGCAAGCCGATGGGCCTGAAGGTGACCCGTCTGGCGAGCGGTCTGCCCGTCGGCGGGGATCTGGAGTACGCGGACGAGGTCACCCTCGGCCGCGCCTTCGAAGGGAGACGACTGCTCGATGTCTGACCGGACGATCAACCAGCAGCCCCACGCCCCCCACCAGCCGTCCCACGGCGAGGTGCACGGGCAGCCGCACGGCGACCTGCACGGGGACCAGCGGAACCACACCCCGCACATCCACGGACACGGCTCGGAGCCGGACGACTTCGCGGTGCAGATCGCGGACTCGGTGGAGAGCTTCGTGCTCGCCGTCACCGAGGTCGCCAAGGGCGACGAGCCGGGCAGCGCCGTCTCCCTGCTCCTCCTGGAGGTCTCGCAGCTGCTGCTGGCCGGTGGCCGGCTGGGCGCGATCGAGGACGTCGTCCCGGACGACCGCTTCGAGCCCGACACGGGGCCGGAGCCGGACAGCGAGCAGTTGCGCGAGCGGCTGGCGGCGCTGCTCGCGCCGATCGACGTCTACCACGAGGTCTTCGACCCGTACGGTCCGCCGGAGAAGCCGAACGCGTTCCGGATCTCGGACGACCTGGCCGGTGTGGTCGGCGAGCTCCAGCACGGGCTGACGCACTACCGCGAGGGCCGGGTCAGCGAGGCGCTGTGGTGGTGGCAGTTCTCGTACCTCTCCAACTGGGGCACGACCTGCTCGGCGGTGCTGCGGGCGCTGCAGTCGCTGATCGCCCACGTCCGGCTGGACAGCCCGATCGGTGCGGTGCCGGACGGCGCCGACACGGACGACGACGGGCTCACCGACGAGCAGCTGGAGCAGCAGGCCGGCGACCTCATGGCGGCCGAGCTCGGCCTCGGACGCTAGGAGCGGCTCCGGGGCCGCAGGTGAGGGCGGGGCCGGCGGCGGCCCCGCGAGTGTGACGAAGGCCTCACCGCCCGGCCCCGGAAAGAAATCCGGCCGTGCCGCCGTCCGTTCGTCCGCCGATTCTTCGGAGCCGCGCCGGATGGCCCGGAGACCTGCCGGTGGCCGCCCCGCACCGCTGCCCACGTGCTGAAACGTACGTCTCATCATATGGATGGCACCGGTCGCGGCACCCCTGCTCGGTAGACTGGCGCGGACCGCAGATCCCCCTTCCCCGGGGGTGCGGGGGCCCATCCGCCCCCGAAAACGACACAAGTCGAGGAGCGCACGTGGGCCTTGTCGTGCAGAAGTACGGCGGCTCATCCGTTGCGGATGCCGAGGGCATCAAGCGCGTGGCCCGTCGAATCGTTGACGCCAAGAAGGCCGGCCATGAGGTCGTCGTCGTGGTGTCCGCGATGGGCGACACGACGGACGAGCTCATCGAACTCGCGGAGCAGGTGTCACCTCTCCCCGCCGGCCGCGAGTTCGACATGCTGCTGACCGCTGGAGAGCGCATCTCCATGGCCCTGCTGGCCATGGCGATCAAATCCCTGGGGCACGAGGCCCAGTCCTTCACGGGCAGCCAGGCCGGTGTCATCACGGACTCCGTCCACAACAAGGCGCGCATCATCGACGTGACGCCGGGTCGCATCCGCACCGCCCTCGACGAGGGCAACATCGCGATCGTGGCCGGCTTCCAGGGCGTCTCGCAGTCCAGCAAGGACATCACCACGCTGGGCCGGGGCGGTTCGGACACCACCGCGGTCGCGCTCGCCGCCGCGCTCAAGGCCGAGGTCTGCGAGATCTACACCGACGTGGACGGCGTGTTCACCGCCGACCCGCGCGTGGTGAAGAAGGCCCGCAAGATCGACTGGATCGCTTACGAGGACATGCTGGAGCTGGCCTCGTCCGGCTCCAAGGTGCTGCTCGACCGCTGCGTGGAGTACGCCCGGCGCTACAACATCCCGATTCACGTACGCTCGTCCTTCTCGGGTCTCCCCGGGACGATCGTCAGCAACGACAACCCGAACAAGCCCGAAGGGGGCGAGATGGAGCAGGCCATCATCTCCGGAGTCGCCCACGACACTTCCGAGGCCAAGGTCACGGTCGTCGGCGTGCCCGACAAGCCGGGCGAGGCCGCGCGCATCTTCCGCGCCATCGCGGACGCCGAGGTCAACATCGACATGGTGGTGCAGAACGTCTCCGCCGCGTCGACCGGGCTGACCGACATCTCCTTCACCCTGCCCAAGACCGAGGGCCAGAAGGCCATCGACGCGCTCGGCCGGGTCAAGGAGGGCATCGGCTTCGAGTCGCTGCGCTACGACGACGCGATCGGCAAGATCTCCCTGGTCGGCGCGGGCATGCGCTCCAACCCGGGTGTCACCGCGACCTTCTTCGAGGCGCTGTCCGCCGCCGGCGTCAACATCGAGCTGATCTCCACCTCGGAGATCCGCATCTCGGTCGTGACCCGCGCCGAGGACGTGCCGGAGGCCGTCCGCGCCGTGCACAGCGCCTTCGGACTGGACAGCGACACGGACGAGGCCGTCGTCTACGGAGGCACCGGGCGATGACCCGGGAGCCGAGCGGGAGCACCGGGCGATGACCCCACGGCCGAACCTCGCCGTCGTCGGCGCCACCGGCGCGGTCGGCGAGGTGCTGCTCGGCCTGCTCTCGCTCCGTCAGGACGTCTGGGGCGAGGTCCGACTCGTCGCCTCCCCGCGCTCGGCCGGCCGCAAGCCGGTCGTGCGCGGGGAGTCCGTCGAGGTCGTCGCGCTGACGGAGGAGGCCTTCGACGGGATCGACGTGGCGGTGTTCGCCGTGCCCGACGAGGTCTCCGCCCGCTGGGCGCCGATCGCCGCCGCCAAGGGCGTCGTCGTGGTCGACGACTCCGCCGCGTTCCGCACCGCCGCCGACGTCCCGCTGGTCGTCCCCGAGGTGAACGCCGCCGCGCTGCGGATCCGTCCGCGCGGCATCGTCGCCAGCCCCGCCAGCACCACCCTCGCGATGATCGCGGCCATCGGGGCGCTGCACGCCGAGTACGGGCTCGTCGAACTCGTCGTCGCCTCCTACCAGGCCGCCTCCGGCGAGGGCCGCCACGGCGAGGCCGCCCTGCGCGAGCAGACCGCGCTCGTCGGCGGTCTCGACGCCGGCCGCCAGGAGATCGGCCGGCAGACCGGCGACCTGCGCGCGGTGATCGCCGACCACGGCCCGTTCGCCGCGCCCCTCGCGCTCAACGCGGTGCCCTGGACGGGCAGTCTGGCGGACGGCGGCTGGTCCTCCGAGGAGGTCGGGATCCGCGACGAGTCGCGCAAGATCCTCAACCTGCCCGCCCTGCGGGTCTCCGCGACCTGCGTGCGCATCCCCGTCGTCCGCACCCACGCCCTCGCCGTCCACGCGCTGTTCGAGCGGGAGGTGACGCAGGAGCACGCGCAGGAGATCCTCAGCGGGGCGCCCGGCGTCGTCCTCTACGACGACCCGGCGGCTGGGGAGTTCCCGACGCCGAACGACGTGGTCGGGACGGACCCGGTGTGGGTCGGACGGGTGCGCCGCGCGCTCGACCAGCCGGGCGCGCTGGACCTGTTCCTGTGCGGCGACAACCTGCGCAAGGGGGCGGCGCTCAACCTGCTCCAGATCGCCGAGCTCGTCGCGGGCGAGCTCCGGCCGGCGTAGCAGGCCCGGCCGGTACGGCCCTCCGGGGCGGGCGTCCTGACGGCCGGTCCGGCCCGATCCGTGTGCCCGATGTGGGGCGGGACCGTCCGATATGGGACCGTCCTCCCCACAATCTGTCCGGAAACCCTCTCGAATTCCCTGGAGGCCACTTCCGCGGATGCGGAAGAATGTCCCCCGGGCTGGGCAACCATGACAGGGGATCGAGTGTCCAACGGGCGTGGCGAACGTGATGGTGGGGGCAGGGGCGGGCATCTCGGCGAGTGCCGCGGTGACCTTCCCGCCGCGCGCCCATTGGCCTGCGAGTAGGCCGGAAGAAAGCCAGATGACCGCGGTCGCACCCGGTGCGGCGGACTCCGGCGCCGGTACCGACGCCGGTACCAGCGAGGACCTGCTCACCGAGACCTACCAGGCCCACTACCGCTCCCTGCTGCGGCTCGCCGCGCTGCTCCTGGACGACCTCTCGACCTGCGAGGACGTCGTCCAGGAGGCGTTCATCCGGGTGCACGCCGCCCGGCGCCGGGTGCGCGAACCCGAGAAGACCCTGGCCTACCTGCGGCAGACGGTCGTCAACCTGTCCCGCTCCACGCTGCGCCGCCGGATCCTCGGCCTGCGGCTGCTGCCGAAACCGATGCCTGACATGGCCAGTGCAGAAGAAGGCGCCTACGATGCGCTGGAGCGTGACCAGTTGAAAACCGCGCTCCGAGGCCTGCAACGCCGTCAGCGGGAGGTTCTGGTGCTGCGTTACTTCGTGGACATGACGGAGGCGCAGGTCGCCGAGACCCTGGGCATCTCGCTCGGATCGGTGAAGGCGTACGGCTCGCGCGGACTCGCCGCCCTGCGCACGCAGATGGAGGCCGGCCATGGGTGACGGCGCGGGCACGGCCCACGGCGGGGGGCTCACTCCGGATCCCACCCCGGATCGCGCCCCGGACGTCGCGTCCGACCTCCTCCCCGATCTCACGGTGGACCTCACGGCGGACCTCACCCCCGATCTCACCGCGGACCTCACCGCGGACCTCACCGCGGACCTCACCGCGGACCTCACCGCGGACCTCACCGCGGACCTCACCGCGGACCTCACCGCCGACGAACTGGCGGTCCGTGTCCTGATGCACCGGGCGGTCGCCGGCATCCAGCCCGTCCCCGGCGGCCTGCCCCGCATCCGCACCGCCGTGCCCCGCCGCCGGGCCGCCCGCCGCGGCGCCCTGACCGGGGCCCTCGCGCTGGTCGCCGCCGTCGCCGTCGCCCTGCCAGCCCTGCACACCGCCGACCACCTCGGCCTCTCCGGCGGCCCCGGCTCGCCGCACTCCGACGGCCCCGCCACCGGCGTCCCCGCCGGGACGACGGCCGACGGCTCCGGCCCGTTCGGCGCGTCCCCGCGCCCCGGCCCGGTCCCCGGCACCGCCGGACAGCCGTCCGGTACCACGAGCAGTTCGCCCAGCCCCGGCGCGAGCAGTACCCGCGCCGACGGCGGGACGGCCGCCCCCGCCGCGGCCACCAGCAGCGGGGACGGCCCGGTCGTCCCGCTCTGCACCCGCGGCGACCTCGGCCAGGGCTCGGCCCAGGCCGGGCCGGCCGACGCCGCCGGGCGGATCTACGGGTGGTTCGCCGTGACCAACGTCTCCGGGCACGCCTGCCGGCTCGGCGGGCCGGGGGCGGTCTCCGTGACGGGGGTCAGCGGGACGGACCGCAGCCGGATCCGCGTGACCGACCACACCGCGGGCGACCCGGCCACCGGCCTGCCGCTCGCCGACACGGACCCGCCGTTGCTCGCCCCGCAGGCCGGCTACCGGGTGCCGTTCGCCTGGATCCCCGACCCGGTCTGCCCGACGACCGGCCAGGGCGGTGCCACGGCGGCGCCGACCGGCGCGACCGGTCCCGGCCAGGTCTCGCTCACCACCCAGGCCCCCGCGGCCTCCGGCGCCCCCGCGTCCGGCGCGTCGGCCGCGCCCTCGTCGAACGCGCAGGCCAGTGCGTCGCCCAGCACGGGCCCGACCACCGCGCCCACCCCCACGGGCAGCCCGACCCCGAACCCGACCGTCTCCAACCCGCCGTCCGCCACCATCGCGCACACCCCGGCTCCGGGCAGCCCGTCGGCCGCCGCGGTCCTCCTTCCGGGGGCGTGCGCGGGGACGGTGTACCGGGGCGGCCTGCAGACGGTGGACGGGCCGGCGTCGCAGCCGTCGGGGACGCCGTCGCCCGGGTAGACGAAGGCCGGGCCCGGGGCCTGGAGCGGGCCGGCGCCCGGTGCCCGGGAGCGGTGTCGGGCCCCCTGTGGTCGGACGACGCGTGAAGAGTGGTTACCGTGGGGGGTGTGTACCGGTTCCTCCTCACTCCGCGCTGGCTCGGCGGCACCGTGCTGGCCCTGGTGGCCATCGCGGTGTGCCTCTGGCTGGGCTCCTGGCAGCTCGGCCGGTTCGAGGACCGGTTCTCCTCGCACAAGGAGGCCGGCAAGGCGCTCGCCGCCACGAGCGAGACCAGGCCGATCGAGGCCCTGCTGACCCCGGCCACCCCGCAGGTCACCACGGACACCGTCGGCAAGCCCGTCACGGTGAGCGGCAGTTACGACAGCGCGCACCAACTCCTCGTCCCCAACCGCACGGTGGACGGCAAGCAGGGCTACTACGTGCTCACCCCGCTCCGCACCGCGGACGGCCACGCCGTCGCCGTCGTGCGCGGCTGGGCCCCCGGGACGCCCTCCGACGCGTCGTCCGCGGCGGCGCCGCCGCCCGGCGGGGAGGTGACCGTCACCGGCCGGCTCCAGGCGGGCGAGACGGTCGGCAGCAACGGTGCCGTCGCGGGCGGTCTGCCGGCCGGCCAGCTCGGCACGATCAACCGGGCTGCGCTGCTCAACGTGCTGTCGTACGACGGCTGGTACGACGGCTGGGTCGCCGCCGACACCGCGCCGGCCGGGCTGACGGAGGTGCCGACGCTCCAGCCGCAGGGCGGCGACGGGCTGACGCTCCGCGCGTTCCAGAACCTGGGCTACACCCTGGAGTGGTTCGTCTTCGCGGGCTTCGTGGTCTTCATGTGGTACCGCCTGCTCCGCCGTGAGGCGGAGGCGGAGCAGGACCGGGCCCTCGGACTGGACCCGGTCCTCGACTGACGGTTGCGCCTCAGGCTGCCGTCAGCGCGACGGCTTGCCCGCCGCGGTGGGCGTCACGACCGGTCGCGACGGCGCCGCCGGGGGCGCGGTGGGCACCGGGGAGGGCGCCTCGGACGAGGGCGCCCACGGGGCGAAGGTCGACGTGCCGGAAGGCATCGGGGCCGGCGTCGGGCCGTTGTGGCACCGGCCGTGGGTGCCGTACACGGCGTTCGACTCGTAGTGGTCGATGTGGTGGTGCACCGGCCGACCGCCCTTGGAGCCCTTGGAGCCCTTGGAGCCCTTGGACCCCTTCGATCCGCTCGACCCGCCGGACCCGCCGGACCCGCCGGATCCGCTCGACCCGCCGGCACCGCCGCCGGACCCCTTGGACCCGCTCCCGCCGGAGCCCTTCGACCCGCTGCCCGACTTCGCCAGGTAGGCCGCCTGCACCACCGCGGCCCCGGCGTGCGCGCCCGCCGGCGTCGCCCCGGCGGTGGCCGAGGCCCTGGGCGTTCCCGTAACGACCGGTGCGGCCGTCGCGATCGGCGTGGCCGTCGCGGTGACCGAGGGCCCGGTCGGCCCTGCGGGGGGCGGGCAGCTCGCCTGGTCGCGGTGCCCGCCGGAGCAGCCGGTGAGCACGAGCGCACCGGCCACCCCCACCCCCGCCAGCGTCAGCCGACGCCTCACACCGACCCCCCGCCCAGATGGCGCCGGACGAAGTCGATCTCCAGCCGCAGCTGCCTGATCCGCTCCTCCACCACCAGCGACCCGTGCCCGGCGTCGTACCGGTAGACCTCGTGCGGCTTGCCGAGCTCCGCCAGCCGCTCGACGTAGTTCTCGATCTGCCGGATCGGGCAGCGCGGGTCGTTGACCCCGGCGCTGATGTAGACCGGCACCCGCACCCGCTCGACGTACGTGAGCGGCGAGGACGCGGTGAAGCGCTCCGGGACCTCCTCCGGCGTGCCGCCGAAGAGCGTGCGGTCGAGCGACTTGAGCGCCTCCATCTCGTCGGCGTACGCGGTGTGGTAGTCCGCGACCGGCACGGCGGCGACGCCGAGCGTCCAGAGCTCCGGCTGCACGCCGATGCCGAGCAGGGTGAGGTACCCGCCCCAGCTGCCGCCGGTGAGCACCAGCCGTCCCGGGTCGGCGAGGCCGCTGGAGACCGCCCACTCCCGGACGGCCGCGATGTCCTCCAGCTCGATCAGGCCGACGCGCTCGCGCAGGGCGTCCGTCCAGGCCTGGCCGTAGCCGGTGGAACCGCGGTAGTTGACCCGGACCACCGCGAAGCCGTGGTCGAGCCAGGCCGCCGGGCCGGCGGCGAAGGAGTCGCTGTCGTGGTGCGTCGGGCCGCCGTGGATCTCGAACACGGTCGGGAACGGGCCCTCGCCGGCCCCCGCGGGCCGCTGCACCAGCGCGTGGACGCGCCCGCCGGGACCGTCCACCCACACGTCCTCGACCGGGATCGAGCCGGGCGGCACCGGGCCGGGCGCCCGCAGGACGACCGTCCCCGCGGTGGAGCGGACGGCGGACGGCTCGGCGGCGGAGGACCAGAGGTACTCGACGGTGCCGTCCGGGCGGGCGGTGGCGCCGCCGACGGTGCCGCGCGGCGTGTCGAGGCGGGTCAGTCGGCCGTCGGCGAGCGAGTACGAGAACAGCTCGCTGCGGGCCTCGTACTCGTGCTCGACGAGCAGCGCCTCGGCGCCGGGCCGCCACTGCGCGGAGACGTCGCCGGGCAGGTCGCGGCCCTGCTCGTCGCGCAGCGGGAGGGCGGTCTCGGCGCCGGTGGCGACGTCCCAGATCATCGGCTCCCACCGGCCGGTGCGCTGGTGGGCGACGAGCAGGCGGGTGTCGCCCTCGACCGGGGCGAAGCCGAGGCAGGCGACGCCGCGCGGCTCGTCCCGGCCCGTCACCTCGTCGAGCTCGGCGACGGTCTCGATGTCCGGGCCCCCGGCGCCGCCGGGGAGCAGGCGGACGACCCGGATCGCCGAGTGCATCGCGTCGCCGTGCTCGGTGTGGTCGATCGCGAGCAGGGTGCCGTCGTGGCTGAGGTCGCCGACGCCGCCGTACTCCTCGTGCCGGTAGATCTCGACGGCCTCGGCGGCGCCGGGTCGGCGCAGGTGCAGGGTGGTGCCGTGCTCGTCGGTGGAGCGGCCGACGACCACGGTGCCGTCGCGGCCGAGGGCCAGGCCGGCCGAGTAGGAGGGCTCCAGGCCGGGCACGGCCGCCTCGTCGGGGCCCCCGGCGAACGGCTGGCGGCGCCAGACGCCGAACTCGTCGCCGTCGTGGTCGTCGAACCACCACACCGAAGCGCCGTCGGGGGACAGCTCGGCGTCGGTGGTGCCGTTCGGGCGGTCGGTGACCTGACGGTGGGTGCCAGTGGCGCGGTCCCAGGCGTAGACCTCGTAGGTGCCGGTGGCGTTGGACACGTACAGCGCCCGGTCGGGGGCGTCCTCGGCCCAGTCCGGCAGGGACACCCGGGCCGCGCGGAACCGCTGCTCCCACGCCGGGACGGCGCTCTTATCCTCGCTCATCCGACCATCCAACCCGATCGGGGGGACGAAGCGGAACGGGCGGGTGGGTTCCGGACCCTCCGGGCGGCGGCGCGCCCCTGCCGGGGGCGTGCGCGGGGTCGGTGAGCGGGCCCGGATTTCGTGCCGGTGACCGGTCTCCGCGCCCCCGCCTTCGTTCCGGTACCCGGTTCCGTGTCCCCCGCGACGCGCGAGGGGACACGGAACCGGCGCCACGGCGGCTCAGGCGCCCGGGACGCGGTCCAGGAAGCCGGACACCGAGGCGATCCGCCCGTCCGGACCGGCCGCCAGCACGTCGAAGCCGATCACGATCGGCTCGGCGCCGGCCGGGCCGAGGTTCCAGGTGAACCGGGCGATGTCGTGGTGCGCGTCCACCGGCCCGAGGGTGAACTCCAGGCCGGGGAACTGGGCCTGCGCGGCTCCGATCAGCGCGTCGATCGAGTCCCGGCCGGTCACCGCGGCCAGCGGGTCGGTGTAGCGGCCGTCCTCGGCCCACACCTCGTCGATCAGCTTGCGGCGGGCGGCCGGGTCGGTCTCGTTCCAGACCGCGAGGTAGCGCTCGGCGAGCTGCTGCAGGGCGGCGGTGGTGATCTCGGTCATCGTCTTCTCCCTTGTCCCGGTGGGGTGTTGGGCGGGTCGTTCCCGCTGCTCACCAAGGTAGGGACGGACGGGCGCGGGCGAATCCGTCACGTATGGGTAAGGGGGTGCGTACGTTCGCCGGTCACCGTCCGGCGGGGGTCGGTAGGGTCGGAGTCATGCTGTACGGGAGGGAACGCGAGCAGGCCGTCGTGGACGGGCTGTTGGACGGGGCGCGAGAGGGCCGCAGCGGGGTGCTGCTGCTGGCCGGGGAGGCCGGGATCGGCAAGACCGCCCTGCTGGACCACGCGGTCGCGGCGGCCGGGGAGGGCTTCCGGGTGATCCGGGTGGCCGGTGTCGAGCACGAGGCCGAACTGCCCTACGCCGGGCTGAGCCTGCTGCTCGCGCCCGGCCTCGACCGGCTGCCCGCCCTGCCCGGACCGCAACGCCTCGCGCTGGAGACGGTGTTCGGCCTCACTGCCGCCCCGGGCTCCACCGGTCGCCTGCTCACCGGGCTCGCCACGCTCGGGCTGCTCGCCGAACTCGCCGCCGACCGACCGCTGCTGTGCGTCGTCGACGACGTCCAGTGGCTGGACCGCGCCTCCTGGGACGCCCTGCTGCTCGCCGCCCGCCGCCTCCAGGCCGAAGGTGTCGTGCTCCTGCTCGCCGCCCGGTCGGACGGCAGTGCCGCGGAGGCCCAACTCGGCCTGCCCGAAATGACGTTGGCGCCACTAGACGAGGGCGACGCCGCCCGGCTGCTCACCCACCGGGCCGGCCCCGGCCTGCCCGCCCCCGTCCGCCGCCGGCTGCTCGCCGAGGCCGCCGGAAACCCCCTCGCCCTCACCGAACTCCCCGTCACCGGACCGGAGACGGCCGCACCCGGCAGCCTCCCGCTCACCAGTCGGCTGCTCATCGCCTTCCACGGCCAGGTCACCGGCCTGCCCGCCGCCACCCAGACGCTGCTCCTCGTCGCGGCCGTCGAGGAGAACGGCGAACTCGACGTCGTCCTGCCCGCCGCCGAAGCCCTCGGCGCCGGCGCCGAACACCTCGCCCCCGCCGAGGAGTCGGGCCTGGTGACGGTCGCCCCCGACCGCCGGCTCGCGTTCCGCCACCCGCTCCTGCGCGCCGCCGTCCTCCAGCGCGCGCCGCACCTCCAGCGCCTGGCCGCCCACCGGGCCGTCGGCACGGCCCTGCCCGACGGCGACCGCCGGACCTGGCACCTCGCCCTGGCCGCCACCGCCCCCGACGCCGGCCTCGCCGACGCGCTCGAACGCACCGCCGTCCGCGCCGGAACCCGCGGCGCCCACGGCGGCGCCGCCGCGGCCTACGAACGCGCCGCCCGGCTCACCCCCGACCGCGACACCGCCACCCGCCGCCTCGTCCTCGCCGCCGAAGCCGCCACCGAGGAAGGCAGGCTGGAGCACGCGGAGGCGCTCGCCGACCAGGCCGCCGCCCGCACCGACAGCGTCCTCGCGCACGCGCTGCTCGACCACGTCCGGGCCACCGCGCACTTCTGGCGCGGCTCCTACCCGACCGCCCACCGCCTGCTGCTCGACGCCGCCGGCACCGCCGTCGAACCGCCGCACGCCGCCCGGATGCTGCTCCAGGCCTTCCACGCCGCCTGGTACGCGGGCGAGGAGCCGGTGGCCGCCGTCCTCGACCGCCTCGCCGCCCTCCCGCTCGCCTCCGACGACCCGCTCACCCCGCTCGCCCGCCACCTGACGGCGGCCGTCCTGCCGGCCCTCGGCCGGGACGCCGACCCGCTGCCCACCGCCCGCGCCACCGCCGACGCCGCACGCGCGGCCGGCGCCGACACCCCGGCCGACCTCGTCCAACTGTGCGGCGCCACCCTCGTCCTCGGCCGGGACGACGAGACCGCCGAACTCGCCGCCGAACTCGTCGCCGAAGCCCGCGCCAAGGGCGCCGTCGGCGTGCTGCCCACACTGGGGTTCTTCCTCGCCGAGGCCGAACTCTTCCACGGCCGCCACCGCGACGCCGAGGTCACCGCGACCGAGGCCCTCGACCTCGCCCGCGACACCGGCCAGCACCAGTGGGTCAGCCAACTCACCGCCCTGCTCGCCTACCTGGCCGCCCTCGCCGGCACCACCGACACCTGCACCCGCCTCGCCGCCGAGGCCCTCGCCACGACCGGACCGCAGACCGCCGCCCCCGCCTCCGGCGAACCCTGGGCCCACTGGGCGCTCGCCCTCGACGATCTCGGCCACGGCCGGGCCGGCGACGCCGCCGACCGCCTGCACACCCTCACCACCGGCCGTTACCGGCACCACGTCAGCGCCACCCGCGCCGTCCCCGACCTGGTCGAGGCCGCCGTCCGGCTCGGCACCCCCGACCGCGCCGCCGAGCCGTACGAACGCTTCGCCCGCTGGAGCGCCGCCGCCGGCCGTCCCTGGACCGAGGCCCTGCGCCTGCGCTGCCAGGCCCTCCTCGGCCCCGACGAACTCGCCGAATCCGCCTACCGAGCCGCCCTCGACCTGCACGAGGGCACCCACCGCCCCTTCGAACAGGCCCGCACCGCGCTCCTCTACGGCGAGTGGCTCCGTCGTGCCCGCCGCCGCACCGACGCCCGCCCCCACCTGCGCGCCGCCCTCGAAACCTTCGAGCGCCTCGCCGCCCACCCCTGGGCCGCCCGTGCCCGCACCGAACTCACCGCCACCGGCACCACCGCCCCCACCCCGACGGCCCCCGACTCCCCCCTGTCGGCCCTCACCCCGCAGGAACTCCAGATAGCCCGCCTGGCAGCCCGCGGCCTCACCAACCGCGACATCGCCGCCCAACTCTTCCTGAGCCCCCGCACGGTCGGGCACCACCTCTACAAGGCCTATCCCAAACTGGGCATCACGTCCCGAACCGCCCTCACCGACCTGCTCTGACCCCCCGGCCCGACACGGCTCGGACCGCTCCGCCGCGCTCAGAGGGGAATCCCGATGGAACGCGTGGCCGGGCAGGGTGGATACTGCTCTGCGCGCCGGTCGGTGATCACTTCCGCGCGGTCCCGGACCGGGACCCCGCCGGCGCTGTCTCGCGTTACCCGAAAGTCCTGGAACGCCCTGGGGGATGGACATGTCCATAAGACGTCACATCGGCATCGCCGCAGCTCTGGTGAGCTCCGCGATCGCCGGAACCACGCTGTCGGTGGGCGCCGCACACGCCGACGCGACCACGCTCTACGTGAACAACAGCCCGACCGCGCACTGCTCGGACGCCGGGACGGGCACCCAGACCCAGCCGTACTGCACCGTGCAGGCCGCCGCCGACGCCGCCCAGCCGGGCCAGACCGTCCAGATCGCCGAGGGCGTGTACGCCGAGCAGGTCACCGTCACCCACTCGGGCACCCCCGGCCACCCGATCACCTTCCAGGGCCTGACGGACACCGACAAGTTCCCCACCGCCCAGGTCGGCGGCCCCGGGACGCGCGGCTTCTCGCTCTCCAAGGTCCACGACGTGACCATCCAGGGCCTGGCGTTCAACACCGCCCAGGAGGCCGTGCTCGTCGCCGACTCGGACCGGATCGTCGTCGACGGGAACACGCTGCTCGGGGCCGGCTCGGCCAAGGCGCCGGGCGTCCGCCTCACCGGCGCCACCACGGCGAGCACCGTCAGCCGCAACCGGATCGGCGGCAGCAGCGGCGCGGGCATCGCCGTCGACCCGGGCGTCACCGGCACGGTCGTCACCACCAACGCCCTGACCGCCAACCTCGGCGGGGGCATCGTCGTCACCGACGCCCCCGGCACCGTCGTGACGAGCAACACCGTCGCGGAGAACTGCGGCACCGGCGTCTCGCTGGCCGGCGCGTCGAGCGGCGCGGTGGTCGAGAACAACATCATCACCGCCACCGGCCCGACGACCCTGCGCTGCCCCCAGACCGGCCCGCTGGAGTTCGTCGTCTCGGCCGGCTCGGTCACCGGCACCAAGGCCGACTACAACGTCGTCCACCCCGGCACCGGCATCAACGCGGGCAGCCAGGCCTACTCCTGGGCCGGCACCGTCCACACCTCGCCCGCCGCGTTCACCACGGTCACCGGCCAGGGCGCGCACGACGTCGACACCGACCCGGGCCTCAACCTCGGCGGCAACTCGAACGACGACGTCACCCCGCAGCGCGACACCAACGCGCTGGACTCCGCCGACGCCGGCGCACCCGGCGAGCTGACCACCGACCTGGTGGGCAACCAGCGGGTCGACGACCCGCTGGTCGACAACACCGGCACCGGCCCCGCGACGCACTACGACCGCGGCGCGATCGAGCGCCAGAACCCGTTCGCGGTCGGCCTCAGCTGGGACTGGAACAACCGGATCCCGGCCGGGCACCCGCTGGACAAGGCGCTCCTCGGCACCGTCTACTCGCCCTGGTCCAAGGCCACCGCGACGATCGACTTCGGCGACGGGGCCGGCCCCCAGCCCTTCACCCCCTCGCAGGTGGTCCACACCTACCCCGGCCCCGGCACCTACCGCGCCGTGCTCAGCGCGACCGACGGCCTCGGCAACACCAAGACCTCCACCACCAACATCACCGTCGACCCGATCGGCCCGCTGTCCGCGCCGTCGATCACGGCGGTCCAGAACAGCAACTACGGCCCGACGCACATCCAGCTCTACGCCATGGTCACCAGCCCCTGGCCGCTGGTCAGCACCACCGTCGACTTCGGCGACGGCACCAGCACGGTCGTGAAGGGCGGGGCCGCCGACGGCGTTCCGCACGAGTACCCCCACGTCGGGACCTACAACGTCACCGCCACCTTCGTCGACGACCACGGACGCTCGCTGACCTACTCGCAGCAGGTCCGGGCCGACGGCTGGACCCGTTCGGGCACCCCGGTGACGGGCCGTTGGGACGGCCGCGCGAGCACCCACGTGGGCGTCTTCTACAGCGGCATGTGGTCGCTGGCCACCACCAACGACAACAGCGGCCGGGTCATTACGGCGTACTTCGGCCAGTCCGGCGACGTCCCGGTGACCGGCTCCTGGGACGGTGGGCACGACCAGCTCGGCATCTACCGCGACGGCGTCTTCGCGCTGCGCCACGACGACGCCAGCGTCACCACGGTGTCCTTCGGCGCGCCGGGTGACGTTCCGGTCCCCGCGCTCTGGGACGGCAACGGCCACGCCCAGCTGGCCGTCTACCGGCCGAGCACCAACACCTTCGCGGTCCGCCACGACGACGGCAGCGTCAGCACGGCGACCCTCGGCCAGCAGGGCGACCTCCCGATCGTCGGCGACTGGGACGGCGTCGGCCACGCCCAGCTCGGCATCGCCCGCCCCGACCGGCAGTGGGGCGGCACCAACACCTTCGCCCTCCGCCACGACGACGGCAGCATCACCACCGCCACCTACGGTGCGGTGGGCGACTTCCCGGTGACCGGCGACTGGCAGGGCCGCGGCCGCACCACCTTCGGCATCTACCGCCCGCAGGCGGCGACCTTCAGCCTGAGCAACGCCTACGCGGGTGTCTCCGACTCGGTGTTCGCCATCATCACGGTCTGACCCGCGGTACCCCCGAGAAACACACGCAGGCCCGGTCTCCCCTCAGGGAGACCGGGCCTGCCCCGTTCCACCGGCAGCACCTGAGCCACCGTCACGCGAGAACGCCAGAGGGCCTACCGGATCTCTCCGATAGGCCCTCTGGACTGGGTCGGGGTGGCGGGATTTGAACCCACGGCCTCTTCGTCCCGAACGAAGCGCGCTACCAAGCTGCGCCACACCCCGGTCTTGCGGTTTGTCGCTCCGTCTCCTTCGCGACGAGTAGAACTCTACCGGACGCTCGCCGAGACACGAAATCCGATTCCCGGCGGGCGTCCGGGGCGGGTCAGCGGGGGGCCGGGGTGAGGGTGAGGAGGGTGGCCTCGGGGGGGCAGGCGAAGCGGACGGGGGTGTAGCGGTTGGTGCCGCAGCCGGCGGAGACGTGGAGGTAGGAGCGGCGGCCGCCGGCGGTGTGGGTGGAGAGGCCCTTGACCCGCTTGGCGTCGAGGTCGCAGTTGGTGACCAGGGCGCCGTAGAAGGGGATGCAGAGCTGGCCGCCGTGGGTGTGGCCGGCGAGGATCAGCGGGTAGCGGTCGGCCGTGAAGGCGTCGAGGACGCGCAGGTAGGGCGCGTGGACGACGGCGAGGGAGAGGTCGGCGTCGGCGGACGGGCCGCCCGTGACCTCGCTGTAGCGGTCGCGGCGGATGTGCGGGTCGTCGAGGCCGGTGAACTCGAGGTCGAGGCCACCGAGGGTGAGGCGTCCGCGGGTGTTGGTCAGGTCGAGCCAGCCGGCCGCGTCGAAGCCGTCGCGGAGCTTCTCCCAGGGGTTGTGGACGGCGCCGACGATGCCGCGGTTGCCGGTGCCGTCGGGGTTGTTCATGCCGTGGACGCCGCTGCGCATCGCCTGGAGGTAGCGGGCCGGGTTCTTGCGGGCCGGACCGTAGTAGTCGTTGGAGCCGAAGACGTACACGCCGGGGAACTCCATCAGCGGCCCGAGCGCGTCGAGGGTGGCGGGGACGCCGAGCGGGTCGGAGAGGTTGTCACCGGTGTTCACGACGAGGTCGGGGCGCAGGCCCGCGAGGCTCTTCAGCCACCGCTGCTTCTTGCCCTGGCCGCTCACCATGTGGATGTCGGAGACCTGCAGTACCCGGAGGGGGCGGGCGCCCCGGGGCAGGACGGGGACCTCGACCCGGCGCAGCCGGAAGGAACGGACCTCGTATCCGGCGGAGTAGGCGAGGCAGGCGGCGCCGGTGGCGGCGATTCCGAGGGGGACGGAGTACAGCGGTCGCATCGTTCCATGCTCTCAGACGGCGGATCAGCTGGTGAACGTCCGTCCGCCCGGTAGGGATGCGGGTAGGGGTGCGGACGGGTAAGTGGACGGGTAAGTGGACGGGGGAGCGGTTGGGGGAGCGGGCCGGGGCGTGGGCACCCCGGCTACTCCGGTTCCCGCCGGGCCCGCAGCGCCCGGACCTTGTTGCGGTTGCCGCAGCGCTCCATGGAGCACCAGCGCCGCCGCCCCGGCCGGGAGGTGTCGACGAAGATCAGGTAGCAGTTGTGCGCGCCGCACTCGCGGATGCGGTCCGCGTGCGGGCCCGTGAGCAGGGCTATCGCGTCCCGGGCAAAGGTGGAGGCCAGCTGGTCGCCGTCGGCGGGCAGAGGGGCCGCCTCGGTGCCGTCGGGGGCGATCCTGGGGACGAGCGGGGGGTGTTCGGCGGCCCGGTTGAGGACGGCGTAGTCGGCGGCGTCGCCACGCTCGCCGTGGGCCCTGGCCGCGGCGAGCCGCCAGAGGGCGTCGCGCAGGGTGCGGGCGGCGGTGAGCTGGGCGTCGGTGATCCGGACGGCGTCCGCGGGCAGGCGCAGCCGCGAGCCGGGCAGCCAGGCGGCGAGGTCGGCGGGTTGGTGCAGGACCTCCCAGCGGGCGTGGCCGCCGGGGCCGCCGGTGGTGAGCAGTTCGAGGCAGAGCGCGCCGGGGTCGAAGTGGAAGCCGGTGCCGCTCGGTGCGGTCAGCAGCAGCCCGGGGACGACGGTCGGCTCGGCCTCGGCACCTTCGGTCATGTAACCACTCTAATGGGTTACCGAACCGGCCCGCAGGGCCTGCCGCGGCCGGTGACCGTTAATGCCGGGCACCCGAACGCCGCAGGTGGGAGACTCGGGGCCATGACGACGCTCAAGGCGCAGCTGCAGGAGGACCTCACGGCTGCCATCAAGGACCGGGACGAGCTGCGCTCGTCCACCATCCGGCTCACGCTCTCCGCGGTCACCGCGGAGGAGGTGGCGGGCAAGACGAAGCGCGAGCTGTCCGACGCCGAGGTGATCAAGGTGGTCACCCGCGAGGCGAAGAAGCGCCGCGAGGCCGCCGAGGCGTTCGAGGCCGCGGGCCGGACCGACCAGGCCGCCCGGGAGCGACAGGAGGGCGAGGTGCTCGCCGCCTACCTGCCCACGCAGCTCTCGGACGACGAGCTGACCGCCATCGTGGCCGCCGCGGTAGCGGAGAGCGGGGCCACCGGTCCGCAGGGCATGGGCGCCGTGATGAAGCTGGTGCGCCCGAAGGTGGACGGTCTGGCGGAGGGCGGCCGCGTCGCCGCCGCGGTGAAGGCCGCGCTGACCGGCTGAGTCACGGTCCGCGCACAGCGGCGGAGCAGCACAGCACGGAGCGGAGGGCGCCCCCCGAGATCACTCGGGGGGCGCCCTCCGCTCCGTTGTCGGCCTGGCGGCCGGCTCAGCCGGTGCCGCCGTGCTTGCCGCCGTTGCCGTTCCCGCCGATGAAGCCCGGCGGGAAGGTGAAGCCGCCGCCGATCATGCCGCCGGCGTTGGTGCCGCCGCCCGGGTTGCCACCGGGGTTGGCCGGGGGCGGCGGGTTGGCGCCGGGCTGGGCGTTCGGGTCGCCGGCCGGCGGGCTGGCGGGCGCGGTCGCGTTCGGGTCCGGCTTGGGCTGCGGGTCCGGGATGTTGATCGTCTGGATGGGCTCCAGGGGCGTGCCCTTGAGCGCCTGGTTCATCGCCATCTGCCAGATCGGGCCGGGGCCGTCGGCGCCGAACACCTCGGTGAAGTGCTTGCCGCCGATGGTGATGTCCTTCATCTTCACGCCGCCGGCCGGGCCGCCGAGCCAGACCGAGGTGGCGAGCGACGGGGTGTAGCCGCTGAACCAAGCGGCCTTCTTCTCGTCGGTGGTACCGGTCTTGCCGGCGATCTTGCGACCGTCGTCGAGGCCGAGGGCGGCCGCCGTGCCCTTCTCGGTCACGTTGAGCAGGATGGTGTTGAGCGCGTCCGCGGTGTTCTCGGAGAAGGCCTGGCTGCACTGGGACTGCGGGACCTTGATGTCCTTGCCGTCGACCGTGCTGATCTTGTTGATCGCGATCGGGGTGCAGTACTTGCCGCGGGCGGCGAAGGTGGCGTAGACGTTCGCCATGGTCAGCGGGCTGAGTTCGAGCGAGCCGAGGACCATCGAGGGGACCTCCTTGAACTCGCCGCCCTGGGCCGACTGGGAGATGCCCAGCTTGTTGGCCATCTGCTTGATCGCGCAGAGGCCGGTCTGCTGCTCCATCTCGACGAAGTAGGTGTTCACCGAGAGGGCCATGGCCTGCTTGAGTTCGTACGGGCCGACCTCGCCCGCCGACTCGTTCTTCACCGTGGCCTTGCCCTGGCCGGGCTGGGGGACGTTCTTCCAGGTGCCCGAGCAGGTCGACATGCTCGGGTATTCGATCTTGTTCTCGGACGGGAACGCCTGGGTGGGCGACATGCCCGACTCCAGGGCCGCCGCGGCGAGGATCGGCTTGAAGGTCGAACCGGTCTGGAAGCCGTTGCCGCCGCCCATCGCCGCGTCGACGTTCAGGTTCACCACGGTCTGGTTCTTGTTCGGGTCCAGGCCGTACGGGCGGGTCTGGGCCATGGCCAGGATCTTGCCGCTGCCGGGCTCCATCATGGTCGCGGCGGCCGACACCGAGTCGGTCACGTTGACCTTCTTGGTGACGGCGTTCTGCGCGGCGGCCTGCTTGTCCGGGTCCAGCGTGGTGTAGATGTTCAGGCCGCCGGTGTCCCACAGCTTCTTGCGGTCCGCCGCGGACTTGCCGAAGGTCGGGTCCTGCTTGACCACGTGGCGCACGTAGTCGCAGAAGAAGCCCATGCCGGCCTGGGCCGTGATGCACCCGTTCTGCGGGTCCTTGTACTTCAGGCCCAGCGGGGCGGCCTTCGCCTCCTTGGCCTGGTCCGGGGTGATGTGCTTGTTCTCGAGCATCTTGTCGATGACGACGTTGCGGCGCTTGACCGTGTTGTCCGGGTAGCGCACCGGGTCGTACGACGACGGGTTCTGCACCATGCCGGCGAGGGTGGCGGCCTCGGCGATGGTGAGGTCCTTGTTGCTCTTGCTGAAGTAGCGCTGCGACGCCGCCTCGACCCCGTAGGCCTGGTGGCCGTAGAAGGTGATGTTGAGGTAGTTGGTGAGGATCTGGTCCTTCGTCAGGTCCTCTTCCAGCTTGATCGCGTACTTGAGCTCCTGGATCTTGCGGCCCAGGGTCTTGCGCTGCGCCTCCAGGACGGCGGCCTGGTCGTCTCCGGCCTTCTCGACGTTGACGTTCTTCACGTACTGCTGGGTGAGCGTCGAGGCGCCCTGCGACGTGGTGCCGCTCTCGGCGTTCTTGCTGATGGCCCGGAGGATGCCCTTGAGGTCGACGGCGCCGTGCTCGTAGAAGCGGGCGTCCTCGATGTCGACCTGCGCGTGCCGCATGAAGGGCGACATCTGGTCGGCGGTGAGGACGGTGCGGTCGCGCTCGTAGACCTTGGCGATCAGGCCGCCCTTGGCGTCGAAGATCTGCGTCGCCTGGGTGAGCGGCGGCGCCTTGAAATCGTCGGGGATGTTCTCGAAGCTCTCCGCCGTGTCCTTGGCGGTGAGGCCGAGTGCGCCGACGGCGGGCAGGGCGAGGCCCGCCAGCAGGACTCCGGAGAGCACGCTGACGCCCAGGAACTTCACTCCGTGTCCCGCGAAGTCCAGCGGTGACCCGCGGCGCTCTCCGCGCGGAGCTCCGGTGTTGCCTGGGGGCTGGGGTGCCTGGGGGCGCTTCGGTGCCATGGGGAGAACCCTACGTCGCCGAATCCCCTCCATAGGGGCAGGTGTTCGCCTAGGCTTGTCACAAGCTTGCGACAGCTTCGGTGCGTCAGCATGACTCACTCGTGTGAGTGGGAAGACTTGCCCGAATTGCCGCTTTCCTGGCGGATTCCGAGGCCGCTGCGGGCTGTCGCGCACGGGTGAACGGTAGCGCTCCGTGATGATGCGCGTGGCCAGAGTTGCCGTGTCGCGCTTGGCAAGGCTTGCGACCTGCGATCACTCCAACGAGTGAGCTGACCGATACCCATAGTCCAATCGGGTCATTCGAGATTGAGCCCGAAGGGGCTGTTGCAAGCTGTCGTTCTTCCGTAACGTCCTCAACTGGCAACGGTGAATATGCCGTTGCCGCCGTGGGGGAGCCTCGAAACATCGGGAGAGGACGGCGCCGGCATGGGCTGGGTTGACGACTGGAGTGCGCAGGCCGCCTGCCGCACGAGTGATCCGGACGAACTGTTCGTCCAGGGGGCGGCGCAGAACCGCGCGAAGGCGGTGTGCAGCGGGTGCCCCGTCCGTACGGAGTGCCTCGCGGACGCGCTGGACAACCGCGTGGAGTTCGGGGTCTGGGGCGGGATGACGGAGCGCGAGCGCAGGGCGCTGCTGCGCCGCCGTCCGACGGTGATCTCCTGGCGCAAGCTGCTGGAGACGGCCCGGACGGAGTACGAGGAGTCCCTGGCCACCGGGGTGATACTGACGGACTACGCCCAGGCGGGCTGACCCGGCACGCGATCACTCGCGCCGGGCCGCCCCACCGGCCCGGGCCGACACCAGGTGCGACACGCCGCACCCGCGCGACGCCCCACGGCTCCGCACCGTTCGCAGAGCCACGCGACACACCACATGGCAACGCAATGCGCGCCTGCTCGACGCTGACGCCCCGCTCGACGCCGCGCCGCTCAGGACCGCCGGCCCCGCCGCGGTCCCTACACCCCGCCGCTCAGCCTGTCCCCGATGGCCCGCAGCCCGTCCAGGTCGTGCACGTCGCCCGGCAGCGCGGGGACCTCCACGATCGGCACGTCCGGGTACACCGACACGAAGCGGTCCCTGGTCCGGCGCTCCCTCGCCATGATCTGCATCCGTTCGGCGTGCAGCCGCAGCAGTCCGGCCGCGAGCAGTTCCGCCTCGGGCGACGCGTGCCCCGAACCGTTCTCCTCCAGCGCCTCGGCCGCCGCGAGCGCCCGTTCCGCCGTGAGCTGCGGGGCCCCGGAGTCGTGCACCCGGTTGAGCACCAGTCCGGCCAGCGGCATCCGGTCCGCGGCCAGCCGGTCGACGAAGTAGGCGGCCTCGCGCAGCGCGTCCCGCTCCGGCGCGGCGACCACCAGGAAGGCCGTGCCCGGCGCCTTGAGCAGCTGGTACGTGCGGTCGGCCCGCTCGCGGAAGCCGCCGAACATCGAGTCCATCGCGCTGACGAAGGTCTGCACGTCGGTGAGCAACTGGGCGCCGAAGATCTTGCCCAGGGTGCCGGTGAGCAGGCCCATGCCGACGTTGAGGAACTTCATCGCGCTGCGGCCGCCGACCTTGGCCGGGGCGGTCAGGATCCGGATCACCCTGCCGTCGAGGAAGGACCCGAGCCGGTTGGGCGCGTCCAGGAAGTCCAGCGCCGAGCGGGAGGGCGGGGTGTCGACGACGATCAGGTCCCACTCCTCGGCCGCGCGCAGCTGGCCGAGCTTCTCCATGGCCATGTACTCCTGCGTGCCCGCGAAGCCGGCCGACAGGGACTGGTAGAACGGGTTCTCCATGATCGCCTTGGCCCGTTCGGGTTCGGCGTGGGCGAGCACGACCTCGTCGAAGGTCCGCTTCATGTCGAGCATCATGGCCTGGAGCTCCCCCTCGCCGCCCACCCCCTTGACCACGCGCGGAGTGTTGTCGAGCTCGGTCAGGCCCATGGACTGGGCGAGGCGGCGGGCCGGATCGATCGTCAGGACGACCACCTTGCGCCCGCGTTCGGCGGCGCGCAGCCCGATCGCCGCGGCCGTGGTGGTCTTGCCGACCCCGCCGGATCCGCAGCAGACGATGATCCTGGTCTTCGGGTCGTCGATCAGCGCGTCCACCGCGAGCCGGCTGCCCGTGCCGCGCACACCGTTCGTCGTCGTGCTCACGCCGCCCCCTGCCGCTTGAGTTCGCCCGCCAGCCGGTACAGCCCGCCGAGGTCCACGCCCTCGCCGAGCAGCGGGAGCTCGTAGGTGGGGAGCTTCAGGTGCTGGAGGTCGGCGCGCTGCGCGCGCTCCAGCTCGACCCGTTCGGCGTGCTCGCGGGCCTGCTCCAGCAGCGGGTCGAGCAGCGGGTCGACGGCGGCCCGGACGGTCTCCGGTTTGCGCGAGCGCCCGCCCAGCCCGGCCTCGCCGAGGGCCAGGGCGACCTCCTCGCGGTGGTCCCCGTCCATCGCGGCGACCGCGGCCGCGTCCAGCAGCGGCGGCCGGACCATGTTGATCATCACGCCGCCGATCGGGAGACCCGACTCGCGCAGCTCGGTGAAGCCGTCGACCGTCTCCTGCACCGGCATCTCCTCCAGCAGGGTGACCAGGTGCACCGCGGTCTCCGGCGACTTCAGCACCCGCATCACGGCCTGCGCCTGGGTGTGTATCGGTCCGATCCTGGCCAGGCCGGCCACCTCGGAGTTGACGTTCAGGAAGCGGGTGATGCGGCCGGTCGGCGGGGCGTCCATCACGATCGCGTCGTAGCTGCGGCGGCCGTCCGGGCCCTTGCGGCGGGAGGCCTCGCAGGCCTTGCCGGTGAGCAGGACGTCCCGGACGCCGGGCGCGATGGTGGTCGCGAAGTCGACGAAGCCGACCTTCTGCAGCGCCTTGCCGGCCCGGCCGAGCTTGTAGAACATCTCCAGGTACTCGAGCAGGGCCTGCTCGGTGTCGATGGCCAGCGCGAAGACCTCGCCGCTGCCGCCCGGGGCGCCGGAGCCGCCCGGCGCGTCCGCGTCGTCCGCGACGGCCGGCAGGCCGAGCTGCCGCCGGGAGACCGAGGCGATCCGGCGCTCCTCGTACGGCAGCGCGGCGATCCCGAACAGTTCGGCGATGCCCTGGCGGCCCTCCACCTCGACCAGCAGCACCCGGCCGCCCTCGGCGGCCAGGGCCAGCGCCAGCGCGGCGGCCAGCGTGGTCTTCCCGGTGCCGCCCTTACCGCTGACCACGTGCAGCCGGACGCCCTCCCAGTCGGGGTCGCGCCGGGCCGCCTGGCCGGGGGTGCGTGCCACGCTCCGTCTCCGTCCGTCTCCGAGGGCCGGGGCCGCTCTGTCGGCCGGCCCGCTCTCCGGTTGCCCTCTCGCGAGAGTAACCAGCGAGCGCGCCGGATGCCCGGAGCACCGGGGGGACCGGGCCTGAATCATGCCCGGTTTGTGGGCCACCTCACACGCCGGTCCGTCAGCGGGGCCGATCGCCTCGGCCGCTCGTCTAGAGTCTGGCCATGACCAAGTGGGAATACATGACGGCGCCGCTGCTGGTGCACGCCACCAAGCAGATCCTGGACAACTTCGGCGAGGACGGCTGGGAGCTGGTCCAGGTCGTGCAGGGTCCCAACCCGGAGACCCTGGTGGCCTACTTCAAGCGGGAGAAGAACGCATGAGCAAGGTCGAGTCGAAGCTCGCCGAGCTGGGTCTGAGCCTGCCGCCGGTGGCCGCCCCGGTCGCCGCGTACGTCCCGGCGCTGCGCGCGGGTGAGTTCGTGTTCACCTCGGGCCAGCTGCCGGTCGTCGACGGCAAGCTGCCGAGCACCGGCAAGGTCGGGGCCGAGGTGTCCCCGGAGGAGGCCAAGGAGCTCGCGCAGACCTGTGCGCTGAACGCCCTGGCCGCCATCAAGTCGGTGATCGGCGACCTCGACCTGATCGAGCGCGTCGTCAAGGTCGTCGGCTTCGTCGCCTCCGCCCCCGACTTCACCGGCCAGCCGGCCGTGATCAACGGCGCCAGCGAGCTGCTCGGCAAGGTGCTCGGCGAGGCCGGCGTGCACGCCCGCAGCGCGGTCGGCGTCGCGGTGCTGCCGCTGGACGCCCCGGTCGAGGTCGAGCTCCAGGTGCGGGTCAAGAGCGCCTGACCGCTCCGGTCGTGATCACGAAGGCGGGGCCGGGCCTGTCCAACCCCGCCTTCGTGCGCTTAGCATCCGGGCATGGACCATCGAGCCACGACGCTCCCGATGCCGCCCGGCTGGCCCGCCCGGATCCGGGCGGTCGACTCCGGTGCGGCGACCCCGCCGGCGGCGAAGCCCGCCGCGACGGTGGTGCTGCTGCGCGACGCCGCCTCCGGGCCCGAGGCCTACCTGCTGCGCCGGCGCACCTCGATGGCCTTCGCCGCCGGCATGTACGCCTACCCGGGCGGCGGGGTGGACCCGCGGGACGCCGAGGCCGAGCTCGCCTGGGCCGGGCCCGGCCCCGAGGAGTGGGCGCGGCGCCTCGGCGTGGACGCCCGGACGGCGCAGGCGGTGGTCTGCGCGGCCGTCCGCGAGACCTTCGAGGAGGCCGGCGTGCTGCTGGCCGGCCCGGACGCGCGGAGCATCGCCGAGCCGCGCGACTGGAGCGCCGAGCGGGCCGCGCTGGAGGCCCACGAGCTGTCCTTCGCCGACTTCCTCCGCGCGCACGGCCTGGTGCTGCGCAGCGACCTGCTGGGCGGCTGGGCCCGCTGGATCACCCCGGAGTTCGAGGAGCGCCGGTACGACACCTGGTTCTTCGTCGCCGCCCTGCCGTTCGGCCAGCGGGCCGCGCTGGAGGTCGGCGAGGCGGACCGGGTGACCTGGATGGCGCCCGCCGAGGCCGTCCGCGGCTACGACGAGGGCCGGTTCGGCATGCTGCCGCCGACCGTCACGGTGCTGCGCGAGCTGTCGTCGGTGCGGAGCGCCGCCGAGGCCCTGACCGCGGCCGGGCAGCGCGCGCTGGACCCGGTGCTGGGCCGGGCCGAGGTCCGCGGCGACCGCATGACCGTTCGATGGCCGGGGTATGACGAGCTGACCATCGACGGGGACTTCCCCGAAGCCTGAGCCCGGACCGCGAGACCGCTCGCAGCCGCTTCACAGACCCTGCCGCAGAACCGAGCACCACCGCAGAGAGAGGACCGACGCCCGATGACCCACAACGACGTGGCTCGCCGGACGGCACCCGAGATGCCCGCCCGCCGCCTGCCCCCGCGCACCGCCGCCTGCGACCAGCCGGTCCCGTTCGTCGAGGTGGCCCAGCGGGCCCTCGTCCGGGCGCTCCCGCTGCGCGCCCTGCATCGCGACGGCGAGGGCGGCAGGTGAGCGGACTCCTCCCAGGTGACCCCGCCGCCGAGGTCGGCGGCGAGGCCACCCCGCGGGCGCTCTGCGTGCTGGCGCCGAACCCCTCGCCGATGACGCTGGACGGCACCAACACCTGGCTGCTCTCCGAGCCCGGCTCGGACCTCGCGGCGGTGATCGACCCGGGCCCGCTGCACGAGGGCCACCTGCGCCGCGTGATCGACCTCGCGGAAGAGCAGGGCAAGCGCGTGGCGCTCACCCTGCTCACCCACGGCCACGCGGACCACGCCGAGGGCGCGGTCCGCTTCGCCGAGCTCACCGGCAGCAAGGTCCTGGCGCTGGACCCGGCGCACCGGCTGGGCTCCGAGGGCCTGGTCGGCGGGCAGCGCCTGGACGTGGGCGGCCTGCACCTGCGGGTGGTCGGCACCCCCGGGCACACCTCGGACTCGCTGACCTTCCACCTGCCCGCCGACGGCGCGATCCTCACCGGCGACACCGTCCTCGGCCGCGGCACCACGATGGTCGCCCACCCGGACGGCCGTCTGGGCGACTACCTGGACTCGCTGCGCCGCCTGCACACGATGGCGTCCGAGCACGGCGTGCGGACCGTCCTGCCCGGTCACGGGCCGGTGCTCGCGGACGCCCTGGGTGCCGTCGACTACTACCTCGCCCACCGGGCCACCCGGCTCGCCCAGGTGGAGACGGCGGTCGAGGCGGGCTGCCGGACCGCGGCCGAGGTGGTGGCCCGGGTGTACGCGGACGTGGACCGCGCGCTGTGGCCCGCCGCCGAGCTGTCGGTGCGGGCGCAGATGGAGTATCTGGAGGAACACGGGCTGATCCCGTACCTCGACTGACCTGCGGGAACGCCGAAGGGCCCGGCCTCCTCGCCTGGGTTCTAGGAGTCGTTGCAACACCCCAGCTCAGGGGATGCATTGGACTTCGAGATCCGTGAGGACCGGACAGCTCAGGGGCCCGTGAAGCTGAGCCGGGAGCGGGCGGCATACTCCCGGCTCATGCAGCAGGGCTACAGCAACACCGAGGCGTGCCGGATCGTGGGCATCGATCAGCGGACCGGCCGC